>DYJM01000200.1 GCA_020723125.1 Acidithiobacillus ferrivorans
AAAGTTTTCCTGGGACGAGACGGCCAAACAGGCCATTGCCGCGTGGGAGTCATTGTCGAGCCGGGCGGAGGCGGAAATCGCATATCTGAACCGCTCACTTGCCCATAACCGGTTGCTCTGCGCCATTGCTGAGCGTATGACACAGCCGAACGATGCCGAATTGGTTACCTTGTCGCACTATCTCGCGCAAAATGAGAGTGCAGGCATTGAACGCCAATTGCTGCTGGATGTATCTGCACTGTCCCAGCGCGATGCCGCAACAGGTGTGCAGCGCGTGGTGCGCAATTATCTCAAATGGCTGCTGCAATCTCCACCAGCGGGCTTCCGGGTCGAACCGGTCTACGCCACACGCGCAGGGGGTTACCGCTATGCCCGTCGCTTTACGCTCCACTTTCTTGGCCTAGACGAGGCAGGGGTCAACGATGATCCTATGCGCTGGCAGCGAGGGGACATATTTTTCGGTCTGGACATGCAGCACCACGTGCAGCTTGCACATGCGGATTTCTACCGCAGGCTCATGAACGAAGGCGTGGTGGTCAAGTTTCTGGTGCATGATCTGCTGCCCATCCAGCTTGCCGACCTGTTCAAGGATTCGGACGCCAAGGAGCTGCACGAACAATGGCTGGCCATGATTGCCTCGACCGATGGTGCGGTTTGTGTTTCCAGGGCGACCGCGGATGCCTTCGAAGCCTGGATCGACGAGCATGCGGTTCCGCGATCGCCCACCTTTCGTACCTGTTGGGTTCACAATGGGGCGGATATCGACGGTTCCAAACCCTCACGTGGCTTGCCGGACGCTGCGCAAACGGTGCTGCACACCTTGCGCCAGCGCCCCACTTTTTTGTGCGTCTCTACCATCGAGCCGCGCAAGCGGCAGCAACAAATCCTCGAAGCGGTCGAACAGCTATGGCAGAACGGGAAAGACATCAATCTGGTTCTTGTTGGCCAGCAGGGCTGGAAAACCGAAGCCCTCGTTGAGCGACTGCGGACCCATTCCGAGAAGGGACGCCGCCTGTTTTGGCTCGAAGGCATCAGCGATGAATATTTGGACAAGGTCTATGCCGAAAGCACATGTCTCATCGCCGCCAGCCTCAACGAAGACTTCGGTCTCTCGCTCATTGAGGCTGCACAACACGGCTTGCCCATCATTGCCCGGGATATCCCAGTGTTTCGCGAAGTCGCCGGCGACCATGCCGATTACTTCCAGGGCGAAACCGCGCAAGAGCTGGCCGCAGCGCTCAACGTTTGGCTGGAAAAATACCGCACCAACCAGTATCCAAGCTCAAAGGGAATGCCCTGGTCCACATGGCAAAAAAGCACAGAAAAGCTCAAGGTGGCTCTGGTTGGGCAAAACTACCCGCGCCGCCAACTGCTGGTGGATATCTCTGAACTGGTGCAGCGTGATATCGGAACAGGCATCCAGCGCGTCGTGCGTAACATCCTTAAGGAGTGGCTGCACAACCCACCGGAAGGCTATCGCGTCGAGCCTGTCTATGCAACCGGCGATCAGCCCTACCGCTACGCGCGCAAATTTACTGCAGGCTTTTTAGGAATACCGAGCGATGGTTTACACGATGAGCCGATTGACTATACGCCGGAAGATATTTTTTTTATGTTGGATCTACAGCCCCATGTGCAGGTAGCGAAGCGACATTTTTATCAGGAATTACGCAGGCAGGGAGTAAGAGTCGAGTTCCTTGTCCATGATCTGTTGTGTGTTTTGATGCCCGAGTATTTTGGCCCTGGGGCAGCAGAAGGATTTACACGCTGGCTGGAGGTCGTTGCCGAGAGCGATGGCGCCGTGTGTGTTTCTCAAACTGTCGCCAAGGAACTTGGCGATTGGGTCGACAAGAAAGGGCTAATGAGACAACGCCCATTCAAGATCGATTGGTCCTATTCGGGGGCAGAGTTGGATCACGCACACCCCACCCAAGGCCTCCCGCCGGATGCTGGA
>DYJM01000201.1 GCA_020723125.1 Acidithiobacillus ferrivorans
TTCCTGAGCGGGCGTCGCTTCCGTGCCGCTTATATCCGGCTTTTGGCTGATGACGGTTTTCTCACCGTAGCGTTTGAAGACCAGGTCGCCGACCTGTCCACGGATTTGTTCCAAAACCGGGTTCAATTTAACTTTTGCTATCGGGGTCTCTCCTTTTGGGGTGGTTAAGTTGGGTACACAACAGGCGGGATTATATCATGATACGGTATCACGCATCCAACCTTCATCTTTCTTAGATCCTACTTATCTTTCGCCTCCGCACTGTTCCGCCACCAGGCGGCGGCAAAGACCCAAAAGACGCCCAACATGCCGCCCAGCGCCGCGCCCAAGGCGGTGTTCAGCAGGGTCTTCGGTTTGACCGGCCCGATGGGCTGCACGGCCCGATTCAAAACCTGCGGCGGGTTGAGAGCCAGGGCATATTGAACCCTGGCGGTTTGTGCGGCTGCCTCGTGATAGGCGCTGTCCGCCGCCCGGGCTTGCATCAAAGCGGCCAGGTCCAGGCGCTGCTGTGGGGAGAGGACCGTACCGGCTTTCATTTCGGCTCGGACCAGTTGGCGCGCAACAACACGATCGCGCCGACCAGAACCGCCATACCCATTCCGGCCAGGACCGCGTTGACCGCCGGTCGCGGCGAAGAGGGCCGCTGCGGGGCCACCGCTTCGACGCTGACGTGTGCCACGCGCCCACTTTGTTGAAGGACGTTTTCCACCAAAGCCTGCTGATAGGTCAATTGACCATAGAGTGCAGCGGCCTGATCGCGCTGGCGGGCGTACTCGGCAAACTGGTAGCCCAACTGCTCAATTTCAACCTGCAATTTCAGGATCTCTTCCTGCAAGGCTTCCTGCTCATGCCGGGTATCCGCAATGCGTTGTTCGAGACTCTGGCGATAACCAACAATCACTTCAAGCCCTCGAGTTGAACTGATACCAGCGAACAACATGGGAGAGGGAGATTGCAAGATTGTTGCTGAGCTGCCACAGGTTTCCAGCGAATCAACATCCTGCTGGACGGAAGCCAGGAGAATCGCATCGGACAAAGAAAGGGGCTCATCGGATGGAATAAGCCTCGTTTCCATTTCTCCCAGGCGCTTCAGAAGGGCGTTGGCCGCGATCACTCGCCTTTCCAGACAGCCATACGTGTCACGTTGCGCATTCAACTGACTTTGGAGAACAGGCCTTTGATCCTGCGCCAGGAAGGTTTCCAGGGCGGATTGAGCCTGGGCGTAGTCCTGCTGTGTCTGGGAAATCTGGGTGTCAAGGGTTGCGGTGAGCGCGCCGAGGCCATACGCGCTTTCGGTCCAGTCTGCCGCCTTTTCTGCCCATACGTTCGCAAGGGTGGCGGCCCGCTCCGCGTCGGTATCGGTGACCTGAAAGCGGAGTTGGGTGGTGCCCAGCATGTTAACCTGCATTTTGCCAGTCAATCGCGCTTCGTCCGAAGCAAGCAGGGGCGCGATGCGAGGATCCTCCGCCACCTGTTCCAAAACAGCCTCCGCCATCAATAGTTCCGGCAGCGCCCGAATGTCGGGGGTGGCGGGTAAAAATAGCAGGCTGTTCGCGGACGTGTATCGAACCTGGGGCTGTCCGATCGTGATGTATGCAGTTGCCTGGTATTGCCTGGGCAGGAGCCAGGCGCTGACCGCGTAGGCAAGCAGGGCGGCGATCAGGGTCAGCGCCAGAATCAACCAGCGTTTCTTCCAAAGAGTCAGCACAATTTCGCGCAGGTCAATCTCGTCATCATAATCATGTGCAGGGTTTTCAACCATAAAAGACCTTTCTGGTGAAACAATAATTTCCTGGGCGGGGAGCATGGTATCATGTGGTTATTCTTTCGTCAAGACAGCGCGTTCTTTCAAATAAAATGTTACCGAAGTATCATCGTTCTCTCATTTGAAGTCTACCCGGAGCATACCCGCTTGACCCTGCAAGGGTATCCCTTGTCG
>DYJM01000202.1 GCA_020723125.1 Acidithiobacillus ferrivorans
GTAACTGTTCACCAGGGGTACAGTTACCCCAAGGTGGGCTGCGGGGTTTCCCCCTGAAAAGACTGAACCAACGCGTGCAGCAGATCGACGCCCTGCTTGCGTAAGGTTTCCAGATAGGATCGGATTGTGCAGAAGGCGGCTGCCCCATCAAAGGTCCGGAAACAGCCGGAGATTTTCTGTTTAACCTTGGGCATCCGCACAGCCTGTTCTGCGATGTTGTTGGTGAAGGGCACCTCCGGATCCGAGAGGAAACGCAGGACATCCTCACGATATTCACGCAGTCGTCGCAACAGATTGGTCGGATAGGATTGCTTCCGATGCGCGGAGCCATCCTTGCGCCTCTTGATCGGGTGGATCGTGTCGCCTTTGGCCAGTATCGTGGTGTAGTCCGCGTTGATTTGAGCCATCCGGTCATCGCTGAGCGGTCCATCGGCCACATCCCGATGAGCGGCAACGAGCAGGTCGATCATATTCTTCGCCCAGCGTTGGCCGTACAGCTCGTGGATACAGGTTAACTCCCGCAGGTGATGCGCATTGCACAGGCCGTGGCGGCAGTCATATTTCCGGTAGGACGCCCAGCCATCATGGATGGCGGTTCCCTGGAATCCCGGCAGAATGCCGAAAGCATCGAACGCCTCTTGTCCACGGCGAGTATGTATGCCCACCCAGGTCAAATGGGAGGTTGCGGCCGTGTGCAGCCAGTGGAGCTTGCCCGCGACCCGCATCCCTGTTTCATCGAAATGGGCCACATGGGCTTCCCGGACGGCGTCCGCAATGTCCGCGACGGCAGGCGCCAGATTGTCGGCTGCGGTGCGAATCATTCTGACCACAGCACCCGGCGACAGGGCGACCCCACAGGTATCGCGCAGGATCTGGGCGGTACGCAGGATCGGCAGCATATGGTGCTGGGTGAGATAGACGACGGTGGCTTGTACCCGTGGACCATACTGCGTGGTGGCTGTAACCCCTTCTGGAAAGTCGCTCCGATGTACCTTGCCGCAGGTGCAGAGTGCTTCCAGAACGCGATGTTCGGTGACTTCAATCTGCTGCGGCGGGATGTCAAAAACCTGGCGGACTTCCGATACGTGGGTCTCGCTCAGCGGGTTACCACAGGCATCACAGGTGGTCGGCAAGGGATGAATAATCACCCGATCCGGTTTGGAGATGCGTTCCAGCGAGGAGCCTTTGTGCCCTTTCTGCCCACCTTTTGGGCGCTGTCCCGCCTGACGCAGGGATTTCGGTGCGGGCTTGCGCAGACCGTCCGAGGACGGCGGCTTGCTGGAATTGTGGCTGTCTTTAGCCAAACGGACTTCAAGGGCGGTTATCCGTGACTTCAGTTCCGCATTCTCCGCGAGAAGAAATCGGATCAGATCATCCTTGGCGGCATGATCCATCGCACTCAGGTCAGGCTGATTCATATCGTCCTTGTGGCTTGATAACTTGCGGCAATTCTACATCAAAACGATGCGTGAAGCACGGGGTGGTGAACAGTTACGTAACATCAAAACACCTAAAATCAGGACAGATAGAAATCAATGCTTGTTACCAAGTATCTGAGGATGATTATTATGAAATAGTAAAGCGAAGCAAAGTTAATCAATGGGATGTATTAATTTCGATGATTGGCACAATCGGTGAGGTTGCTTTAGTTAAAAATGAACCACATTTTGCAATAAAGAATGTGGGTCTTTTCAAGTCACGTAATGAAGCCGACGGGAAATGGCTTTACTATTATCTTCGTACAGATTTCGCGCAAAATTATCTTAGGGAAGTTTCCAGAGGCACGACACAGCAGTATGTTCCCCTAGGCTCTCTAAGAGAAATGCCGATATACGTGTTTGATGACAAATCTGAAATGTCTCGCATCGCCCACATTCTGGGCACCCTTGACGACAAGATTGAGAACAACCGCAAGA
>DYJM01000203.1 GCA_020723125.1 Acidithiobacillus ferrivorans
GGGTTATCCCAGAGATTCCCCAAAAGTCCAAAAGTGAGTTTTGCGCTATTGCGTAAAATCGTCTCCTGAATTGGGGATAACGCAAAAGTTGTCGGCGCTTTTTTCACGCTGAATTTATCCTTTTGACAGCCATGCTATACAGGGGTCAGGTGTTGGCGAGATAAGAACAACAAAGCAAACCCGGGACCTGTCGGCACAGGCCCCGGGTTGCAAAGGAGAATGCGCTCAGCCTGAATATTCGTTCAACAGGCGTTGCTTGAAAACAGGGATCAGGAACATAACCACGAGGGCCAACCCCATCAATGCGCCGTAGAGATAATCGTTGGTGGCGTGGCGGACATAGTGGGTGGCTCCACTGCCTATCAGTGTTACAAGACCGCCAATCAACCCGGCGTACCAGCCCGAAATCTTCTTCTCTCCCAGTAGGTAGATGGCCGCGATGCATACCCCCATGCCAATCCACAAGGTCAGCCAGCCGAAATAGGTAATGGCAATTCCCTCGGCAAACAGCGGACGGGCCGGGTGTCCGTACAGGACACGGAAAGCCGCGTGTCCGTTGGCAAAGTTTTCCGCCGCAGTCACGCCCAGCATCAGGAAGACGAGGAAGTCCACGACTTTCTGGGTCAGGTCCACTTTTTCGGCGAGGAGAATTGCAAAGTACGGGATCAGGCCGATGGTCATTATAGCGACTGCAGGCGGGAATCCTCCCTCTACACTCCCCACAAAATTCATCCATGGAACGATCATGTATGCTCCGCCGATGGCCGGCACCGCTAGGAGCAGTAGGGCCAATCCACGCGTCCAGCGTTCACCGCGGTAAAGCGGAAGTGCGATCACCAGCAGTGCGATTCCAGCAATGAGCGACATCGTGCTCCAGAACGGGAAAAAGAAACTGACGAGCCAGACGGTGAGAGTCAGAAGAGGCGCCTGCGGGTTGCCTTCGGCTGTGAATTTTTCGATACGCGCCTGTTGGTATTTGACGATCGGGTTGACCATGTCGAACCCGATGAAGGGGATAACCGCAATCATGAGGATTGCGGCGATCACCACAAGGGTGACCACTGCGAGACGTACCTGACGGGGTGTGGAAAGTAACATTCTTCCTCCGATGATATAATTTGTCCTGAACTGGGTTCAGGTTGTGATGACATGCACATATAATATCTGTCTTTGTCCAATCCTACCTTGATATTTGTCAAGAATATGTGACATTCCTTGCAGTTGGAAAGGATTAGAATCATGCCCGATTTGGTTGCCTTGTTGGAAAAAGCCGAAGTGATGGGGAAATTCACAGACGCGCAGAAACAACGACTGATTTCACTGGCTGTCCGACGTGTGCTGGAACGGGATAAGACGCTTGTTTGGCAGGGCGATCCATGGACAAAAGTGTTCTTGATCGCGTCGGGCAGGCTGCGGGCGGTCATTCACTCGGCGGATGGGCGGAGTTATGTTGTCTCCACCTGGGAGAAGGGGGATGAATTTTGGGCGCATGGACTTTTCGACGGGGAACCCGCGCCGTCCACGCTGGAGGCTGTCCAGGAAAGCATAATTTATCAATGGGAGGGCGAGACCGTCCTCCAAGTTCTGTTTGAAAATCCCGAAGCAATTCGCGCTTTATTGGCTCGTCAGACCAGGTTGATCCGCAAGCGGCGGGAGACGATCGCCGACCTTGCGTTCCAGCCGGTCACAGGCCGCCTGGCAAAATTATTATTGGAACAAGTGCCTGTCTCGGAGAGTTCGGCGCAACGGGACCTGACCCTCGACCAGATCGCGTCCAGGGTGGCTTCCTCTCCCGAAGTCGTCTGCCGCACCCTTTATCAACTCCAACGGAATGGCCTGCTTCAGGTGACGCGCGCCAACATCACCCTGCACGACCGC
>DYJM01000204.1 GCA_020723125.1 Acidithiobacillus ferrivorans
TGGCGACCTGGCCTGGGTGTCATTTCAGCCAGATGCGCCGTTGACAGCGAGGTGACAGAGTGTTTCATAAGTCAGCGACCTGACTTTAGCGTACCTTAACAACCCAATATTGTGGCAAAATAAAGGCATCTTCACCAAGCAGGAGGTGCCGCGTGGGTCGCTCCAAGAAAACGGTTGGCAGGTCAAAGCGCACAACCAAGCCGGTATTCCGCCAGCAGGTAGATCAGGAATTGGTCAACACCCTACTCTACCATTTTGTCTCTTTGGTCAAGCGGGGGTTGCGGCTGATGCTCGAAACCCCATCGGAACTGGCTCGGGAGGCATTCCAGAAGCAACCTGAACTGGTCTACCAGGTGGGTGACATTCCGACGCTGGTCGCGTGGGTTGCTCAGGGGGTCTGGGAACTGGATTGGCCTGCCTTTTGCCAGTACATTCTGAGCCATCCGCAGTGGAGTGAACTGCTGGAAGTGCACAGCCAGGCCGATTTGGATCGTTTGGCACAAGGCTTCGACCAAGTCGCGGCGGTACGCCTGGTTGAACTGGCGGTGCACGATGGTTTCAAGGAAGGGGATAAGCAGGAGACGCGCCCGGAAGGGCAGCGGCCAAAGGTGCAGCGTGAATTCGATGAGTTCATTGGTGCATCGAAGGTGCTGAAACTGCTCAAGAAGCGTCTGCGCCCCTTGCTGAAACGCCTGGATGCGCTCGACCCACCCGATCCGGCCAATCGGCCGCGCAAGTATCGTTCGCGTTCCTTTCTGTTGGCAGATATTTTGCGCTGGCTGTTGCATTTCAACTCCACCGACGAGTTGAGACGCCGTTTGAAGCAGATACCCAGCCTGGCTGGGGCAGTCAATTTCCGACCAGGGGAGATTCCCTCCAAAGCTACATTCAGCCGCCGCCGAATGCTGCTCCCGCTGGATGACTTGAAGGCCATCTTGCACGAGTTGGTCGAACTCTTGGTTCGCCTCAAGGTGATTGATGGACGCGTCTGGATCGTAGACCTGACCCGTCTGCCCACCTACAGTAGTGTGAGCAAGGAGTATCCCGACCGACCCAATGGCAAGAGCGACCCCGAGGCCGCCTTCTGCGGTTACCCAGACAATGACGGGGGACTGCAATTCGGTTACAGCCTGCTGTTCGTGGTGGATTTCAAATCGGAACTCCCCTTTGCGCTAAGCTTTGCCGGGGGAAGCGTTCACGACAGCCCCCTGGCTCAACCGCTGCTCGAAGAGGCGTGCAAGCAGCATCCTCAACTGGAGCAGAACTGCGGATACGTCATCGGCGATGCGGGTTATGATGCCGTCCACATCTTCCAGTTGATCCTCAACCGCCTGCGCGCCTTGCCCGCCATCACCAAGAACCCCCGCCGAGCGGATGATCCTCAGGCGGACTTGGCCACCGACGCTTTCTGTGTTCTGCGACGGCGTTCACCCTGGTATCAAGCGCTTTTTTACAGTCGCGAAGCAGTGGAACGCACCAATAGCCGCATCAAGTTGACGTTCAACTTGCGCTACCAGAAACAGCGCGGTTGGGAAGCGGTCGAGCGTTGCGCCTTGTTTGCGGCCATCGCCATGTTGACCGCAGCCTGGGTGGCCGTCGCCACCGGACACCCAGAGAAGATCCGCTCCAGTTGGACCTGGGTTGGATTGAACTGAAGCAACCAGTTGGCGAGACCTACTCGGCAGAGAGCGAGACTGCCGAGAGTTTTCGCTTATCTGAAACATGCGCTCAATGGGTCTTTCCCAGGACAAGAACGTCTGAGAAGCACCGAACGCCATGCCTCAGAGTGAATTTGCGCTTCAGTGGCTATAATATTGGGTTGTCAAGGTACTGAAAACCGTCCGGACAACAAAATCTTTACATCGAAAGCGGATG
>DYJM01000205.1 GCA_020723125.1 Acidithiobacillus ferrivorans
CCTATATGGTGTCATATGTCACCTCCCCAAAGCGGCGAGGCCGCTATAATCGAAACGAGGTGACAGATGCAAAACGAACACGAGTTGGAACGACTGCAAGCCAAAACGCCGCAGCAACGGTTTCTGGGCGTGCTGGAACGTGAATTCCATTATGCGCCGAAAGTGGCGGAAGCCATACTGGAAGAAGCCGAAAGTTGCCTGGCGGGTGGAACCGAAAAGTTGCGACCTGGGCAAGTGCGGGTGGTGCTGGTACGCCAGGGAAGCGGAGGCGGTCAGCCGTTGAGCCAAACACCGACGGTGGAAGTCACCTGGACAGTGGATGCAGGTGCGGAGGATCGGCAGATACAGGCGAAGCATGGGCAACAAGCGTTGCGGCAAATCCGTCTCCAACGCCTGCTGGATGAGGCGGTAGAACAAGGGGCGGTAGCCACACAGGAAGACTTGGCGCAGGTCTTGCATACATCGGTGCGGACGATCAAACGCGACTTTGTGGATTTGCAAAAGCAAGGCGCATCCCTGCCTTCGCGAGGCAATCTGCAAGGAATCGGGCGTGGGCAGACGCACAAAGCCCAGATCATCGGACGCTGGCTGCAAGGCGAGACCTACGACCAACTGGCCTTGCACACGCATCACTGTCCGGCTTCGATCCAGCGCTACATCAAGGCCTTCGTGCAGGTGGTGGAGTTACATCGCCAGGGGTTTGCTGACAGCCAGATTGCCCTGTTGCTGCAAATCGGCCTGCCGCTGGTGCGGGAATACCTGGCGATCTACCAGCAACAGGCGAGCCCGGCCTGTCGGGAACGGCTGGAAAACCAGTTGCAACGGCTGAATCGGGCTTCCGCACCCGAAAAAAGGGGGCAAAAATGAGCCAGGCGTATGTTGGCACCGCCCAACGCACCTTCCAGCAGGCGTTGATCCATTTGCTGGAAAGCGATTACGGGCTGTTGGGAAGCCGCCGCATTTTGGAGACGCTGGCCGAAGATGTGCAAAAACTGGTTGACCAGTTCTATCCCGCGCCGCAACACCTGAGCAGCGGATGGATGGTGTTCACCGGCACCCGCGCCAGCGGCGGGAAGACCCATCCCGGCCAAGGCGCAGGCGACCATGAGTTGGTGACGCTGGCCTGGCCAGTGCTATTGCCCGAAGATGTCGAATACCTGGCGCATCACCCGGACACCGCTTCGGTGCGGCAGGAGTGGTTCCGTTCACGCTTGGTACGTCTCATCGAGCACGGCCTCCAGCATCCCGACGGTTCGGTCTTGCTGACTCTGGCTGACTTGGCCGCCATGCTGGGTTTGACTACTGTGCAGGTCAGCCAACTGCTGGCCGAGGCCCGCCGTCTCACGAACAAGCCGCTCCCGACCAAAGGCTATTTCTTCGACCAGGGCATGCGTCCCACGCACAAGGAAGAAGTCATCGCCCTGTACGAAGCCGGGCTCGACGAAGCCGCCATTGCCCGCCAGACCCAACACGCACCGGAAAGCGTCGGACACTACCTCCGCGATTACGAGCGGGTCAAACTGCTCTTGTCGCATCACACGCCGCTGGCCCAAGTTGGGCAGTTGATCGATATGCAGCCTGGGGTCATCCAGGCCTATGCCAAAATGGTCTCCAAGTACCATCCCGAGATTTCTTGGTCGTAATCCGACCCTCTCGGCTAACAAGGTGACATGTGTCACTATCCTTGCTTCTATTGAAATTTGTTCAAGTTTCTGAAAGAATAGAGATTATGAGGAAACTGGTTTTGATTTTTTTGGTGGCTTTTGTTTTTTTGTCTTTATTTCTGACAATAAAATACTTTCTTCGTCCAAGGATTAAAATCCTAAACTCCGACCCTTCAATAAATCTGGTCTTAGCCAGGCAAA
>DYJM01000206.1 GCA_020723125.1 Acidithiobacillus ferrivorans
ACTTGGTCGTCGCGTTTGACAAACAAAGGATCCAATGACAAAGGTACACCCTTCAACCGATGAAAGCCATGTTCAATCAACCATTCGTCCCGGTAAGTCAAAACCGCTTGCTCCAAGGTCAGTTGTTCGGTGGGAGCATTGGTGGCATACGCCCGCCAGCCAAACGTTTTCTGAAGCGCCGTAATGGCTTCTTCGTTTCGGGCAACCGCTGTGATTTGATAGCGCACGGTCACGATCTCGCGTTTCGGTCGCTCGGCATGACCGCGCCCTCGGCCAATGTACTTGGTTTGGCGTTTCTCCTGGCGTTCAAAGGCGTAGGTCAGCAATCCTTCGACCTCGTGTGCTTTCAAAATAGCGGACGCCGCCTTCGTCAATTCATCTTCTTCCTGAATTTGATGCTTGCCGCGTGCCGGGGGCGGCGTCAGTGCCAGCAATTTGTCTGTGGCGCGTTGCAGACGCCCATCCAACCCCTTCTGCATGGCTTGGCGATAGCGTTCCGAGCGTACCAGAAAGACCTGCTCCGTCCATTCTTGCACTTTCGTCTGGTTGTCCGCAATGGTTTCGGCGCAAACCTGGCGTTCAAACCCATATCCTTCCGCCAATTGCCTGCGATTCCCTTTGTCATCCTCCGCGTAGACGGGTTTCAGGGGATAATCACCACGATTCGCCGCTTCAATCCATTGACTCATCTCGTCAGCCGTCTTTCCCGTCAACGCCAGCGGACACAGATAGCGCTGGTTCAGGCGTTGAATATGGGCGCGGATGTCCAGGGCGCTCATTTTACTGTCTCCCACAAACAACAACTCCATGCCCTCTATGATTTGAAGCACCCGATCCACCGCAGGTATATACAACGGGTCGTCAGCGGTACTTCCCGCCACCACCTGACTGACCAGTGGCAATCCCAGCGGATCCAAAGCCGCTACCATCACCTTCACCTGGCGCAAGGTCGGGTCGTCTTTGCTATGCCCAAACTCGAACAGGCTGTTTTCCCCCCCAACATGGTGACCAGACACTGTTGTCGAGTCCAGTCGCACCGTTTGGGGTTTCAATTCGTACACGCGCAGGATATTCCGTCCCAAGTCCGTTTCAATGGCTTGCCAGGCGGCTGGTTTACTCAATCGTCGCAACAGGAGCGTCAGTCGGTCGTCTGTGAAATCCAACTCGCCAACTTTCATTCCAGTAATCTTTTCAATCGTTTCGCTAGCCTGCCGCGCCCAAGCCCGCACCGGCAACTTGCGGTGATCGCTCTCCGTTAGGATGTGCGCCAGCCAAATAGCGGCAATCCAGCCCCAACTCAGACCTTGATGTAGCCCGTGACGCTTCAGGTGTTGGTCAATCAGATCTGGGAGACCCAGCCGTATCATAACTTCAAGCAAAAGCGGAAAATCGTCAATTCGTTCTGTGGTTATAGCAATCTCAGGATTCATGCCCTGAGGGTATCAGGAAATTCGCAATTTCACCAGAATTTTCAGCGAAAGGTCAGTCATATTTTTACGCTTTACCAACTACCCGATCTTGCAATTGCTTCCAGAAAGCAAGGTTTTTTTCGAGAGTATATTTTGTCTCATATTCATACCTAGCTTGTATTCGCATTTTCTTCTGCAGTTCTGGTTCTGAAATTAGAAATTTGACGCGGTCGGCAAGGTCAGCCGCATCGCCCACGCGAAAAAAATGCCCGGTCTTGCCAGGATTTATCATTTCCCTAGCTGCGCCAATCTCACTTGCCAAAACGGGTGTGCCCACGGAAAAAGCCTCAAGAATAGTACGCGGCATACCTTCGTACCACAAGGACGGAAAAATCAAAAACATGGCATTTTTCATCAGATCAAAAATTTCAGATTGAGACTGTCT
>DYJM01000207.1 GCA_020723125.1 Acidithiobacillus ferrivorans
GAGACCATATATCGGGTTGCATAACTATCTCCTAGAATTACTGGCGCCCAACGGCAAGGCACAACCCGCTTGCGGCGAGCGCAGCGAGGAGCAAGTCGGGCCGGGTTCGTGCCATTGTTGGGCGGCACTCAAAACTGGCAACCATCATTGACTCATTCAACGAACGATTAGCACTTGTTCTTCTGCGCAATTGCGCGTTCTGCTTCCAACGTGTCAAGGAAGGCTTGTTCCACACTGCGAAAGCGCATGCCCAATTCATGCTCTGCTTTGGCGGCTGAGAACTGCCAACTAGCAAAAGCGGCAAGCGCAAACTCACCAGAAAACACAATGGGTAAACCCAACAGCCGCTCGACAGGTTCGGCCATCCGGTTGAACAGCATTGCCATAGAGTTAGGCATCCAGAACAACGTCTTTTTGAAGCCGCCCGGGGTCTGTTTCCAGAGAGAGAACATATCTTGATGCCGCATGATGCCACTGCTCAGTATGTAGGCTTCACCAACGCGCCCATACTCGCAGCAACGCACAATTGCTTCTGCAACATCGTCCACATAAACATGCGCGCGGCGACCATTGGCTGCGAATAGAACTGGCGGGAGCAAGCCACGCACATACAGCCGGACCAGGTAACCTAGATTCGAGGGATCACCGGGTCCAATTACTCCTGCTGGACAGGCGATAATGATTGGCACCCCCTGTTGTTGTAGCTTCACTGCATATTCGTGGGCTTCGGTCTTGGTCTGCTCGTAGTAGGACTGAGGGGGCACGCGCCGTTGGAACGTCTCATCGGCAACGACATCGCCTGGGTCACCAAAAACTAGAATCGTCGAGACATAGATAATCTTAGGGATGCCCAACTCAACGGCTAGTTCAAGCGTATTCTTTGTGCCTTGTACATTGACCGCCCGCATCAGGTCGTGCATTTGTTTAGTGATTCCAAACTTGTACAAGGCCGCGTTGTGGATCACGACATTGGCGTCCGCCATAGCTTCACGCAATGAATCGCGGTCAGTGACATCGCCGCGCACCAATTGTGCCCCTAGCGTCTGAATAACCTTGGCTTCGGCACTATCTGGATTTCGGACAAGGGCGATCACTTCCCACCCACGCTGCATCAGAGTGCGGGTAAGTGGCTGACCAATAAAACCTGTGCCACCCGTAAGAAAAATCTTCATAGCTCCTCCTTTCAAGATGTTTTGGCTCCCATGAGCCATTTTCCATCCGCCGATGGTGAATACAAAGCCAGAGCGCCGGAGGCGTTGGGCCTCATAGCGATTTCTTCCCGCTCAATGGGTTGTCCGCCACCAGATGAAAGGCAACTGGTGGCGGACGTGTGTCTTATCCTTCCATGCGGGCTTTCAGGTTGGCAAGTACAGTTTCCGCCTCTTGTACGTTCATCTTGTGGACGATCGGCTCCGCCAGCTTGCCCAGGAGGGCGCCGGGGATGGTGTAGTCAACGCTCACCGAAACCCGGGTGCCGCCCTTCTCTGCTTGGTAGGTCCAGATAAACGTGCTGGGGATGCCGCTTTCGTTCTTGTCTACGATGCGCTGGTTCTTGACGAACTCGGTCCATTCTGCCCTACCCTCGATGCGTAAGCCAGCCATCTTGTAAGTCCAATCATAGGTGTAGCTGCCATTGGGCAGGGGCTGCACGTTCCTGACCTCCACCAGACTGGGCCAGATTTCCGGTAAATTCTGCGGCTTTTCCATAAAAGAAAAGACCTTTTCCACCGGAGCGTTGATGAAAATATTCTTCTCAATCTTAGCCATAGTTAGTTGTTCCTCCTGTTTATAATTTTCGTAAATTGGGGCCTGGTGCAAGGGAAGGGTCAGCGACGACCACCAGG
>DYJM01000208.1 GCA_020723125.1 Acidithiobacillus ferrivorans
TCTACCGGAACGCGCCGTAGTGCTCCGCCTGTAACCGCGTAGCGGTTCAGGGGGTGGTGAAGCGGCGCTATCGCCCGCAGGGCGATTATTCCGGCCTTTCCTGTTGCTCAATGTATTGTTTGAGCACAGACAGTGGCGCACCACCCACCGTGAGGATGCAATAACTGCGGCTCCAGAATACCGGCTTACTCCAATAATACCGTTTCAGATGATCGGCAAACTCTTTACGCAGCAATCGGCTGGTGACTGTTTTCAGGTTGTTCACAAATGCCGATGGGAGCACTTTCGGTGTCAAAGCCATGAGCAGATGCACATGATCCGCCTCACCGTTGAATTCCAGCACCTCGCACTCCCATTTTGTTGCCGTACTCCGGCAGATGGCTTCCAGCCGGTCCAGCATGAAGCTGGTCATACACCTGCGGCGATATTTCGTTACCAGAACCAAATGGTAGTTCAGGTTATAAACGCAATGATGTAGGGTGCTTAGAGTTTGCATAGTCATAGTAACCGAGTATAATGGAAGCATGCCGAATCGCAAAGTAACCTATCGTTTGTATCCCAACGCCGAGCAGGAAGTGCGGCTGCAGGAGACGTTAGGTTTGCATCAGCGGTTGTATAACACGGCGCTGGAAGAACGCATCCGCGTGTACAAGGAAACCGGCAAGGGATTGTCGTTTGCTGATCAATGCAAGGTGCTCACGCAATGGCGCAAAATGGTACCTGCCCTAGCCGGACTGAATGCCCAATCGGAGCAGGTGACGCTCAAGCGGCTGCACCTGGCCTTTCAGCACTTCTTCCGGCGCATGAAGAATGGCGAGACGCCGGGTTTCCCGCGATTCAAAAACATTCATCGTTACCCCGGTTGGGGATACAAAACGCACGGGGATGGCTGGAAACTGCATCCTTCGCGGGGTACATGCTCAGACCAACCCAGTGCCCATGGCAAGATCTATTTGCAGGGCGTAGGCCTGATGCCGTTGCGCGGGAAGCCCAGAGACGCCGGAGAGCCTGTTACTTGTGAAATTCTCCATAAAGCGGGCAAATGGTATGCGTCCGTGACGTTGGAAATGGAAACTGTCCAACGAGAACGTGGCACAGGAATGGCCGCTTTTGACTGGGGTTTAACGGATTTTCTGACCATAGCCACACCACAAGGCATAGAGACAGTCGCCAATCCTCGCCATCTTCGCAATCAACTGGCGGAACTCAAGCGGCTGGGGCAGGAAGTTTCCCGCAAGATTCGCATGGCACAAAAGCTGAGCGGGAAGCAGAAAGGTTTTCCTGTATCGGGCAATTTGCGCAGAGCTATCCAAAACTTGTCCAGGTTGCACGCCAAAATCGCCAGACAACGCAAGGATTTTCTGCACCAGACAAGTGCATCGCTCGTAGAACAATTTGGTGCTATCTGCACTGAGGCGTTATCGACAAAAAACATGGTACACAAAGGCGGTGCCCATAAAAAGGGACTGAACCGTGAGATTCACGCTGCCGCGCCAGCAGCTTTTCTCAAAATGACCAAGACCAAAGCGGAAGAGGCTGGGTCGTGGTACGAGGAAGCACCGACGCGGGAGATCAAGCCCACGCAACGCTGTCATGCGTGCTGGAAATTACCCGATGAGAAGAAAACGCTCTCGAACCGGGAACACCAGTGCCCGCATTGCGGTGTTATCTGTGGCCGCGACGAAAATGCGGCTTTGGTACTGTTGCGGTGGCTTGAAATGAGATTGGCCGGTAGTTCCGGCTCCGGGCGGGAACCGTCCGAGATGTGGAGCGGTGGAAGTTTCGCCGCGATGAAGCACGAAACTCACGCCATAGCCGTATAGGCTTGGCGGGAGCAGTTCAT
>DYJM01000061.1 GCA_020723125.1 Acidithiobacillus ferrivorans
AAAAAATGCAGACCTTTGCCGTTGATGGCTACTTCACCCAACACCTTCTGACCGCCACGATGGGTGGCAAAAACAATCATGCGACCATCACTGGCAAAGCTGGGATGTTCGCAATTGCCGCCATCATAGAGGACGTGCAGGTCATTGCCATCGGGTCGCATTTCGGCCAGGGAAAGCACGCCGCGATAGGCATGCACAAAAGCAATCCAGCGACCATCCGGGGCATAAGAGGGCGAGACATTGTAGCCACCGGAATAGCTCAGGCGCTGAATGTGGCTGCCGTTGTCCCGCATCTGATAAATCTGGGCACTACCCTGGCGGTTGGACACAAAAACCAGATGATGGCCACCGGGTGACCAGCTGGGGCTGGTGTTGATGGTTCCGCTGCGGGTCAGAACCCGTTCATGACCAGTTTGCAGATTTTCCCGCACCAATTCGGTGCGGCCGCGCTCCCAGACCTTGGCGAAGGCCAGATACTGACCATTGGGCGAAAAAGCCGGGGCACTGAGCGCCGTGCCCTGATCGGGAACCTGATGACGCTGACCGTTGGCGAGATTCTGAATGTAGATCACCGAGTGCCGATGCCGATAGGTCACATAGGCCAGTTGCCGACCATGGGGGGACCATGCCGGAGAAATAATCGGAATTACACCCCGTAAAATGCTGTGCGGATTCCAGCCATCAGACTGGGCAATGTCCAGGTCATAGTGGCTTCCCTGCTGATTCACATAGGCAATATGGCTGGCAAAAGGTCCTGGTTCACCGGTGATCTGCTGATATAGCAGATCGGCAATTTCCTGGCCGACCATGTGATAGCCTTCCGCGTCACTGACATAGCGGCGTCCGGCCAGCATTTTGTGGGTAATCAGGCTGACGGCGTCTGCATCAACCACATAGCCGCTGCTGGTGGGATGAACTTTGCCGACTACCATGGCCAATGCCCCGGTTTTTTCCCACTGGGCGACGTTGATGGCGGCAGCGGAATGCGGGTCGTCCGGATAAAGCGCCGGGTTGACGACCGAAAAATAGCCGCTGTGCTGCAAGTCATAGCGCACAATGCTGGCAATATCCGGCTGGCCCGTTGGCCCGGGACCAAAAGACGGGACCGCGACGGGTGCCGAACTGCTGACGGCTTTGCTGATGTTGACGGTGAGGGCGTTGGCGCTCAGCGGCAGGGCGCTTAGTGCCAGTAGCAGGGTGATGCGGGGAATAGGCCATTGCATGGAAGGCTCCTGGTTGTTCTATAAGGATTGCTTGACGCGGTTCCACAAACTGCCAAAGGTGCCTGCCGGTTTGGCGGCATCGGCTGCAACCAGATCGGTTTTCCCCAGCACTTTGCCGTTCAATGACACGGTCATCTCACCAAGCTTCTGGCCTTTGGCAATACCCTTGTTGCCAATTTTCTGGTAAGTCACCTGGGTTTTCAGGTCTTTTTCAGCACCGATGGGAATCATGACGTCCAGGTTTCGGGCGACGGTGACGGGGACTTTGTCGGGGTCGAGGCTGGTGTCACTGTAGGTGCCCACCACGCTTCCGGCTTTGCTCACGGTGTGATCGGTGGTGAAGCGGTAACCATAATCCAGCAGGGCCACGACATCGTTGACTCCGCTGGGCCAGCTTGGCGCACCCATGACCACCGCAATCAGGCGACGGCCATTGCGTACTGCAGTGGTATCCATGCAGTGCCCGGCAGCGTTGGTGTGTCCGGTTTTCAGGCCATCGATGTCTGGATGTCCGAACAGGGCCGGATTCCAGCTGCGTTGCGTGATGTTGTTATAGCGATAGTATTTGATTTTGGAAATATCGATGACCTGGGGGTATTTGGCAATCAGGTCCCGGGAAAGCATCGCAATGTCCAGGGCGGAAAGATGCAGATCCGGGGACGGGAGCCCATCCACATCACTATAGTGCGCACCAGGTAGGCCCAGTTTGGTCGCCGTGGCATTCATTTCATCTACAAAACTGGCGCGACTGCCTGCCACGGCCTGGGCCAAAGCGACCGCCGCATCGTTGCCCGAATCAATAATCAGCCCGTGCATCAGTTGATCCACGGTAACAGGCAGGTTGGGCTGAATGAACATGCTCGACCCGCCCGTGTGCCAGGCTACCCGGCTGACATGAATGTGCTGCTGCCAGTGCAGGGTGCCGTCGGCCAGCGCGCCGTAGGTCAGATAAGCCGTCATCAATTTGGTCAGGCTGGCGGGGGGTAACTGCAGGTTGGCATCTTTTTCCGCAATAATCTGGCCTGTTTGGAAATCCATCAGCACATAGCTTTTGGCATCGGGTATGGGTGGTGGTGGGGGTATCAACAGGTTGGTCCCCGCAACGGCAGTGCCACCCGTTGTCAGGGTGGCGAAGGCAGCAAGCAAAATGAAACGGGATTTGTGCTGCAGGTACTTTTTGTGGCGCATGCGACTTCCTTATACGTTGGTTAATTTTTAGTGTGCAGGGAGTGTGATCACCACATAGAGGCTTTGCTGCCCCTGGCGAACCAGCAAGGGAATCGGGGTGTGGGCTGGCAGTTTCCGGACAATTTGTTGCAGTTGTTCCGGGCTGGTGACTTCCTGTTGGTCAATTTGCTGGATGGCCATACCATCGGTCAATCCCATTTGCGCGGCAGGGCCGGGATAAATGCTTTCAATTTCCACTCCGTGATGAATGCCCAGACGCTTTTGTGCGGCCTGACCGAGGGTGGTGACGCGAATCCCGAGACGGCGGATATCTGCCGTTTTTTCGGCTTCTACGTGGCGCATTTTGGCGGGCATGGTGCCAACGGTAACCTGCAGGGTTTCCGGTTTGCCATTATGCAATATGCCCATGGGTACCGTGGTTCCCGGCGGGGTGTCACCGACGAGGGGGGGCAGTTGTCCGACACTGTAAATGGCCTCATGATTGTAGGTCACAATGACGTCACCCGGCTTCAGGCCTGCCTTGGCGGCTGCTTCATGGGGGTTGACCGAGGCAACCAGTGCCCCGACCGGTTCTTTCAGGTGCAAAGCCTGGGCCATTTGCGGGCTTACTTCCTGAACGTCGACACCGAGCCAGCCAAAGCGAAGCTTCTTGTGTTCTTCGAAGGCATGCACTGCGCGCATTGCCGTGTTGATGGGAATACTGAAGGACAGGCCCATGTAGCCACCATCGTTGGTATATATCTGATCATTAATACCGACGACCTGGCCTTCCATGTTGAAAATAGGCCCACCCGAGTTGCCGGGGTTGATGGGCACATCACTCTGAATGAAGGGAATATATTCATCATCATGGGGCAACGGGCGATTCAGGGCGCTGACTACACCCTGGGTGACCGTATTGTAAAAACCAAAAGGCATGCCAATCGCCAGCAACCACTGGCCTACTTTCAGATCGCGGGAATTGCCCAGTTCTACCGTGGGTAGGTTGTGTGCATCAATTTTCAGCAGTGCCGTATCATATCGTACTGACAGACCAACCACCTTGGCAGGATAAGCGTGATGGTTGGTCAATGTCACAATAATATGGTGCATGCCTCGCACCACATGCCCTGCCGTCACAATATAACCATTGTGGGAAATAATAAATCCTGAGCCCAGGGCCTCCATTTTTTCTTTCTGGGGCGGGTTGGCTCCAGAAAACCCCTGGAAAAACTGGTAGAAAGGCGAGTTTCTGGGGAACGGATCGTTTGCACCCCCGCGTACAATTTTGGTGTCGGAGTCGTCAATTTTTACGATGGCATCCCCATATTTTTTGACAATGGGTGTGAAATCGGGAAGGTCCACCAGTTTTTGCGGCATGGTGTTTGTTGTTGCCGGGGCAGGTTTGGCCGTTGTGGCGGGTGAGCTCGTCTGACTATCTGCAGCAAAAGCCCATCCTGCCGCACCGAGTCCAAAACCCGCCGTTGCGGCTATGACGGCGACAAGTATCTGTCGTGGCTGAAAACTGAATGAACGTAAAGGCATAAACATAGGCTCCTAATTTTTTTCAGGATGATTTTTGTCCCAATGACACAATAACTTCTCCACCAGAATGCTGGCTGGATAAGTGAAGAGGGCGATGCCTGCCAAAATAAGCAGTATTTCCAGGACGTCAGTCATCAGCATGGAACAGAACTGAGTTCCAACGAATAACTACAGGAATGATTACGGCTCATCAGCGGCATCTTCAAGTCATGGTCACGGTGCTGTACACGCGTCTTAAGACGTCTGCTTTTCGCGGGAAGTTCCCGGCAGTTCAACAGTAATGTGTGAGGCTTGGGGAACTTTCCCCGCCATCATGACCTCTCAGCGTAGCCATAAACTTTGTTAGCAGAGGCCTTTACGCCGTTGTTGTTCCCTCATTTCATGGTTGTTACAGGCAGGTTTTTATGAGTCCGAACGCCGTAAGAGCCGGTCGCTTCCGGGGTCGTTTGGCTTTGGCTATTGCCTTGCTGCTGCTGGCGTTCTTGTACCTGATCTGGCGTCTGGTCGATCTGGAAGTGCTGCATTATCAACGCTTCCGGCAAATGGCTCAGGCCAATCATACGGCCATTGTCCCGGTTGCTCCGGCGCGAGGACTGATTCTTGCCAGTCATGGACAGATTCTTGCCGCTAACCATCCGCGTTATGTGCTGGAAATCATTCCGGACGAGACAGAACACCTGCATGCGACCCTGAAACGCATCGAAGCGTTGTTTCCTGTTCCGAAACACAATGTCGCACATTTACTGAAGACGCTGGATGACAAGCCACCCTACATCCCCAGGATTCTTCTGCATACCATGAATCCCAAACAAATCGCGGCGTTTTCGGTGCGCGATATGCAGTTTCCAGGGGTGCAAGTGGCCGCACAGTGGCATCGCTATTATCCCTACAAATCCCTGTTTACCTCGGTAGTCGGTTATGTCGGACCGGTCAGTGCCCGGAATCTGAAAGGTTTTGATCCGCAAAAATACATTTATCGCCGGTTCATTGGAGAAAGCGGTCTGGAATATGCGTTTGAACGTCAACTGCGTGGAAAATTCGGATATCAGATCAAGGAGGTAAATGCCTTGGGCGTACCTGTGGCCAATTTGCGGAATATTGCCCCAACGCCCGGAGATAACCTCCAGACCAGTTTACGCCTGCGGGTGCAGCGTGCCGTCGCAAGGGTAATGCGCCGCAATCATTTTCGTGGTGCGCTGGTGGCCGTTAATCCCAATAATGGTGCAGTGATCGCCAGTTACAGTAATCCCAGCTTCAATGCCAACTGGTTTGTGAATGGCATCAGCGAGGTCCACTGGCAGAGCCTGCTGCATGACAAGGGACGCCCCCTGCTGAATCGGGTAGCGCAAGGGCTTTATCCTCCTGGCTCCTGCATCAAGCCCTTTTATTCCATTGAGGCGCTGCAGGATCATGTTATTTCGCCCCATTTCCACACCTACTGCCCCGGTTATATCCGTCTGGGTGGTCATGTTTACTGGGACTGGTATCGCTCGGGCTTCGGTGAAACCGGTTTGACCAAGGCGCTGGCCTGGTCGGTGGACGTATTTTTTTACAAGCTGGCCATCAAAATGGGTATTCAGCGTCAGGATGCGGCTCTCTGGCGTTTTGGCTTTGGCCACCCGGCGCCCATTGATACTCCCGGTAGCGCCAACGGTTTCGTGCCGACGCCGCGCTGGAAAGAAGCGCATTTTCATCAGCCCTGGTACACCGGCGATTCGGTGATTCTGGGCATTGGACAAGGCTACTTGCTGGTGACGCCACTGCAATTGGTGCGTGCCGTGTCAGCCATTGCCAATGGCGGATATTTACCCTCTTTGCATGTGGCCAGCGCACTCATCAATCCGGAAACCGGGGTGCGGCGGCCTTTGGCAATTCCGCCTGCCAAGAATCTGCATATTCCTGCCTTTGCTCTACGGGCCGTGCGCAAGGGGATGGCAGCCTGTGTAACCCGGGGAACCTGCAAAAGTATGGCAACGCCGGGTTTGTCCATGGCCGGGAAAACTGGAACAGCCGAAGTCCCCATCGGTTATCAGGATGGCCGAACAATTTATAATGATGACTCACTTTTCATCGGTTGGGCGCCGCTCCATCATCCGCAAATTGCGGTGGCAGCAGTGGTGGAAGACGGTGGGAACAATGCCTGGCAGGCGCTGCCGGTAGCCAAGGCGGCTATTTTGAGTGACTTGCGTCCCAAAATGAAATTGCGGGATTTCACCAATATTGTCGTGAACCCCGCCCAGGCCTTTGGCTGATCCATTTGAACTGTTTCGGTTGATTACGGTCTACTGATATACTTGACTACCAGCTTACCCAAGAAGGAATCACTATCATGTTTTATGCCACTTTTATTGTTCTGGGCGCTTTGTGGGTTGTTGCCATGTATGCGGGTATGCGGACTACTTTTGGTCCAGCCGATCCAGATGACAACGAGCACAGTGCCTGATCAGGCAATATTTGCGGCTTTGCGTCATCCTGTGCGTAAAGCCGGTTCAACGCCTCATCTATTTGTTCACTGATTAAAGACCTGTCGGGCTTTTTATTGCGTTGATTATGTCTGTAGGGTTAATGTGAAAGAAATGGAACCATTTTCTTTCAGTCTCCGGTGTGGCGCGAGTCGCAATGGACGTTAGTGTTGCTGCAACACCATTAACTGGATATGTAAGAATAGAGCCTGAGGAACTGCCATGATTCGAATTCCTGATGTAATGCGCCTGTCTTTGCGCCAGAGGTTATTTCGATTTGCGGCCAAGGCGCGTGCGGTTTTATATCTGGATCACTGGTTTCCCCATATTCCCATGGCGTTGGCCGTAGGTTTGCTGGGTGCTCTCGCTGTTCTCAATGCACTGCCGAATCTGTTGCGCGTTTTTCCGGAACTTTCTGATTTGGCGCCCTCCACCAGCTTGACCCAGGCCCCGTTGCTTTCAGCACTTGGCACTGTACCCGAAGCCGTACTCGGCATCGTCCTCTTGTTAATGGCTTTTGGTTTGCTGTTCCGCTCACGTTTTTCCTGGGCGATTACGCTGATATTGGCAGGGGCCATGTTGGCCATGGTGCTCCACCATTACGGACTGGAGTGGAGTGGATTCACCATTTTCAATGCCATCATTCTCATTGCTTTGCTGTTGTTCCGCCGACATTTTGCACACTCCAGTGTGGCGGCAGGTACACTTTTCGCAGTCATCTCCATCTTGTTGTTGATGAGTTATGCGGTATTGGGCAGTTATGTGCTGGGTGCCGGTTTTTCGCCACCCATTACCAATCTGGTCAGTGCCCTGTATTTTGCCGTGGTCACCATGTCGACGGTGGGTTATGGGGACATTGTTCCCAAAAGTACTGATGCCCGCTTTTTTGTGATTTCCATTATTATTCTAGGTATTACGGTTTTTGCTACTTCTATTTCTGCCGTGATTGTGCCGTTACTCAATGGGCGGATGCAGCGCCTGCTCATGGGTGGTGAGAAACGCCATTATCGTAATCATTATTTGATTATTGGCGACAATATGCTGGCTCAAAATACCTATCGGGCGTTGCGCGCCCGCCATTTACGGACGCTGGTTCTGGTCCCTGCTCCTCCAGAAAACGAATGGATGGCCGATGAAGATCTAATGGTGGGTGATGCGACAGATCTGGAGGTTTTGCGGCGGGCGGGTGCGGAGTGTGCCCTGGGTATTCTGGCCCTGCGGGTGATCGATAGTGAAAACGCCTTTATCATTCTGGCCGCCAAGGATTTGAATGTTTCCGGGAAAACCGTTGCGGCTGTTCAGGATGCCAAAAATCTTGAACGGTTTCGTCAGATAGGTGCAGATCTGATTATTTCGCCCGATGTGCTGGGCGGAGAACTGCTGGCCATGACCTTAAGTGGCGAGGAAATGCAGGGTGACACCATTATCAACAAATTGTTCGCCGCGAAAACGGAAGGAGCAGAAGCATGAGCGCTTTCCTGGGTATCGGCATTGTGCTGCTGGCGCTGATTGGTCTGGGTATCGCCGCCATGTTTATTCATGTTGTGGTCTGGTTACTGGCGGCAGTTTTCGGCTTGCTGATTTACTTTGTACCGAGCGTGATTGCCGCTGCTCGTCATCATGAGCATTTTCTTTGGGTGTTGGTCCTCAATATCGTCCTGGGCTGGTCCGGCATTGCCTGGGTGGTGCTGATCATTTGGGCCATTCTGGGAGAGCGCCGCTTGCCGCCTCTGAACCGGGTGCGGGCTGACGCCTTTAACCCGCCTGTTCGCTGACCACAAAAGTGCCCAGACGCAAGCGCTCCAGGCTGGATGCGTAATCTTCGGGGGCAGCCGTCGGTGCCATGGGTCCGATTTTGACTCTGTAAAGACCGCCAGGGCTGCTGGATCTGGCAGGTACCAGTTTTGCGGTGCTGATGCCAAAGTCCTGCAGTTTGCTGCGCTCACGAAGCGCTCTTTGCATACCCATCGCCTGGGCAGTTTCCAGATATACCTGCTCGACTTGTGGGCTTCTGTGCCAACTACGCAGAACATGGGCCGTCGGCGGCGCAGGGGGCTGTGGCGCAGACGGCGCTGGCGGTGCTACCTGCGCGGGCGCAGTCTGGACTGCCGGGATGTTGCTGGCGAAAGCCTGATTGACGACTGCCGTCAGATTTTTCCGGGCATTTGCGGGAGCTGTGTAAGCGGGCAAGGGTATAGCCTGGGGAGCAGCCCGAGGAATCACCCGTTCTGGCGCTACAGATTGTGGTACTGAAGCTTGCGGCGTTGGCCTTTGCGCGACCTGGATAATCTGCGGAGTTGGGACATTGGGACTGAGAGCGCTGGGAATCACCTGAATATGTACCAGGGAAGTCCCCTGATTGAGCATTCCCAGAGCATTGGCGGCACCCGCCGACAAGTCCATGATGCGACCATCCACGAAGGGCCCTCGGTCATCTACCAGCACCACGATGCTGCGACCATTTTCAAGATTGGTCACCCGCACACAGGAAGGCAGGGGTAAGGTGCGACTCGCAGCGGACAGTTGCCGGGCATGGAAGGCCGTACCCATGGCGGTTGTGTCACTGGAAGATTGGCGGTCATACCAGGAGGCGATGCCGTTTTCAGAAAATCCCACAGCGCTATGCATCGGGTGATACCACTGTCCGTCAACTTCATAAGGCTGATTATAGGCAGCATTCAGATCAGGAGTTGGCGCATAACAGGACTGTCCGGTTGAATAGGCGGAGTTGACCAGGGCTGACCCATAGCCGTTGTCAGAAGAAACAGTTGTGTGGCTGGGCATGCTGGCACAGCCGGCCATGGCTGCAACAGTCAAGGTGAACGCCCCCAGTCGGAAAAACGGGAATGCCTGTTTCAAGCGCATGAAAATGCATGACCTCTATGGTATCGTCTCCACCATTCTAGGGCAGAGTCTTCAGAAAGTTCAAGTTTGGCATTGGGTTGCCAAGCTTTTCTCATGTTCATATAGAACAGTGTTTCAAATCCTGCCGTATTTCCGGAACTTTTTATCAGCACCGCCGTCTGATTCCTGTTGCAGCTCCAGCAGAGTTCACTTATGAATACTTTCACCAGCAGACAGTATCCCGGTCATGACTGAGACCTCCGTGAAAATATTACCCTCGGGTCGGGCGCGCTGGTTGATTATTATTCTTCTGCTCGGTTTTGCAGCCGTTCTTGCCCGGGATTTGCGTCTGCAGCTATTGGAGCACCAAACCTTAAGATCTCAGGGGCGCATGCGCTATTTGCGGACCTTACCCCTGCCCAGTGAGCGTGGCGTAATCACCGCCCGGAATGGCGAACCTTTAGCGGTCAATGTCAAAGCCGTCACTATCTGGGCCGACCCGGCCATTCTGGATAAACACCAAAATCATTGGGACGCCATTGCTCAGGTATTACATCTGAGTCCTGCCAGTTTTGCCGAAAGGGTTGCCGGGGGTGGGGCCGATTATGCCTATATTCTCCGGCAGGTTCCCCCCGCATTGGGAAAAAAGCTGGATAAACTTCAGGTTCCAGGCATTTATGTGCAGGACACCAGCCGCAGTTATTATCCGTTAGGTGCTGTCACGGCGCCTTTGTTGGGGATGGTCAACCTCCAGCATCAGGGCGGGACTGGACTGGAACTGAGCTACAATCAATGGTTGGCGGCTTACCCTGGCAAAGAAAAGGTTCTGGAAGATGGTCACGGGCAGATTGTCCATGTCGATAAAATCTTGCGCCTTCCCCGCGCCGGACATGCCCTGCAGCTCACCATCAATCCACAAATCCAGTATTGGGCCTACGTGACCCTGTTGGCCGCCCAGCGGCATTTCGGGGCAAGTAACGGATCGGCGGTGGTCATGAATGTGCGTACTGGACAGGTGCTGGCCATGGTCAGCGT
Organism: Acidithiobacillus ferrivorans; assembly: GCA_020723125.1. Taxonomy (GTDB): domain Bacteria; phylum Pseudomonadota; class Gammaproteobacteria; order Acidithiobacillales; family Acidithiobacillaceae; genus Acidithiobacillus; species Acidithiobacillus ferrivorans_A. Next base: position 10,277 of record DYJM01000061.1, read on the forward strand.
TCCCAGTTGCAATCCCAATAATATCGGGAGTTGCAGTAATCCCATGGATTATGTGGATAACGCCGTCCATCAGGCTTTTGAGCCGGGATCGGTCATTAAACCTTTTGCCATTGCCGCCGCACTGGCTACACATAGCGTGAGCCCAAGCGCCCGTTTCAACGTGTCTCATCCCCTCTGGGTGGGGGGGTATCCCATTACCGATGACGTTACCCATCACATTTTGAATATTGAGCACATTCTCAAGTATTCCAGTTGTATTGGCACCGCCAAAATAGCTTTGAGGACGCCGCGCAGGGATATTTATGCCATGTATCGGGCGGTGGGTTTTGGTGATGTTCCCCAGATCGGTTTGCCAGGGGCGACTTCGGGTGTTTTGCCCGCCTGGGAAGGTTGGGGGAGGGCGCGCCACGCGACAATTTCCATTGGCTATGGAATATCTGTGACTACCCTGCAATTGGCAGATGCTTATGCGGCCATCGCCAACGGGGGATATCATATTCGTCCCGTGCTGGTCAAAGGGGAGCCCTTAGTCAAACGGCGGGTCATGCCTTTTTGGGTGGCCAACGATTTGCGACGCTGGTTGCGCAGTGTGGCAGAGCCCAATGGCACCGGTATTCTTGCGGCGATTCCCGGTTATGCAGTAGCGGGCAAAACCGGCACGGCCGATTTGGCCAACGGCAAGGATGGTTTTTTTCATCATCGTACCAATGCGACTTTTGTGGGCTTTGCTCCGGGACGTGATCCGCAACTGGTGATGGCAGTCACCCTGCGCGACAGCGATAAATTCTGGAATTTCGGGGGGGTCGAGGCGGCCCCGGTATTCCGGGTAACCATGGAGCATGCCTTGGAGCAACTGGATATCGGCCCGGAATGGTGTGGCAAATCGGTGTGTCGTCTGCGGGCGCCGGATATTACCACCGCACAGGCGGAAATCTGGTCGGAAGGCGGCGGAAACTAAGTACCCTGCTGCTTGGCCAGCTTATGTAATTCGTCCACCCAATTCCGCAAGTTACGTAAATCATTTCTGACCAGAATTCCCATGATCAGACAGGAAAAAATCAGGACTCCCAAGGCCGTCCACCATAAAAATGCAGGCATCCCAAAAATCAGGTTGACCAGAAACACTCCGGCAACTGGACCAAAAAGAAATACCGAAAGTAGCCATTCGCGCTGTAACACTTCACGAATGGCCGATTTCCGCAAAATTTGCGGATGCAAGGCAATATTGGCATCAGCCAGACGCACCGCCACAATATGTCCCTGCCGGACCAGCAAATCTGCATCGGCTCCGCTCGCTAGCGGCTCCATGCTTTGGCAAATGAGTGGCGTGACAGGAACGCCTTCCTCCTGCGGATGAAACTCATAACTGCGAATGCGGCCCTCGCCCGAACTGAGAATGATGCCCGGTAGGGCGAAAGGGTGCTTGTCGATAAGTTCTCCACCCTCCAAGTGTCCGCCGATATGTTCGAGGACGGGCATCGCAGGTGATGTTTTTGCCGAAACCACGGGCATCAACGCGGTGTGCAGGTATATCCCGCAGGGCAGGCCGGAGGCTGCTGATACTGAGGTGCTGTTGGGGTGCACACATAACCGGCCGGACAGGGGACACTGCCCTGGGGGGCTGCGTAATAGCCTGGTTGCGGGGCCGGGGCTTGTTCCTGCTGCTTGGAAAGGCCGTAACCCGCCAATCCACCCAGACCTGCGCCGATCGCAGCACCCGCCAGTGGTGAACCGGTCTGGTTGCCAACGACCGCGCCAGCTACGGCACCAAGCAGGGCGCCACCGGTGGTATTGGCCGTGGTGCCATTGCTGGCATAAGGATTATTTGCGCAGCCCGCCAGCATCAACGGAAAAGCAGCAGCGATCAACCAGTTAGCAGTTTTCATGAGTGTTCAGCTCCTCTCAGCGTTTAATCATAATAGGCCAAGCCAGCATTATGGGACAAATCTACGGAGTTATGCCACTGTAGCCAAGTGCCTACAGCAGTAGTCTGGTAAAAAGCGAGGTATGGTAGGCAGAGCATTGTTCCCCGGAATTTTCGGGTATATTGTACATCAAAC
>DYJM01000209.1 GCA_020723125.1 Acidithiobacillus ferrivorans
TCTTTCGGCCCGCAGCCCGGCTACCCCGAATCCTGGAGCCGCTTTACCGTAACGCTTTTGCAGCAGCGTCAGCACATCAGCCAAGGCATTTTTCTGTGTATCGCCGGGTGTGGCCGCATCGTCTTCCGGGGTAAACAGGCTCTGGGTTTTGGGCATGTTCACGTCCTGCAAGGCACTCAGCAAAATGCCGGATTTGATATAGCGCACGCCTGGTCGATAGGCTTCTGCCAGCGCGGCCTTGACCGCCTGCCACAGATCCTGGTAATGATTGCTCGGATTCGCCAGCGGGCGAAAGGCCACTCCCGAATAATAACGTCCCCGATGGGGCGAGCTGCGAATTTGTATCTGGACGCCTTGGGCTTTTTGACCGTCCTGCCGTAACTTGGCAGCGCAACGCTGGGTATGCACGGACAAACTTTCTTCCAGATCAGTAAGGCTTTCCACGGCTTGGCCGAAAGAACGACTGCATTGAATGTGCTGCCTTTTCCGGGGTATCTGTTCCAGTTGCAGACAGGAAATACCCTGCAACTCCTGCTGGGTGCGGGCTAACACGATGCCATAACGTTGGCGGATAGCGACGGGATCCGCCCGTAAAAAATCCGCTATCTGCTGAATATTCTGGCGGCGCAGGGACTCACCGAGCTGTCTGCCGATACCCCAGACCGCATCAATAGGGGTGTCCTGAAGCCACTGGACCTTCTGGTTGTCGGGAATGCTGTCCCAATCACAAACGCCTTCTGCCACGCGCCCTTTTTTAGCCCAGTGATTGCAGAGTTTGGCCAGGGTCTTGGAAGGACCCATGCCGACACAAACGGGCAGGCCCAATTCCTTGCGAACGCGCTGCCGGACTGCACTGCCCCAGCGCAGCGCCTCCTTTCCGCTGAGCGGAATATGCAGAAATGACTCATCAATGCTGTAGATTTCCTGCGCAGCGCTGAGGCTGCCCAGTAAGCGCATCATTCGCGCCGATAATTCTCCATAAAGGGCATAGTTGGAAGACAGCACGACTACCCCCTGCTGTTTGGCCAGCTTCTGCCACTGAAAATAGGGGGTGCCCATGCCGATTTTCAGGGCCTTGGCTTCGGCCGACCGGGATACGGCACAACCGTCATTATTGCTGAGGATGACCACGGGGCGGCCCTCCAGTTGTGGCGCAAACAGGCGTTCGCAGGACACGTAGAAATTGTTGGCATCTACCAGTGCAAAGCGCATGTTCATTGTCCCAGGCTATGAATCACATGCCGCACCACACCCCAGATAAGCAGTTCCTGTTCGGGGTCCAGCAAAATGGGTGGATACGCACTATTGCCGGGCAGCAAAGCGGGTTGCCCGGCGTGCTTTCCCAGCTTCTTGACAGTCAGTTCTCCATCTATGGCGGCAATGACAATGTGGCCCTCCCGGGCATCAATGGCACGATCCACAATCAGCAGGTCACCATCGTGGATGCCATAGTCCAGCATGGAATCGCCGGAAACCCTGAGAAAAAAACTGGCATCGGGGTGAGGCAGCAAGTGTTCGTGCAAGTCCAGAGACCGTTCGACATGATCATCGGCGGGAGAAGGAAATCCGGCTGGAATGCGTGATGCGTACAACGGTCTTTTCAAAGGCGCAGGTTGGCTGGGCAGGCGAAAAATGACCGGTTCGGCCCCTGCGTTGCTGACCCCGCTGGATCTTGAATGCCCCATGATTTCCACTCCGCTATAGGAATGCTGGTTATGATAACAAAAAGCCCCCTGAAAGGGGGCTGGATAATCCTGAAAACAGCAGTTGCCGTGGGTGCTTTTTGCTCCGTTGTTCCTCGCCTGTTGTTCTAGGGCT
>DYJM01000210.1 GCA_020723125.1 Acidithiobacillus ferrivorans
ACGCAGCCAGCCCAGGGTTTGCGCCAGGCTGTCGTGCAGTTCGCGCGAGATGCGGGTGCGTTCTTCGAGGATCGCCATTTGCTCTGCGCGCTGGTGAAACCTGGCGTTTTCAACGGCTACGCCCAGCTGGCGGCTGATGCATTCCAGAAGCTGCATGATCTCAGGCGAAAAACTGGACGAATCGACGCTGAATAATGTGATCACCCCAAGTGAGCGGCTGCGCGAATCGAGCGGCACGGAGACCGCTTGGGAATACCCGTTGGCAATTGCCGGGCAGTCTTCCCGTATTTGGCTTAATCCTGCATCGGTAACTTTGTGGCGGACGTATTCTCCCGCGCTCCCGGCTACGGTCCCTTTGCTTGCTTGTTGAATTTTACATTGGGAGACATTCTTTTGCCGGGGCTGCTCGAAGCAGTTTACAAGCCCGGGCGATAAGCCTGTGTGAACGGTCAGCCACGTGTTTTCATCTTCGACAAGCTGGATAATGCCGCCTGCGGCTCCGGCGACGGCTATCACTTTACCAAGCGCTTCGGCGAGGATATCTTCGAGCGCACCGGCGCGGCTGATGATCAGGGCGACATCTGATATTACATTCAACTCTTGCGTGCGTTGTGCAATTCGATTGTTGAGCGAATCTTGTGAAACCTTCAAATTGGCGATCATCTGGTTGAACGTCTGCCCCAGGATTTCCAATTCGTCGCCGGTTTGGATGGTGCAGCGGGCCTCGAAATTCCCTGCGCTGACGGCCGCGGCGAGCGTTTTTAGCTGCCCGACCGGCGCGATCACCATTTGCCGAATCATGATATAGAGAGCAATCATGACCAGGCTTATAATGCTGATTGCGGCGAGCGTCAGGGCCTGGCGGCTATTGGCTAGGGCCAGTTCTGTTCCACTCATAGGCACCAGGACACTTAAGCCGCCCCGAACATCGCCGGACTGGTACCCTTGCTCCTCATGGCAGGCGAGGCAGCTTTCTTCGACCATTAGCGGAAACATCAACCGGTAGACAGTCCCGTCCCCGCTGCGTTCAATGGAGGTGATGGGCGTTGGCGACTCTTCAAATTGGACCAGGGCGTTGTGTTCAAAATCATCTGGGACGTTTTCCGGGTTGGTGAGAATCAGGCTGGTGATGTGAAAACGGTAATCACCTCTCGCATTCGACAAATTGGAAAGTTCCTTGGTCACCATTGCAGGCGATTTGAGAAAGAAGCCCTTTTCAGTATCCAAATAATAATCGCCCGAGTTTCTTGTCCAAACGCCTCCATATTGTGAAACCCACTCGCGCACAACGATCATTTCCGATAAAAGGGCTTGCGCCTCGGTATGCACTTGCTGGATGGCTTGTTTTTCCTCCAAACGGTAGATGCCTATGAAGAGCGCCAGGCTTGTAATTGTAACGACCAAGCCGATGTTGAACGTGAGGCGGGTTCCAAGGCTTGAACGGAGGAGGGAAAGACGCAATCTTTTTGGGGAGGGGGAGTTGTTTTTTTGGGTCATGGGCGGCACTCGAGAATGGAAGGGTAGGATTGGCCTCCATTATACAGTCGTTCCGCGCCTGGAAAAACAAATGGTATCTTCTCAAAAAAGAGGGGAAACGTCCCGACACTTGCGCCGTACGCCAGTGCGGTGAGGTTTGAGTAGCTCAACCAGTTTTTCGAGGAAACCTTCGGGACGACGTGCCTTATGGGGACGAACGTCCATACAATGCTTTCCGCCATGCCATGAACCTGGTCAAGCGCGAAGGCAGCGGCTTCCTCGATCCCTGGCTAGATTTGACGATGCTGGCTTTGAGTGGACTGCTGTTCCTGATTCCGT
>DYJM01000062.1 GCA_020723125.1 Acidithiobacillus ferrivorans
ATCCGGCCAATCCAACGCACTACCGGCGTCAGCTCCCCTTCTATGGCGTGGGGAAGTGCTGGATCCGGCACTACTGCAGGCTTTGCTCCCAGGGACGTGGACATTCTCGTGCTCCTTAGTTACCTGAATCCGTATGGGCGTTCATCCCCGGCATATCCGCCATTCCGGGAGTGGCTGATGCGTGCACGGCAGGTTGCATGGCCGATGACATCACTGACATATCCATGGTCCGCAGATAGAGCTGTGAGAACATCCACCAGGTCAGACCGATGGTAATGAGGAACAAGGGAATGAACATCACCAGAGCCACGGTATTCCAGATGTTGTGTTCGGAAATGTCGATATGGAGCAGGAAATAAATCTGGGCAATCACGGCAATTCCTGCACACACCGAAATCACCATCAACAAACCGAAAGGCGGAACCGAATGAGAGGTCACCAGAAAAGTTGCCACCAACATCAGGAAAGCCGAAATGGCAAAACCCAGAAAGTAGCCCTTGGAAGTGGACAGTTGCACTTCCGGATGCATGGTCGGATCTGCGGCACTGTGACTCATGATATGTACCCCCACAAATAGACAAAGATATAAACAAAAACCCAGATCACCGCCTGCAAATGCCAGAACATCCGCAGGGTGAGCAGACGACCCACCGTTTCCTCGGTAAAGCCCTTGGTCATCACCTGGGCAATCATCACCAGAATCCAGATCAAGCCGAAGAAAATATGGGTCGCGTGGACCTGGGTCAGCACCATGAATGCCGACATACCGCCGCTGCTGGCAAGGGTAATACCCATGGAATACAGATGACTCATGTCATGAATATCCAGAACCAGGAAGACCACACCCAGCACAAATGCTGCGAGCATGCCATTGATCAAGCCGCTCTTGTTTTTGTGCTTCAGGGCATTCATGCCGAAACCATAAGCCAGCACACTCAAAAACAGGGCGATGGTCTGGGCGAAGGTGTACCAGGGTTTGACGAATTCCGCAGGGGTCGGCCCGCCGAAATAACTGTGTTGATAACTCAGCACCCCGTAAGCGGCAAATAATGTCGCGAACAACATCCCGTCGCTGAGCAGGTACAAAAAATATCCCAGGGTGCGGGTGGAAATCACATCATGAGAATGATGATGGGTATCCCACAATTCCGCTTTTTTGGGATCAACCGTACTGGCATGTGAACTCATAATTAAAACTCCTCAATTCGTGAGTAGCGCAGACTTCCGTTGTGCTGGATGCTGCCTGCGCACTGAAGCCATCCTGTCGAATTAGAACTGCCTATTTCGACGAATCGTTGCGCTGATAGGCCATGGCATTACCCACTACCCCACCGCTGACGGGATGAATGTGATGACTGTCGGCAATTTGCGCCTCACGGCGATAGGCCTCTTCTTCCATCCGCTGCAACTCGGCACCGGTGATGATGTAGCCGGGATCCCCCCTGAACGAACGGATAATCATCAACACGATGATGGCCAACAAAGCCACAATACACAGCCACCAGATGCGCCAGGTCAGCGCGAAACCGAGCACGAAAGTCAAAGCACCGATGATGATGGCCACACCCGTGTTGTTGGGCATGTGAATATCGTCATAGTGTTCAGGGCGGACATGGTCGATACCATGCTCCCGACGCCAGGCAAGTTCGTCCCGTTCATTGACGTGGGGCAGAACCGCAAAGTTGTAAAACGGTACGGGAGAATGGGTCAGCCATTCCAGAGAACGGGAGGTTCCCCAGGCGTCCGCGCCCACACGATTTTTGGCGTGATCGCGCACACTGACATAGAGCAGGACGATAAATGCCAGTACCGACAGGGTATAAACGACGATGCCGAGTTCCATGACGTCCAGATAAGGCTGCCATGCAGTATTGAATACATATTCCAGACGCCGGGTCATGCCCATGAAGCCGAGCATGTACATGGGTACGAATACCAGTACCGTACCAGCAGAAAACAACCAGAACATGGTTTTTGCCCAGAATTCATCCAGTTTGAAACCGAACACTTTTGGAAACCAGTACAGGACGGAACCAAAAACGGCATAGACAATAACCAACAACATGGAGTGGAAATGTGCAACTACAAACACACTGTTATGGACCATGTAATTGATGGCAGGAATAGCCAGCATCATGCCAGTCAAACCTCCGACCAACAGCAAAAACAGCGCACCAATCGCCCAGAGCATGGCCGCATTGAAGGTCAGACGGCCCCGGTACATGGTAAATGCCCAGTTGAACACCTTCACCCCGGTCGGAATACCTACCAACATGGTGGCCACGCTGAAAGCCGTGTTGACATAGGGACCTGCGCCCATGGTAAAGAAGTGATGCAACCAGACCAGCCAGGACACCCCGGCAATCGCCATACTGGCCAATACCATGGTCATATAACCAAACAAGGGTTTTTCAGAAAACGTCGGGAAAATTTCCGACATCATGCCGAAAGCCGGCAAAATCACGAAATACACTTCCGGGTGGCCCCAGATCCAGAACAGGTTGGTATAGAGCATCAAATTACCGCCCATACCGGCCGTGAAGAAATGCGCACCCAGATAACGGTCGGCGGCAACCAGAGCCAGCGCCACCTGCAGGGCCGGGAAAGAAGTCAGGGCGATCACATTGGAAGCCAGCGAAGCCCAGACAAAAATCGGCAATTTGCCCCAGGTCATGCCGGGAGCCCGCATCTTGATGATGGTGGCGAGAATGTTGATGCCGCCCAGGGTCGTACCCAAAGCAAGTAGCTGCAGGGTCCACATCCAGTAATCCACACCCACACCCGGACTGTACTGCATTTCAAAAATCGGCGCGTATTCAAACCAGCCATTGTGGGCAAAATCTCCCACAAACAGGGAAATCATGATCAACGCCGCAGCCGCAGCGGTAATCCACAATCCCAGAGCATTCAGGTAGGGATAGGCCATATCCCGGGCACCCACCTGGATCGGCACAATAATATTCATGAAACCCACCAGCAAGGGAGTTGCTGCCAGCAAAATCATGATCAGCCCGTGGGCACTGTAAACCTGACCAAAGTGAAAGGGAGTCAGATAGCCGTGCAAGGATCCGAATACTCCGGAAGAATGCGGACCCACTGCCCAGACCTGCTGGGTACGAATCATCAAACCATCGATGAAGCCCCGAAACAGCATCACCAGACCGATGATGATGTACATGACACCGAGTTTTTTATGATCAACCGTAGTCAACCATTCTTTCCACAGATAAGTCCATTTACCGTAATAGGTAATCAGACCAAGGATGATAATGGCCCCGATGACCACCGCAACGAAGAGCGGTGCCAGAATCGGATTGGCATAGGGAATCTGCGACCAGGCGAGACGCCCCAGAAGAGGGCTCCAGCCCCCGGGTAAATCTACGAGCATGTGATGATCCTCCGATTAATCGCGATGTTCAGCGGCTTGCTTTTTCAGGTAGTCGACCATGTTTTCCGTCATCATCGGCGGGAGTGGCCAGGTTTTTCCGCGCATCACTTCAGTCATGACATGATCAAAAAGACCCGGCTCGACTGAAGAGAAGTAAACCACGTGGTGATTGACATTGATGTAAGGCTCCGCAAAACGGTTGAAACTGGCATAGGTCATGCTGCCAGGAGCCTGCTGTACTTTTTGTACCCATTGGGAAAAGTCTGCCTTGTCGACCATTCTGGTTTCAAAGGTCATCCAGGATGTACCCGCACCGGCAAAGTCGGAGGCAATTCCCTGGTATTCACCGGCATGATTACTTAACAAGGCATTTTTGGTGCGCATACCGGGCATTACGTCAATCATGCCAACCAACTGGGGAATGAAAAAGGTCGTGGTCACGGCACTGGAGGTCAGGCGGAAGAAAACCGGGGTGTGCACCGGCAAAACCAACTCGTTGGCTACGGCCATGTGATATTGCGGATAGACAAATAACCATTGCCAGTCAGTGGCAATGACATCCACTTCCACCGGATCCCCATTGGGCTTCATATGGTGGGTAATGACCGTCGGGTTATAAGGATTGATTTCGAAAGTCCCTTTGACGGCGAAGTAGGACAGAAATCCGACGGCAATAATGGGAATACCCCAGACAAACACTTCAATGGTGTTGGAGTGAGACCAGTGCGGATCATACTTGCCCCGGTTCTTGCCTTTTTGGTAACGCCACATGAACCAGACCACCAGCAAGGCCGTCAGCCCGACAATTGCACCCATGATCACTACATCCACGATCAGGTAAAACAGGTTGGTTTTGGCCATGAGCCCCTTGGGATCAAATATCCAGAAAGGGTTATGTGCGCATCCACCCAGCAGCAAAACGGGAGCCAACGCCGCAGCGCGCCACCCCTTTTTCAGCCAATTCCTCCACTTGATATCCATTATGTATTTCTCCCTGGCGGACAACAGATGATCCGCAATAAAACAAGATAGCGGTTACTATCCAATCAGCTTTGATTAAAACAATACAAACTTATACTTTTTATGCTAATTCGAATCTCGGGTGTAAAAGTAGTGCAGAGAAGTCTGCAAATCAATAGAACATCCCCACAAATATTTTTGGGTTAATAAAAGTCTCATTAGTGCTATGAATATATTTAATTTTTTATTACTAATATAATAATACTCTTATTTTGTTATATTACAAAAAATCAATGATAATCAATTTATTATTGTGAAAACTAAAATTTAAAAAACACTACTTCAATGTTTAATGTTGTATTTTTCCGCCTATAATTTCTTCTCTTGTATTGATATAGATTTTGAATAGATCAACAAGAAAATATTAAAAATAATATATTATTGTATTTTTATTTATATTTTAAATAACCTGCTTTACGGTCGTATATTATAAAAATACAAGATTAACCTTACATATATTTTTATTGTCTCGGCGGGCTATTGTGTTACACTTTTCCCATGAACCAGCAGCCCTATATTCTATTTCTGCTCAGTAGCGCCCGGGTTTTGCAACTCCGGGATGGCACCAGGATACCCACTGGCTTCTGGGCCGAAGAATTGGTCGTTCCGTGGAATTTGCTGAAAAACTCTGGCTGGACTTTGTCTATCGGCACGCCAGATGGCCGGATACCCATAGTAGATCCGGAAAGTCTGGATCCTGCCAATCTCAACCATGACTCGCAAAAAGCCAGCGAACTGGCGAAGCAGATCACCTGCATACCCGAACTGGAGCATCCTGTCTCCCTGCAAGGTCTGCAGGCCGGGCAACTGGATCTTATGCAGGGATTATTCATTCCGGGCGGAAATGGTCCTTTAATGGATTTGGCCAAGTCTGCCGATGTTGCACGCCTTCTCCAGCATTGTCGTGATCATCACAAGGTATTGGCGACCCTGTGCCATGGGAGCGCTGCCTTGTTGGCAACTGCGCACGATTACAGCGCCCCGCCCTTTTCCGGCAATCCGGTCACCTGCTTCAGTGCCGCTGAAGAAGCCGCTACTGCACTGGCCGGCCGCTGGCCTTATACTCTGGAGGAGCACTTGAGAAATGCCGGATTCCTCGTTAGTGTCGGAGAATCCTGGCAAAGCCATGTGGTCGATGATGCACAAATGCTGAGTGGTCAGAATCCAGCCTCAGCAGCAGCACTGACGGAAGCTTTCATACAACGATTACTTTTTCAGACCAACAAGGAAAAACAGCAATGAATGCAGATGCTCTCAAAAAAATGGCGGCCGAAGCCGCCCTCGCCTACATCCAGCCCGGTATGGTGGTGGGCGTAGGTACCGGCTCAACCACCAACTTTTTCATTGACGCCCTGGGTGCTGCAAAAATTCATGTGGATGGCTATGTCGCCTCCAGCATTGCTACCGAAAATCGCCTGAAAGCCCAGGGCTTGAATGTGCTGGACCTCAACAGCACCGGTGACATTCCTGTTTATGTGGACGGTGCCGATGAGGCTGACCCGCATTTCCGGCTGATTAAAGGCGGCGGTGCGGCACTGACCCGGGAAAAAATTGTAGCCAGTGCGGCCCGGCTGTTCGTCTGCATCGCCGACGCCAGCAAGGACAAACCCATGCTGGGCAAATTTCCCCTGCCCGTGGAAGTCATCCCCTTCGCCCGCAGCTTTGTCGCCCGACAACTGGTCAAGCTGGGTGGGACCCCTACCCTACGCAATGGCGTGACCACCGATAATGGCAATGTCATCATTGATGTCACCGGTCTGGATTTTTCTGATCCGGTGAAAATGGAAGCCGCCATCAATCTGATTCCGGGCGTGCTGGACAATGGCATTTTCGCCCACCGGCGCGCCGACGTGATGCTCTTCGGGAGCGAAAACGGCGTCATTGAGAAAAAGGCCTGAGCCCTGCTCAAAGGAGAAGTGCCTAATGGAAGGTGAAATCGATCATCGCAGTACCCGGCGGGACTTTACCCATGGAGAATTGCACCGTCGGGATCTCGACAGCAATCCCTTTCAACAATTGGCCACCTGGCTGGCTGCTGCGACAGAGGCGGGCAATTTTGACGCAACCGCCATGGTACTGGCTACGGCTGATGCTTCCGGGCATCCGGATGCGCGCTATGTACTGCTCAAGCATTTTGATGAACAGGGACTCTGCTGGTACAGCGACCAGCGCAGCCAGAAGGGTCAGGAACTGGCCGCCAACCCGCATGCGGCACTGGTATTCTACTGGCCGGAAAATGATCGTCAGGTGCGCATCAACGGCCCTGTAGAACTGCTGGACGCTGCAGCGGCCGAGAGCTATTTTCAACAGCGTCCGAGCCGCAGTCGTTATTCCGCTGCGGCGTCCATCCAGAGCCAGGTCATCGCCAGTCGTGCTGATCTGGAAGCGCGTGTTGCCGAATTACGGCAGCGTTATCCCGAGGATAATGTGCCGCGCAACCCGGCATGGGGTGGGTACCGGCTGATTCCCGAGCGTTTTGAATTCTGGCAGGGTCGGCGGAACCGTCTGCATGACCGATTTGTTTATCGGCGTTCTGATGACCCCAGCCAGCCTTGGTTGATTGAACGGCTCATGCCCTGAGCCGTCGCTCAAAATACTTCAATGCGGGCTTCGTAATCCACCAGGATAAGGCGATAAATATCATTGCCAAGCTGCACATGGGCAGATTGCGGCGCACCAATACGAATGCTGTTGCCTCCGGCCATGCTCAAACCGGAAGGGCCGAAATGCTCCTGTTCGATCAGGTCCTCCAGTAGTGCCTGCAACTCCTCCCTGGGAACCTGACAGGTATTGTCAATGACCCTGCAGGGCTTGCCTCGTTTGGTTTTCCCTTCGATGATAACGGCATCGGCACGAACGGGCTGCAAGCCCTCATCTTCTATCGCTGCATCCTGAATCATCTTGAGCAAATCTCCTTAGACAGCATCCCGAAATAACCAGGGCGCAGATTGACGGCGGGCTGCCTCGTAAGCGCGAATGGCCCCTTCATGCTGCAGGGTCAATTGAATATCATCCAGACCATTCAACAATTTGTGTTTGTGCCCGGGATCCATGGGGAAACTATAACGATTATCTCCCATGGTTTGCACTTCCTGAGCCGGCAGATCAATACGCAAACGATAACCGGGGTTAGCCGCCACTTCGTGAAACAAATGATCCACTTCATCTGCCGAGAGGCGAATCAATAAAATCCCGTTCTGCACACAATTATTTGCAAAGATGTCGGCAAAGCTGGGGGCAATGATGGCGCGAAAACCATAATCTGCCAGCGCCCAGGGAGCATGTTCACGACTGGAACCACAACCAAAGTTTTCCCGGGCCAGTAAAATCCGGGCATCTGCATATATCGGCTGATTGAGGATGAATTCCGGGTTGTCCACCTGTTTGCCGTCTTGTTCCAGATAGCGCCAGGCATCGAAAAGATGCTTGCCCAGACCCTGTCGCTCAATGGTTTTGAGAAACTGCTTGGGGATGATAGCGTCGGTGTCCACATTGGGACGATCCAGGGGGGCAACAATTGCCTCTAATACGGTAAAAGCTTCCATTATTTCTCCAGTTGTCGCTTGACGAGATATTCCACGGCAGCCACTTCTGCCGAGCAACCGCGCAAGCTCGAAAAAATGCCAATTTCCACCATCCCCAGGCTGCATAAGCCCAGAGCGATGCGCAACACCCAGGAGCGGGCGCGCTTTTTATTTTGCGGACCAGTCACGTACATCCACAAAATGTCCGGCAATTGCGGCCGCTGCTGCCATGGCCGGACTGACCAGATGAGTTCTGCCACCGGCTCCCTGACGCCCCTCAAAGTTCCGGTTACTGGTACTGGCACAGCGTTCTCCAGGCTCCAGGCGGTCGGCGTTCATGGCTAGACACATGGAACAACCCGGCTCACGCCACTCAAAACCCGCCTCCTTGAAAATTTTATCCAGCCCTTCGGCTTCGGCCTGGGCTTTCACCAGTCCCGAGCCGGGAACCACCATCGCCACTTTTACCGAAGCGGCTTTCTGATGCCCCTTGGCTACGGCAGCAGCAGCACGCAGGTCTTCAATGCGCGCGTTGGTGCAGGAACCGATAAAAACCTTGTCGAGCGTTATGGCGGACAGGGGGGTATTGGCCTGCAAATCCATATAGGCCAGCGCGTCCGTCCAGCCCTTACGGCGCACCATATCGGCTTCCTGAGCAGGATCAGGAATGGTGGCGCTAATTTCCGCGACCATCTCGGGGCTGGTTCCCCAGGTGACCTGAGGCGCGATATCTGCTGCATGGAGACGAATTTCCGCATCAAAGCGGGCATCCGCATCCGAATGCAATTCACTCCAGGCTGCCACGGCCTGATCCCAGATTCTGCCCACCGGGGCGTAGGGACGGCCCCGCAAGTAATCAATGGTAATGGCATCGACACCAACCATGCCCGAGCGCGCACCGGCTTCAATGGCCATGTTGCACAAGGTCATGCGCCCTTCTACCGACAAAGCCTGCACGGCTGGTCCGGCAAATTCGATGGCGTAGCCCGTACCGCCCGCAGTACCCATTTTGCCGATGATGGCCAACACCATATCCTTGGCGGTGACGCCCCGACCCAGTTCGCCATCCACCCAAACCCGCAGGCTTTTGGATTTGCGTGCCCATAGACACTGGGTCGCCAGCACATGCTCCACTTCCGTGGTGCCAATACCAAAGGCCAGCGCACCCAGCGCACCATGAGTCGCCGTATGGGAATCGCCACACACCACGGTCATACCCGGCAGAGTGAGTCCCTGCTCGGGGGCAATCACATGCACAATGCCCTGGCGCGGATCCAGCATGCCGAATTCTTCAATACCGAATTCCGCACAGTTCTGATCCAGGGTATCCACCTGCAAACGGGAAGTCGGATCGACAATACCCGCCGCCCGATCCGTGGTCGGAACATTGTGGTCGGCCGTAGCGATATTGGCAT
Source organism: Acidithiobacillus ferrivorans (assembly GCA_020723125.1). GTDB lineage: Bacteria > Pseudomonadota > Gammaproteobacteria > Acidithiobacillales > Acidithiobacillaceae > Acidithiobacillus > Acidithiobacillus ferrivorans_A. The sequence continues at coordinate 9,348 of DYJM01000062.1, forward strand.
CAATCCGCCAGGCTTTGCGCCCCGCCGCGCGCAAACCCGAAAAGGCCTGGGGGCTGGTGACTTCATGCAGCAACTGCCGGTCAATATAAAGCAATACGGCACCATCGGCTTCCGTAAGCACCACATGGCTTTCCCACAACTTGTCATAAAGCGTTTTTCCTGCCACAAGCTTCTCCTCAAACATCCCTGTCCAAAATTAACCAATGTCGTTCATAAGGGCAATGCCGTCATCCAGTACAGATCCAGCGAAAAATCATGATTCGGCTGCAGCGCAAAGTGGTCACAGACCTCGGTTGGAGCCCCGGCCCATACGCTTTTGATCGCTGTTACGCGCTCTTCCGGGCTGCGCATCCGGCTTATCCAACTGGCAAAATCCAGGGGCAGCTTCCAGGTATCCTGATCAGACACCTGCCACCCGGCTGCAGCCAACATCGCCTGCCATTCTGAAACCCGGTAATCCCGCACATGGGAAGGGTCACGTAAAATTTCGACCGCCTGCAGAAAAGTATCCAGTAATGGATTTTCGGGTGCACACACGTCAATGATGACACATTTTCCCTGAGGATGGAGCACACGCCGCATTTCCCGAAGAGCCGCAGGGACATCCGCCCAATGATGGGCGGAAAAGCGCGTCACCACTCCGTCAAAATAAGCATCGGCGAAAGGCAATGATTCTGCCGTACTTTTTTCGGTGTGGAGATTAGACAATCCACGCTGTTGCGCCTCGTCAGCTACCACACGCAGCATTTCGCCGGAAAGATCCACCGCGAGCACTTCCCCGACAACTTCCGCCAGAGTAAAGCTGGCATGCCCCGCCCCGCAGCCAAGGTCCAGCACCCGCATGGTGGACTGTCCGGTAAACTCTGCGCGCAGACGCTGTAAATCTGCACCCTGTGCGTGTGCCGGGCTATGGAGATAATCCGTCGCCGCCACACCGAATTGCTTCTCTACCAGTTTTTGCTGATTATTCATGGGTTTTAGGTCTTCCAAAAAATATACACCTAATCATACGAAGGCCATTAAACTGGTACAATATGAGCATATATACTGGTATATTTACTACCAGGATTGCGCTTTACATGGATCATGCCGATGTCCGGAGACAGCTTGGCCTTGGGGGCGTTCATTCGTCGCCATCGCGAAAAAATGACACCGCAGCAGGCTGGCCTGAATGCGCTTGGACGCCGTCGCACTCCCGGGCTGCGCCGTGAAGAACTTGCCATGCTCTCGGGAGTCAGTGGCACCTGGATCACCTGGATTGAGCAGGGGCGGCCGATACAGCCTTCCGTGCCCACGCTGGATCGCCTCAGCAAGGTACTGCAACTATCCCATGCCGAACGGCAGCATTTGTTTCATCTTGCGGGCAAGGCTGATCCCCAGCTGGAATCTTCCCCTTCTGCCGTAGCGCCCACCCTGCTCCACCTTCTCAAAATCCTGCAATATCCCGCCTATATCCTGGATCGCTACTGGAATGTACCTGCCTGGAATGCGGCCGCCGCCGCACATTTTGCGGGCTGGTTACCAGCTGGTCCGGTTTCTGAGGAAAAGCCTCCCAATTTGCTGGAATTTCTGTTCCTCGACCCCGGCGCCAGAAACTTCGTCGATGATTGGCATAGCCGTTGCCAACGTTTGGTCGCCGAGTTTCGTGCCGATCTTGGCAAGCACCTGGATGATCCCGAAATGGCCCGGATCATCACCCGACTGCAAAGTCAGAGCCGCACATTTGCCGAGCTCTGGTCTGCCCAGGATGTAGTGGAAAGAGAAGGCGGCCACCGGGTATTCCAACACCCAGTACATGGGCGCGTGGTGTATGAACAAAGCACCTTATTACCAGCGGCGCATACCGATATGAAACTGGTGATTTTATTGCCGATTCAGGAAGATGATCTTGTATAACCATGTGGAAGGGCAATGCTCCGCTACGGTTATGCGGTAATATACCATTTCAACATTGCTCTTTGCTCGCTATGGAGACAGGAAACTACATACATGAGTTTATACATTCGCAAAGTAAGGTGCCGAGCTGAATCAATGGCAGGTTCTCCTCCTTGTCATAGTCTATTGTGCCCTACGTCGCCAGGCATACGCATCCAGCCAAAGGAGTCCTGATGTTGAATGATGGTTTCAACGGCGTTCTACGAATACTGAATTATACCCTTCACCTGTTTATTGCCGTCGCCCTGGCGGCTGCCAGCGTATTGATCATGATCCAATTCAGTCATGATGTGGTGGACGCCTTCCGGGAGCACATACTGGCAGCTGGCTTTCTCCACGCCTTAGGCACGCTTTTTATCGTTTGGGTCCTGTCAGCCCTGATTTCCGCCGAAATCACCTTCATGCGCAGCGGTATTTTCCATGTTGAGGTCTTTTTTGAAGTCGCCATGATTACGCTGTTACGACAACTGATTTTGATCCCCGTGAAAGGCGGAGGGGAAACCATTCCGCAGGATGATCTCGTATTCTACGTCATGATCAGCGGTGCCCTGTTAGCTACCGGTATCGCTTACTTCCTCGTGGCCCGCAGCCGCTTGAGCACTGACCGGAAAGCGCCATGAAGCGAACAAACGATCCAAAGAGCGCTTTCAACAGACCAATGCCGACTAGCTTGATCCGTTGATCCTAAAAACGGCAGTTGCCATGGGTGCTTTGCCGCGTGTTTTGAGCCGTTGTTGTTCTTGGCGAAATCCTGCGCC
>DYJM01000211.1 GCA_020723125.1 Acidithiobacillus ferrivorans
CCAAATGCAAACCGCCCTTCCCCATCGTATCGCGCCAGATCAAAGTCCTTGGGATAGGTAAACCGTTGCGGAAGGAGTTCCGCTTTCTCAATGCGTGGCAGGGCCAGAATGCGTTCGTTGTCATAGCCCTCATATCGGCAGACGAGGTACAGGCGGTTCCCTTGTTGGGCGAGTCCCAAGGGCCATACCGTCGCTTCTTTCTGTTCGCCATGTACATTGTGGTAATGCAGGTAGAGCTTCCGTTCCCGATAAAGGGCATTACTGACCGTCTCCAGGATGTTGGGGGCGATCTTTGCGGGCAACAGAGGAAGCGTTGTCGGAATGCGCCGCACCTTGCGTATCCATTGCCGGACCGGTTGTGCTTCCGGTTCGCAGTCTATTTGTTGCTGGGCATGTTCCAGTAACGGATTCAGATCACGCAGGAGGTCAGCGGGAAGAATGTCGTGTAATTCGGATTCTGCCAGATGGACCAGCAGCGCTTCTGCAGGACTGAGCAATGGGAGCGTAAAGCCTCGGGCATGAATCGGCCAGCGATACCCGTAAGGTTTGCTGCGGGTGTCGCATTCAATGTCAAAGTGCTGACTGATGGTATCCAGATAGCGTTGTACACTGCGCAGATCGCGCTCGAATCCGGCTGCATCCAGTGAGGTTTTGATTTGCTTGGCGGTGATGAAACGTTTGCGGGGAATGCGTCGAAGAATCTCCAGCAGTAGTAGAGCCGTTTCCAATCCACTACTGCGTGAATGGCTCATGGCCTTTTGCCTCGCACTTGACCGAGCAGTTGGGTCAGACTTTCCGAGATGGAGGGGATGGTCGCACTGTGCAAATGGGGATTGCCACATTGCGGGCATTGCTGGGGTAATTCCTGTCCCAGTAAGGCATCGCTGCGGGGCTGGAAGCGGTTCTTCCATCCACAATTCGGGCAAGATAACTGCATGGCGGCGGGTTTGATCATTTTTTATCCTGATTGAAGGTTGCTGCGCCACCCATGCCGGTTGCCTGGTTTTCATGGGTGGATAACAGCGATCTCTGATGGAACTATAGCCTTGGATCATCGACGTGGTAAAGATGGCCCTTTTGGTATTCTGACCATGTTCAATTCCGGTCATTTCTTTACCCGTACGTTGATGACCCGTGGCATCGGAATGACATTCACGCTTCGACCAAAGCACCAGGCTTCAACACCGCCAGACCCTGGGCATATTCGTCGTAAGCATCGTCCAGCGTTTTACTGATGGCGCGGGCGATTTTGGGTTGTATGGAAGACAGGGCCTTTTTGAGGGATTGGAGGATTTTCTGGTTTTGTTCAGCAGACCAGTCGTCCCAGCGTTCATTGTCCATGGATGGTGCGAGGAGCATACCCAGCACACCCGGTTTGGCCTCGTCAAAAGCCTTTTTGAAGGTGCTTTTGTCCACACAAAAGTACAGGGATCGGCGGTCCAGCTCGTTTGCCGTTTGTGCATACTCGGGAGTTTCATCCCCTACATAGGCTTCGAGTTGGCTTTGCAGGCGGCCTAATGTTTTTTGCCAGTGTGCATCGACCGCCCCGGCATATCGGTCTCCCCATTCAGCGGTGATCATCGTGACGAAATCATCGGCGAAATCCCAGACAAAGCCATCCAGTTCAGCGGCGACATGGACTTGGAAGCTTTCAATGAGTGATTCGGCGAGGTCTTCGGCATCTCGCTGAGATTGTTGGTGCCAGCGCTGTAGGGTCTCCTGCTGTTGATGGATGATGGATTCAAGACTCATGGCGTTCTCCTTGCTGCGGTTGGGCGATGGAGATACGGTAACACCAT
>DYJM01000005.1 GCA_020723125.1 Acidithiobacillus ferrivorans
ATGAGTGCTTTGCCGCGACTTTTGTTCTGAGCCGTTGTTGTTCTTGGCGAAATCCAGCGCCCGTCAGGAGAGCTGTTTGAGCCCGAAGGGCGAGTTCTCTCCTGACAGCAGGATGAGCCTTAGAACAACAGGCGAGGAACAACGGAGCAAAAAGCACTCATAACAACTGCCGTTAGGATTATCGAGAGGAGAGTTGTTGGAGAACCTGTTCGGGAAGCAGATTTTCCATGCAGCGATGGTGCTTGAGAGGGCATTCTCTTTTGCCGCAGGGGCTGCAGGAAAGTCCCAGACGCAGGGCCACGGCGCCGGGCGATAAGGGGGGAGTCATCTGCAGGGGGGTTGATCCATACAGGGCTATGACCCGGCTGCCGACAGCCCCGGCAATATGCATCAGACCCGAGTCATTACTGACGGTGATTTCTGTCAGTGAGAGCAGGTCGATGGCTTCTGTGAGGCTGGTACGCCCACCCAGATCAAGCACTGTCGGGACTGCTTGCGCGATGGCCTGGGTGATTTCGGCGTCTTTCGGACTGCCGAAAAGCCACACTGGTCGTCCGGCCTGAGTCAGTTGCTGGGCCAGGCTGATCCAATGGCGTACAGGCCAGCGTTTGGCTGGGCCGTATTCTGCTCCGGGTGCGAGTGCCACCAGCCCTGCACCGGGATTTTGGATATTCAGACGTTGCAGCGTGACGGCAAGGGCAGCATGATCCACCATCAGACGCGGTGCGGGTAAATGCTTGGGTTGCGGCAAACGTCGCGGTAAACCCAGGGCCACAAAACGATCCACTGTCCGTGGCAGGCGTTTTTTATCCAGGTGGTGGCGGTCATTGAGCAGCATTTTTCGGGCACTGCCGCCAAAGCCACTGCGGTTGGGAATCTGGGCCCAGTAAGGAACCAGTGCCGATTTCAGGCTGTTGGGCAAACAGATGGACCAGTCGTAATCTTCTTTCTGGAGGGTTTCGGCGATACGGCGGCGTTCTTTCCAGCCCAGTTTGCCGTGGGGAATATCCAGAGGAATGCCGCGCCGCACTTCTGCCATGCGCGAAGCAACCGGCAGGCTGGCCGGCGGGGCTAGGACATCAATCTGCAGTTTGGGCCAGCGCCGGCGCATGACCTGCAATAATACTTGCGCCATGACCATGTCGCCTACCCAGGCAGGACCCACCAGCAGCAGGCGGGCCGGATCATAAGCCCGGGCCAGGCGGGTATTATGGGCGGTAAACGCGTCTTCTTCGCCGTAAGGCGGTTCGATGCTTTCCGGTAAATCCTCCGACATGTTCACTTGCCCAGAAGCATGATCAGCGCTTCCGCCATAATCAGGATGATGATGATCCATTCCAGAACGGTCTCACGATTATGGCGACTGGCAACAATCATGATTTCCAGTCCTTCATGAATGGCGTCGAGTTTTTCATCCAGGGCGCGGAAACGGCTGGTGAGTTCCAGATCGGCGGAAAGCTCCCGGGAGAGTATTTCCAGCCCTGGCGTTTCCCAGACAATATCCGGATTATCCAGCACCGCGAGGCGTGACAGGATTTCGGTGCGAGTCGCGGAGGTGGAGGCCAGAAAACGCAGATGACTCCCCCGGTGTCCGGGAAGACGGCCAGTACGGGTGACCTCGGAGAGTAAATTCAAGGTGGTTTCCAGGAGAGATTCGACGGCTTCCTCGTGAAGTTCGAGGGCAAGACTTTGGGCCAGGCGCAGGGCCACCAGGAGGATGCGCTCTTCATCCAGATCCTTGAGGGTTACGCCATCCCGGCCGACGGCATCCCGCTCGCCGGTTTTGATGAATAATTCTTCGACTTTCGGGTTGCTGATGGCGGTGAACTGGGCCTGGACGCTGGCAATAATCCGCGCCTGCAGAGCCGGTCCTGCTCCAAAAAAACAAAGCACCCCGGAACGGAACATGGCTACCCAGGCATCTCCGTCGCGGAGCAGACGGTGGGAGGGATTATTATCCACCAGATCCATGTCGAAGGTTTCGTCCCAGTTTTTCAGGGCAATATGGCGTACGGGTTGAATGGCGTGAAGAATATTACTCATGCATTTATCCTTCGGGGAGTAATTTGCCAGGATTCAAAATGCCCTCTGGATCAAACAGTTTTTTGATGGCGCGCTGGATGCTGAGATTTTCGGGGCTGAGTTCCAGAGGTAAAAATTCCCGTTTGGTAGAGCCGATGCCGTGCTCGCCGGAAAGCGTGCCGCCCAGGCGGAGGACCGTCTGAAAGAGTTTTTGCAGACCCTGACGGGCATGGCGCATTTCCTCATGGTTTTCGGGGTGCACCAGAAAATTGACATGGAGATTGCCGTTCCCGGCATGGCCAAAGCTGACAATGTGCAGGGATTGTTCTTGGGCAATGGCTTCAATGGCTTCCAGTAAATCGCGCAGACGACTGACCGGGACGACCACATCTTCGTTGATTTTCAGAGGGGCCATGGCTTTGGTGGCTGGCGACAGGGATTTGCGCGCCGCCCAGAGCGCTGCTGTGGCCTGGGCATCTGTGGCCTCCAGGATTTCCAGATTACCCTCTCCAGCAAGGGCCTGGCGCAGGGCTTCCAACTGGGCGGGGATGGTTTCGCTTTCGCCGTCGACTTCGACCATCAACAGCGCCTGACTGGCAGCGGGCAGGTCTGTGGCGGCGCCCATACTGCGTACGGCCGCCAGAGCATGAGGGTCCATGAGTTCCAGGGCGCTGGGTGTATGTCTTTGTGCCATGACCCGCTGGACCGCCGCGCAGGCGCTGGCGGTATTGGCATAGGCAGCGCGAAGCGTGGCTTTGGCCATGGGCAGGGGCAGCAGGCGCAGGGTGACTTCGGTAATCAGCGCCAGCGTACCTTCACTCCCCACCAGTAAACGGGTCAGATCATAACCGACCACGCCTTTGCTGGTACGCACTCCACAGCAGAGGGTTTCCCCGCAGCCGGTGACGGCGCGCAAACCGAGCACATAATCCCGGGTCACCCCGTATTTGACAGCGTGCGGCCCCCCGGCATTCATGGCGAGATTACCACCAATCCGGCAGTAGGGACTGCTGCCCGGATCGGGAGGATAAAAAAGCCCGTCCTGGACAACATGGTCATTGATGGCGGCGGTAATCATGCCTGCTTCTACTGTGATGCTCCGGTCTGCCGGGCTGTAATCACAAACTTCCTGCATGCACTCAAAACTGATGACGGCGCTGCCGGGTACCGGTTGCGCGCCGCCGACATTGCCCGACCCTGCCCCTCTGGGGATCAGCGGCAAATGATGGCGACGGGCGATGTGGACAATAGCCTGCACTTCTTCATGACTTTTGGGGAAAAGCACCAAGGCGGGGAGACAGCTTCCGGGGGTATCATCACGACTGTAAATGGACAGGGTATCGCTGTCATCCCGCACTCTCTCGCTGTCGAGAGCTGCACGCAGGGCTGGAAGAATGACGGCGATGCTCATGGTCGGGAATTCCGGATTTTCTGTAAGAGGGCGGTGGTGCTGCGTTCGTGCCGGAATGGAATGCTGAGCACGCGACCGCCGCGCGCCTGGACCTCGCGGGCACCGACGATGCGTTCCACCGGCCAGTCGCCGCCCTTGATCAGGACGTCAGGCTGCAGTTTTTCGATGAGTTGCAGGGGGGTGTCTTCATCAAAAGGGGTAACGAAATCCACGGACTGCAGGGCCGCGAGTACCGCCATCCGATCGTCTTGCGGATTGATCGGGCGATCCGCGCCCTTGCCCAGCCGGCGCACGGAGGCATCACTGTTCACGGCGACAAGCAGACAGGCGCCTTCCGCGCGGGCTTCGGCGAGATACTGGACATGGCCGCGATGCAGGACATCAAAAACCCCATTGGTGAATACCAGGGGACGACGATAATTGCAGGCCTGCCTGAGCTGCTCATGGTCGTGCAGAATCCGTCCGGAAAACGACGCGACGCCATGGGGCGGAATTGGATTTTCGGCAAAGGCTGCGTCCACATCGCTGCAAAGGGCATGAATGATGACCAGATGAACTTCCTGGATGCGCGCCGTACTGGTTTCGGGGACGCGCAGTTCAATATCCGCCGCCCCCAGCAGGCCGGCAAGTTGTCCGCCATCCCTGCCGGTCATGGCCAAGGTCCACATGCCCCGAGTCCGGGCCGCACGGATGGCCTGCAGGACATTTTCGGAATTGCCGGAGGTACTGAAAGCCACCAGACAATCGCCGGGTCGGCCCAGGGCCTCCACCTGACGGGCGAATACTTGCGTGTAGGCAGAATCATTGGCAATGGCGGTCAAGACGCTGCTATCCGTGCTGAGGGCAACGGCGGGAAGGGCCATGCGATTACTTTCAAAGCGGTTGACCAGCTCGGAGGCCAGATGCTGGGCATCTCCCGATGAACCACCATTGCCGCAACTCAAAACCTTTCCGCCGTTCTGCAGGGTGGCTATCAGTCTTGCACTGGCGTCGGCGAAAGGTGCAGCAAGACTCTGTGCAGCATGTTCCTTGGTGGCGATGCTGGCGCGCAAGGCGGTATTTATCCGGTTAGGCATGGTCATGGGCTGGGCACTCTGAAAGCATCGCGAATCCACTCCGGCGCTGCGTCACCGTCAATGGCAATCACGTCAAACCGGCAAGGACGCAGACCATGCCGGGGATTGCGCAACAAAAAATATTCGGCAGCGCGAATCAAACGCTGCTGTTTCCGATGGTTGACGCTGGCGGCGGCAGAGCCTTGCCGATTATGGGTGCGCTGGCGCACTTCCACGAACACCAGCGCCTCATTATCCAGTACGATCAGGTCGATTTCCCCGGAACGGCAACGAAAATTGCGCAACAGCAATTTCAGTCCGGCCCTCAGCAGCAAAGCCAAGGCGCGATCCTCACCCTGCTGACCGAAATTTTGGCGCGGCGAAGGCATATGTTTATTTAGCTGCCGGGTTTGGGAATGGCTGGCAAAGGCACGATAGCGCCATTCTCTACTTCCATCCATTCCATGTCACGCACGATGCGGCCTCCTTTACCAAAATGTAAGGTTCCGGTGGCACCTTTGAGAGGCTGACTGAATTGTTTGGCGAGGATTTTTTCGGCAAGCTGGTAGGCATCCAGACCAAAAGCGGCCATCCGCCACTGCGCATCGCTGGCATTGGGCAGGCTCGTGTGGAGGAGTGCAGCGGCCTGTGGCTTGGTCGTGGTCGGCTGAACAATCCAGGGCATATCCACGGACTCAATTCCGGAGAGATTGTGCGCATCGCTGGGAAGGGTGGCCCCATGTAAAAGCGCCGGACTGAAAATCGGGATATGACTGTTGATGGAACGGATAGCTGTGACGGCAGCATTGGCATTTTTGCTGTCTGCGACCAGGAAAACAAAATCATGGGTTGAGCTGGTCCCGCTGAGCAGTTGCTGCGCCTGACCATCAAGAGAATGACCAGGTAGATAGGTGGCGACTCCGGCGACGCTGCCACCCAGCTTTTTCCAGGTATCGATAAAATCGGCCTGAATGGCGGCGCCACTGGAATCCTGCGGATACATGACATAAGCCCGTCGGTAGCCTGCTGCATAGCCCTGATTGGCAATCTGACGCGCCGCAGCATCCCGACTCAGGCTGAAAGTATATAGTCCCGGTTGCTGCACCCCAGGATCGGAACCCAGGGCAATGACCGGAGGATCTGAAGGCTTGCGCACGCCCGCCACGGCATTGATGTCCTGCGGTAACAGTGGCCCGACAAATATCTGGCAACCTTCCTTGACTCCACGCTCAAAGAGTACGGCGGTGTAACTCGGGTTTCCGGTGCTTTGCAGCAGCTTGACGGCTGGCCCGGAGGTCAGTTGTGCCGCCGTTTCCATGCCGGCACTGAGGGCCTGAGAAAGTCCCGCATAACTACCGGTGGAGGGAAGCAGTGCACAAATACTGTCCTCCTGACTGCTGGTAGTGTCGGCGACGTTCAGTTCGTCATGGCTGGTAAAATTGATGGGCGGGTGGTCAGGATGCGCGGCCATCCAGGCATTGATAGCGGCTTTGCGTTGATCCGGATCAGGATTATGGCGACTGATCAGGGCAATGGCGAGCCATTCCTGTACCAAAGGATTACCACTGCGTCCCTGCCAGTTTTGAATGCGCGCCGACGAAACAGAGTCCAGAAGAGCATGAATACGCTGATGGTTTTTGTGGATGGCGGCGCCGCTGAGCAGGCTGTCCCGTTCTATCAGAAAATTCAGGGCGGTCAGTTCATGCCCTTCTTGAGTGTATAAGGTGGCAAGGGTTCCCATGGCCTCGGCCCGCACGTGCTGCGGCGTGCTGGCGATGGTCAGCAGTTCTTCCAGATTGCCTTTGGCCCTGGGTGTCTGTCCCTGATCCATCAATCCCTGGGCGCGGACCCACAAGGCCTGTCCACGTAAACCGCTATCGTCATGTTCCAGGCGCAGGACTTCATCGGCGAGGAGTACCGCTACCGGAGCTCTGTTGCCCTGCAGGGAGGCTTGGGCAGCCTTCAGCAAATACTGGAGTTGTGTCTTGCCCTGAACGGCCGCCGCCGCCTTGATGTAGTCTTTGGCGGCTTCCAGATCATGCCCCTCTGCGAGTAACGCATCTGCCTGCCGGGCACTGGCCACTTCAGGAGGATTTGCCGCAGTGGCTACAGGAGCCGGAGCGCTACTGAGCACCGGCGCAGGCTTATGTGGCATACTCGCGCAAGCGCTCAAGGCGGCGGCGACAGCCAGGGTGGCGGTCAAACGTGGTAACTGGAATAAACTGGTCGGCAGTTTCATGAGCAGAGTGTATGGAGAATGGAGCAGTGGTTCAATGACTGAAATGCATTCCGGGCTGTTGACAATTATCGCCACCCCCATCGGCAATCTGGAGGATCTTTCGCCACGGGCCGGACAGGCCATTGCCCATGCCGGCCTGATCCTGGTGGAAGATCGCCGTCATGCCCAGCGCTTGTTCCAGCATCTTGGTGTACAGCCCAAAACCATGGCCCTGCACGAACATAACGAACGGGCATTGGCCCCGCAAATTGCCCAGCGCATTGCCGCTGGTGAGCAGATTGCCCTGCTTTCTGATGCCGGGATGCCATTGATTTCCGATCCTGGTTTTCCCTTGCTGGCGTTGCTGCGCGAACAGCAGTTACCGGTCACCATTATCCCCGGACCCAATGCTGCTGTAGCGGCGCTGTCCTTGTCAGGCTTGCCCAGTGATCGCTTCAGTTTTGAAGGATTCTTACCCGCCAAAGCGGGTGCCCGTCGGGCGCGTCTTGCGGCGTTGCAGTCGGAATCACGGACCATGATTTTTTATGAAGCCCCTCATCGCATTGTGTCAACCATAACGGACATGACGGAACTTTGGGGCCGGAATCGGCCCGCAGCGCTTTGTCGGGAGCTGACCAAAATCTACGAAGAATGTCTGCGCGACTCTCTGGGCGGGCTGCTGGATCAACTGTCTCAGCACCCCGATAAGGTGCGCGGCGAAATGACCCTGATACTGGGCGGGGCACCGGAGCAGGACCCCGGTGAACAGGAGGCAGATCGCTGGCTTGCCCCTTTGCTTGAGGAGCTGCCACTGACTCAGGCGGTGCGAATTGCTGAAGCGCAAAGCGGAATGGCCCACCGTCTTTTATATCGTCGCGCCCTGGCCTTGACTTCCGGGCGTGAGCCCGCTTAAATACGCGCTCCTGGCCCAGGTAGCTCAGTCGGTAGAGCAGAGGACTGAAAATCCTCGTGTCGGCGGTTCGATTCCGTCCCTGGGCACCATATAAAACAAGCGCTTAGCGATTTTTTGCCAGGTCATAAAACTTGGACATTCGCCCGGTATCGCGCATTCCCCCTCCTGGGTCGTGGGCCGGGAGGTCAAGCGGGAAATTTTAAATCTGAATGATGGTATCGCTATAAAGCGCCACGAGCGCGTCATGGGTCATTAGCCGCATCGGTTCCACGAGTGCTTGGGCCACCAGAATTCGGTCAAAAGGATCTTGGTGGTGCATGGGCAAATCTTCCACTGCGACCGCGTGCTCTGCCTCCACCGAAAGAAGTTGATAGTCCGACGCCTCAAAATATCGCAACGCCTCTTGGCTGGATACGGGCATCTCTCCTCGACCTAAGGCGCGCTTGATCGCAATTTCCCAGATACTCGCCACACTGACCCACACGCTGGCCGTCGGTGACTGAATCAGGTCACGCGCCTTCTGGGATAATTTTGGATGGTCTGTTATGGCCCATAGAGCAACATGTGTATCCAGCAGCAGGTTCATGTCTCACTCATGAACAAACGGGCTACCTCATCGTTATGCATGTCGATATTGTCTGGCACTTCAAAAAGGCCCTTGGCCACACCAATCCGTTTTCCGGGTGGATACTTGGTTATCGGCACAAGTTTGGCCACAGGATGTCCATTCCTGGCAATCACGATTTCGCGCTCCTCCCCTTGCTCAATGGCCTCTACCAGGCGAGATAAGGAAGATTTGGCTTGCAGCATGTTAACAGATCGCATCTGAATTCCTTTTTAAAGAAGTAACATTAGTCTAGTCTGGCTAATGAGCCTAGTCAAAGATGGGCAGTGCCCAAGCTGTATAGTGGGATCATTGATCTCTACCCCAATGCACCAAGGCTAGACGCCACAACCAGTAAGGACGTCTATTTCATCCTGAAAACGGCAGTTGCCATGGGTGCTTTTTGCTCCGCTGTTCCTCGCCGGTTGTTCTATGGCTCATCCTGCTGTCAGGAGAGAACTCGCCCTGCGGGCTCAAACAGCTCTCCTGACGGGCGCAGGATTTCGCCAAGAACAACAACGGCTCAGAACAAAAGTCGCGGCAAAGCACCCATGGCAACTGCCGTTTTCAGGTTCATGCCTTGCTGCGAATTGCCGAAGAAAGAGATCGCCGTGCCCGGATCTGCGCCCGGATCTTGCCCAAGTGAACTTGGGAAACAGGGGGTATGATAGTTTTTATAAGTCATTGTAAAAATTTTGAATAACTCTGTCAGAAAAACTATTTGGCACAGGCGGTGGTCACAGTAAAACCCGGAGTATTGCCACTTGGATATATCCTCTCTTCTGAAATTGAAGCGAGATTTATTACTCTGTTGCTGGAAAGAGCCCTGCTATGCCACACCATGAGTGAACAATCCAGTCAGTTTTATCTGAAACAGGGATTTCTGGAATCCGAGCTGGATAGCACCACGCTCCTATATCCCTTGACTCGATTGCTGCGCATGATTGTTTAAGTGCCGTTTGTCTGCATCCCCTGCAGGGTTTCGACCAGTAATTGATCCGCCGAGTCGACACGGATGAAGCCGAGGCGTGGATATTCCAGATCACGAATCGCGAAGATGGTGATGGTCAGCGCGGCGGTGTTCAAAGCGTTCGCCGGCACCGGAAAAGGAAAACGCCAACAATAATCCCAATAGCCCGAATACGGCTCCGTTCAGTGCCCCGGAACCCCCGTCGGCCCGACTGCTCTTGCCGAGTTGCAAGCCTATAAAAACACATAAAATCAAACCAATAAACAATACCGCCGAGTACCCCCAGGGATTAAAAATTGACGGATTCATAAAGTCCTTTGGAAACGTATGGAGAGGCCTGATTAACTTGGGAACAGTTTGCCCCATGCGGTGCTTTTTCGCTAGAATCCAGACAGCAAAAATGAACAGTTGGTCCGAAAGGTTACTTATTGGATGAACGCATTATCTGACCGAGGCAGGCAATTCATGAAAATTCTGGTAGTGGGTGGTGCGGGTTATATTGGCAGCCATATGGTAAAACGCCTGCTTCAGGGTGGGGCAGAGGTGGTGACTCTGGATAATCTTTCTGGTGGTTATCGTGATGCAATTTGTGGTGGCGCTTTTGTTTATGGAGATATTGCGGATACCCGGTTGCTGAATCGGATTTTCTCAACGCATTCATTTGCTGCAGTCATGCACTTTGCTTCTTATATTCAGGTGGGAGAATCCGTGCAGGAGCCTGCCAAATATTATCAGAACAATGTCAGTAATACGCTGAATCTTCTGGATGTGATGGTTGCATTTGACGTCAAAAAATTTATTTTTTCATCCACAGCAGCGATTTTTGGTGAACCTCAATATACGCCCATTGATGAAAATCACCCCAAAGATCCCATCAATCCCTATGGACGAAGCAAGTGGATGGTGGAGCAGGCACTGTCTGACTACGATCGCGCTTATGGCCTCAAAGCGGCTTGTTTGCGCTATTTCAATGCGGCAGGGGCGGACCCTGATGGGGAGCTGGGTGAGCGTCATGATCCGGAAACGCATCTGATTCCGCTGGTACTACAGGCCGCTTCCGGGCGACGAACCCAGATCCGCGTGTTCGGGCGTGATTATGAGACCCCCGATGGGACCTGCATTCGTGACTATATTCATGTGACTGATCTGGCTGAAGCACATTGGCTGGCACTGGAACATCTTCTCGCCGGGGGCGATAGTTGCGCTTTTAATCTTGGCAATGGTAACGGTTTTTCGGTTCAGGAAGTCATTGATGTTGCCCGGCAGGTGACGGGCAAGCCCATTGCTTGTGAAGATGAAGCTCGACGTGCAGGGGACCCCGCCCGCCTGGTAGCGGACTCACGCAAAATCCGTGATCAGTTGGGGTGGCAGCCCCGCTATGCGGATCTGGCCACCATCATCGCCGATGCCTGGCGTTGGGAGACCCGCTAAGGGCTCGTTCCGTGCCAAGGCAGTCAGGCGCGAGGCACTCATTGTGCATGGCACTCAGGCAGCAGGGATGCAGCCCCGGGCACCGACACTACCCTCCAGTTTCTGGATGAACTCCGGCGTGTGGTGCACGTCAATTCCGTGCTTCATCTGCATTTCCAGCCCCTTTGGCGTTTTAATGCAGTACAACAGGGTGGGAGTGGCCGTTTCTCCGGTCTGATGCAGCAGTTGGGTATTGGCCTTGACCGCTGCCTCGTCTGCGGCAGGAATATGACTCAGGGGTATGGTGCTGCCTTCTTCGGTATGCAAGTCAAAGCCTTTTTCGTTATTGGCCCAGGCTTCGGCAGGATTTTTTGCGGCGAGAATGGTTGCCGCCTTGGCCGGGCTGGAAGGCTTGAGGAAGCCGACAGGAACCACTTTTACCCGGACTTTTCCTTGGGCTACCGGTTGTTGCAGCGCTTCCCAGAGCAGATGACAGAAAATACAGTTGGGATCCATGAACACGACCATCAGCGGTCCCGAATGTCCTATGGTAAAACCCGGTGCTGCCAGGGCTGCGGGCGCAATTTTTTCGGCAGGTACTTTGGCGGGTTGCGGCAGGTACTTGTCTGCGTAATGTCCGGTGATGTTTTCCTGCTGGGCATTGACTACCGGACCCAATAACAGATATTTGTCGGACAGCATCCATAATATGCCCTGTTGGTGCTGGTCAGTCTCAACGACAATACCCGTCAGGTTGTGGACGGGACCGGGAAAGACTTTGGTGACATGGATTTCATTACGGAAATTTTGCTGGACCAGGTGTTCCGCCGATTTCAGATTGGAGGTGGTGAAGCTGGCGCAGCCTGCAAGCAAGAAGCCTCCTGTGAGTAATGCCAGGTTGCGAAACTGTCTGGTTAACGTCATTTCTTATCATCCTCAGGCTGGTTTGTTGAACAGAATGTCACCATCCTAGCAAATACCCTTATCTGTCGCATCCCGATCCGTCAGAACTGATCATTCAGCGCTGCCAGGCCGGAATGGGTTGTTGCAGGGTATGGAATGGTTGCCGGAGACCGGATCAAAATGAAAAAATGGCGCTTATCCACAGACCAATGCCTCCGGCAGCACTGATCCCCGCTATGGTAAACAACCACTTACGTTTGGTCAGCGCGGTTATGGAAGCCAATGATATGGCAATTTGCAGAAAAATCATGGCAATTTCCAGATCATCATGGGGACGGTTGAGATGCGCCGACTCCCGGTTGGCCGCTTCAGATTTTTGCTCCATTTCCGTGGCGCTTTGCTTAATGCTGACTTTCTGGTGTTCATATTTTGCAATTTTCTCTTTAAAGCCGGCGGCTTTGTTCGGGGCAAGAATAATGGCCAGCTCCATCATGTGCAGCTTGGTGCTGACGGCCTGATAGTAATTCCACTGGTCAGCAGCCTTGGCCTTTTCCAAAACGGCTTCATTTTTTTGGAGCAGTACCTCATTCATCAGGTGCGTTCCCTGATAACTGACAATGGCGCCAAAAGCCGCGAGGATGGCGGTAAATATGGCGACCCACTGACTCAGGCTGTGGCGTTCTCCGCCATGCCCTTCGGCAGCATGATGAACCATTTCTTCGTGGGGGGGGTGGCTATGCAGTCCATGTCCGCTCATGACGTCTCCAGTTTGGTCAATCGTTGATTTGCGGCTATGCTCATGAGATTGCCGGTTTAGGTCAAGTGCTTCGTGGCCTTTCCCGGAAACGCATTCAGGAGGGTTGTTGATGGTCATGCAAATACCAGCTCCCCAGAGTGAGCAGCCAGACGCCGCTACACCCGGAATGGCCGTGCTTGCAGGTGGTTGCTTCTGGTGTACTGAAGCCGTTTATCTTGCTCTGGAAGGGGTCACCCGGGTGTTTTCGGGTTATACCGGAGGAGCCCGGGAAACAGCCAATTATCGGGCGGTCTGTAGTGGTACGACCGGTCATGCCGAGGCGGTGCAGATTTACTTTGATCCGGCGCGTTTGTCATTTGGCCGGCTGCTGCAGGTTTTTTTCGCCGTGGCCCATGACCCCACCCAACGCAATCGCCAGGGGAATGATGTGGGGACGCAGTATCGTTCGGCTATTTTTGCCGTAAATGCTGCACAACGGCAGATGGCTAACGATTATATTGCAGAACTCAATGCGACAGGATTATTCGGGCAACCCATAGTGACTGAAGTATCCCTTCTGGAGAACTTTTATCCTGCGGAGGACTATCATCAGGATTACGCCCGCCGTAATCCTGATCAACCTTATATCTGCGCGGTTGCTTTGCCCAAGGTGGAAAAATTGCGGCATACTTTTCCACAGTATTTACAGACCAAGGAGTCTTGGGAAATGCCCACTTCATCTGCAGGATATGACTTGACCCCCATTGATGCCGATACTCGTGCCGAAATGGCCAAAGATCTGCCCGCAGAGGTGCGCCACGTGTTATTTGAGCATGGTACGGAACCGCCGTTTTGTGGAGGCCTACTTCATGAAAAGGAGGCCGGTAACTATGTGTGTGCGCTTTGTAGTCTGCCCCTGTTCCGCTCGGCCAACAAATTTGACTCAGGAACCGGCTGGCCCAGCTTTTGGGAGCCTTTCGCCCCAGATCATATCCGTGAACTGACTGACACCAGCTATGGCCGGGTGCGTACGGAAATCCGCTGCGCCCGCTGCGACAGCCATCTGGGGCATGTATTTCCCGATGGGCCTGAACCCACGGGCCTGCGTTATTGCCTCAATTCCGCCGCCCTCCGGTTTGAACCCGAGGCAGGATGAGCCCGAGAACAACAGGCAAGGGATATTGGAGCAAAAAGCTTCCTGGCTAAGTGCCGTTTTCAGGACGAATGAGTGCCTGGTTTTCGGGAAGGTTGTCGTGCGTGGCCGCAAAGTTGTCGGCCATTTTCTTTCTGAGTCGAGTGATTTCTTCGGGGCTATGTTCGCGAGCAATGCAGGCATGGTAGGCCTGATGGGCCTTTGCGAGTGCGGAGTCCGCGAGACCGTGGGCATCCAGATATTTTCCCAAACGGCAACGATGAGCATCATCCAGGCAGGGAAGCTGACCAAGAATCGCGGGCGCAGTCTGATATAAGTTGTCGAATTGCAAATGCGAGGCGTAAGCGCCCAACAGGGTCTTAGGCTGATTATTTTGTGGCTGCGGCGTCCAGGCCTGAAGCCAGGGCAGCAATGATTCTTCGGGCATGGGCCGCGCAATGGCGTAGCCCTGAACGCAGTCAACACCGAGAACAGCCAGAGCGTCCAGGGTCTCCGGCGTTTCCACCCCCTCGACCACATAACGCGAACCCATGGACAAGGCCAATGCGGCAACACTGCCGACAAAAATCAGATCGCCGGGTTGCTCGGGAATCCCCCGGACCAGACCTTGGTCCAGTTTGACTTCATCAACGGCAATTTCTTTCAGGCGCAACAGCGAGGCGTAGGCGCTACCCACATCATCCAGAGCAATACGAACCCCCAATGAGCGAATGGTGGCGATTTTTTCCTGGGCCAGTTGCAGGGATAAAAAATCGCCATTTTCGAGAATTTCCAGGGTCAATTGTTCAGGTGCCAGCGCACTGTCGGCCAGAATGTCCTGCAATTCAGGCAGAAAATTGACTGCAAAGAGAGCGTCCGGGGGAAGGTTAACCGCGACTTCCAGCGTATACCCGGCAAGATGAAGCTGTTGTGCTGTTTGGGTGGCAGAACGCAGCATTCTGTTGGTGAGCATTTGCGCTGCCTTGTTGTCCAGATGGGGAATAAACGTGTCGGGAAGAATAATCTCTGTGCCTTGCCGCAGGCGGGCGAGGGCTTCAATGCCAATGATTCGACCCGTTGCCAGATGCAGAATCGGTTGGTAATAAGCAATCAGGCCCTCATCCTGCTGAAGCAGTGTTAAATACGGCAGATTGCTTTCTCCAGAAAACACTTCTTCTCCCTGGAAACTGGCCCAAAAACGGTTGCGTTCTGCTTTATTGGCTTTGGCGACATACAGCGCCTGATCAGCATGACGCAGCAGTATTTCGCTGTCCCCTTCATCAAAGGGAAAAATGGTAATGCCCAGACTTCCGCCGATTTTGACGGTGATATTGCCGGGAAGAACATAGGGTCTTTCCAGCGCCTCGGATATCCGGAACATCACTTTTTCAACATCTTCCATGTGCTGGATATTTTCCAGAATCAAAGCAAATTCATCACCTCCGACCCGGGCCACAAAATCTGTCTGCCGAAGTGCCTGCCCAAGTCGGGTAGCGACTTTTTGCAATAAGACATCGCCGGCGGCATGACCATACTGGTCGTTGACGGGCTTGAAATCATCCAGGTCAAGCATGCAGATGCCCAACAATTTTTCTTCACGCTGGGCGCGCTGGATGGCCTCGGGGATTCTATCCAGAAGGGCCACCCGATTGGGCAAGCGGGTCAGGGCATCATGACGCGCCATCCAGCTCTGGGTGATGCGTTCCTGATCAATGCGTTTTTTGAGATCCATTTCATCCAGGCCGTAACCAATCAGTTTGCCTACCCGGGCAAGCGTGCCGAGGATTTCCTGGTCGAAAATGTTCTTTTCGCTACTGGTAACACCAAGAATGGCCCAGATTTGCCCGTTACGCCGAATCGGGATGGCAGCAACGCTGGCCCAATTTTGTTGTTCCATCAGATTATGTTGGGCACTCAAAGCGGGATCACTGCGGTAATCATTGCGGTATTGCAGGTGTTCAGATTGCCAGGTATCGCGCAAGAGGCTGGGACGGTCTGAAAATAGCTGGATGCCCAGACTGCCGAGAATCCCACTCCCGTCACCCGCACCTGCAAGAGCCTGGAAACGGCCAACCGGATCGGGCTTCATGACGTAAGCAGTTTTGAACAGGGTTCCTTCCACAATGTGATGGCAGGTTTTGCGGAACATCTCGGTTTCGGAGCGGGCCCGGATCAGAATGTCGCCTTCGGCGAGAAAAGCCCGATAGAGGCTATTCAAGCGATCGATGCGTATTTGTTGTTGATGACGAGCAATGGCGATACCCAACATGATGGCAAGGTGTCGTATGAGGTTTTGGCGATCGGGGGCACGAAAAAACCCAGGAATCTTGCTGTACAGACCAATTGTGGCATAAGGCTTGCCATTGACCTTGACGGGAATGGTTACATTGGAGCGCCAGCCATATCTTTGGGAGGGTTCCTGCCAGGGGGCTGTGATCGGATCGCTTAGCCAGTCGTCGACATAAACAATTTCGCCGCTGCGCCAGGCTTTTCCGGCGGGTCCCTGGCCGTAAGGACTATCGTCCAGACGAATCTCAACACTATCCAGGTATTCCTCCATTGCTTCACCGCTGACCTGATCGCGGAGCAGGTGAATGCCATCTTCAGAATGGCCGATCCATGCACCATCCAGGCCGGAAATGGTCATCAACTTGTTGATCATCTGCCGCACGCTTTCTTCCGGAGTTGCATCGCTGATCAGCAGTAGATCAATTTGTTCCAGAATTTTGCGCTCTTCCTGGGCGACGGATTCCATACCTTGTAATTGCCGGGCCAGATCGGTGGCGAGTTTTTGCAGCAGATATCCGCGTAATTCCGGGGTGTCTTTAAAAAAGGGATTGAGCAGCTCCAGCAGGCTGTCGCTGTAAAGGGCCATACTGTTGATCAGCCATTCACTTTGAATACCCATTAAAGCGTGAATTTTACCAATTTCCTGTGATCGCAGCTCAAGATCATTACCATCGTCCGGAAGAAGCAGCGACAGCGAGTGCTTGCATTGTTCCGCTTTCAGTCGGGAGACTCTTTCATTACCCAGACGCTGCAGCACAACCTCTAATTCGGGGTATTCCGCTATTTTTGCATAAAACTGCTCTACCGCCTGGGTAATGGCGGCCGTAAAATCGGCTTGCCGATTCTGCAGCAGTGAACTGAGTAAGTTACGGGATTTAAGGGAGAATGGATTGGACATGCTTTCCTGTGGGGTTTTTCTGAAGTGGGTAGTGGATCATGAGCAGTCTATGCGGCTTTCATCTGTACCAATTAGCTGAATTTTGCAAAGCTGACAAGAGGCCGCTCATGCGCAGGGTTCTGCGGGTAATGGCCTGTTGCAGACCGGCTTGCGGGGCAAATAAGCTGAATTTCTCGCGAGCCCGGGTAATGGCTGTATATAACAGTTCCCGGCGGATTACCGCGCTATCCTGCGGCGGCAGAATCAGCGCCGTGTGCTGGAACTCTGAACCTTGGGATTTGTGCACGGTCATGGCCCAGGCGCTTTCGCTGTATTTGAGGCGGCTGGGGAGTATGGCGCGGGGCCGTGGGTCGTTGCCGGGAAAGTAAACCCGTAACTTGCCTTGCGGATCGGGGAGAGCAATACCGATGTCACCGTTGCTCAGCCCCAGCTGGGGATCATTGCGGGTAATCAGGGCGGGGCGTCCGGCATACCAGAGCCCCTGGGTTTTGAGGATGCCGGTTTCCTGCAGATGGTCTTCAATGGCCTGGTTGATTCCGGCAACGCCCCAGGGCCCCTGGCGCAGGGCGCAAAGCAGGCGGAATGCACCATATTGTTCGAGAATCTGTTGTACCCAAAGGGCGTGTTCCTCAATATTTTTGCCGCCCCCCCGGCGGATATTTTCCCAGAGTGGCCGGTAGCCTGAGTGGCTGTCCGCCAGTTGCAGGATCTGCGCAATTTCCGGGGCCTCGTACCATTGGAGCACGGCTTCCTGGTGGAGTGTCTGGATAGCCAGGGATGTTTGTCCCTGTTGCACGGCGTCAGCCAGCGCGCCAATTCCGACGTTAAAGCGATGACTGCGTTGCAGTCGCACCACTCCGCTGGCAAGTGGATTGGTAGATCGGCGGTCTGCCTCCAGCGTGCAGTCGCAAGTCTCCTCCAGCCAGGTGCAGGTTGCACTGTCGTAGGACCCGGTATGATTGCAAAGATCGGCAAGTACCGCGCCCGCCTCGACGGAAGCCAACTGGTCCTGATCTCCCAGCAAAATCAGTTGGGCATGTTCGGGTAGGGCACGCAACAGGGCGGCCATCATTTCCTGATGAATCATGGAGGCTTCATCGACGATCAGCACATCCAGATCCAGGGGGTGCTGGCGGTCATGGCGAAAGCGGCGGGTTCCGGGACGTGCACCGAGCAGGCTGTGCAGGGTGCGCGCCGGGCCGATGCGCGCAAAGGCGGTCGCCAGATTCTGTTGACCCAGCGGCGGCAACTGGGCAATGGCGTTGTGCAGGGATTCATTGATGCGCACGGCGGCCTTGCCGGTAGGTGCGGCGAGCACGATCCGCAACGAAGCACTGTTGTGCTGCGCCATGAGCAGGGCCATCAGGCGCGCTGCTGTGTAGGTTTTGCCCGTACCCGGGCCACCCGTGATGATGGTGAAGCGGCCACGCATGGCCAGCGCACAGGCAATTTTCTGCCAGGGAAGATTTTCCGGCGAACCTGAAGTGTCAGCGGGGAAAAGCTGTGCCAGCAGCGGTTTCAGTATTTCTGCCGGGACGGGATTGAGCGCCCTGCGACTGACCTGTTCTGTCAGTGTCCGGGCGATGCACTGGGCATCGCGCCAGTAGCGCCGCAGATACAGACAGCCCTGATCCAGTACCAGGGGTGTTTCGCTGTCGTCGTCCTCAGCTTTTGGATGGATACGATCCCTGTTCTCCACCACCTGGCAAGTGCTGAGAATATCCATCCATTGTTGCGGCTGGGGCCATGCGGCGAGGATATGGCGCAGTTCTGAGATCCGTTCCGGTGGCCCGCTGAGAAAGCGCTCGGGCTCATGCAGAAAAAGGTCGAGCTGCAGACAGGTATGTCCTTCGCCTTCCAGGCGGGCGAGCAGTGCTGCCGCCAGCGGCAAGAGGGCCGGTGCCTGGGGTTCCAGGCTGAGCAGAAAACGCGCAAAACTCAGATCGAGGGCTCGCAACCATTGCGCTTCCGTCCAGTCTTGCAAAAGCTGGAGAAGGGCTTCGGGATTGGTATGACAAGTGGCCTGACTCATGATGCGCGTTCTCCGGACGCAAACAACTGGTCCATCTCTTCAACCAGTGCCGGATTGGCGGGCAGATGAAGGATTCCGCGTTGCGGTCCTTCCAGTCCGCGCAGATAGAACAGGAGGGTTCCCCCCAAATGTGCCTGCGGATCGTAATTCCTGCCCAGACGCTGCTGCAGTAAGCGGTGCAGGGCCAGTTGATAAAGACTGGCCTGCAGTTCATAACGATGTTGCAGGGTCTGCTGCTGCATGGCCTGTTCATGATAATCCTGATCCTCGCTGCCGAGGACATTGGATTTGTAATCCATGACAAAATATTGACCGGCATCAGCAAATACCAGATCCATGAAGCCGCGCATCATGCCGTGGACAACGCGATCCGGCAGACGCGGCCGCTGCATGCCGGGAAGCATCTGGTCGGTGCAGAGCTGGTCCAGTTCCCGGCTGCGCAGTGCGGCGCTGGGAAACCAGAAAGCCATTTCACTCTGATAGTGCTGCAGGTTTTCCAGGCTCAGGCCGGATGCCGTGAGGGGCGTCCGGACGATGGCTTGCAGCCATTCCAGGGTGCCTTCTGCCCAGTCGGACAGACCCGCCTGTTCACAGGCCTGGGCGATACGTGAAGCGCTGCCCTTTTGCAAAACAGTGGCGAACCCTTGCCCGGCGAGCGTTTGCAGTTGGTCATGGAGGAAAGTTCCGGCACGCATTCCCTGTGGGTAGTGGTGCCAGATGTCCCCTTGGTGGGCACGTCGTGCACTGGGCAGGGCAGATGGGGAAAGATCACGCACCAGCAGGGAAAAACTGCCTACTCCCCAGGTTTTATCGAAGTGACCATGATAATCGGGAATCCGGCTTTGCGTATTGCTGGTGCTGGCGACCAAGGGGGTAACCGGGATTTCTGTAGACAGGGGGTGGAGCTGGAGGTTTTCCCTGAGGATGGCATTTTGCTGGAGGCGCTTGAGCAGCTCGGGTAAGGCCATATTATGGCGCTGCTTCCCCAGCAGATAGGCGATGGCGCTGTGATCAAAAATGGGCGATTTAGCCGAGCTGGGTTCCGCCAGTCCCAGGAAGAGGGCATATTCCGCACGGGTCAGCGCCACGTACAGCAGGCGTAAATCTTCCTGCAGGCGGGCGCGTTCCGTCGCCTCTGAGTCGCCCCGCTCCCAAATAATCTGCGCTGCGCCACCCCCTTCGATCTGAATTTGATAATCCTCCCCCTTTTCCTTCTTGTAAGTGGCAATAAATGGCAGAAAAACCAGAGGGTATTGCAAGCCTTTGGCGGCGTGGATGGTGACCACCCGAATCAGCTCGGCATCACTTTCCAGGCGGAGAATGTGGGCATCACTCTGATCATGCTTGGCGGCGATGGCCTCGCGCAGAAAATGAATCAGCGCCTCAGGTCCTTCGCGGGTGGCGCTGGCGCTTTGCAGGAGTTCGCCAAGCTGAAGAAGATTGCTCAGGCGCCGTTCTCCATCAGGGTGGCGCAGCAGCTTTCGGGCTATGGCAAAGCGGTGGATGCTGTGATGCAACATGGCCAAAACGCCCTGACGCCGCCATCTGCGCGACAAGTCCTGAAAACTGGCCAGTTGTTCTTCCCAGGCATTTTCATCCCGATTGAAAGCATCCAGTTCCTGATGGGACAAGTCGAGCAGCGGCAGGGCCAGAGCGACGCGCAGGCGTTGGGTGTTTTCCGGATCGGCAACGGCTTCCAGCCAGAGCAGCAGATCTTGTGCTTCGGGAGTATCATATACAGATTGTTTTTCCGCGAGAAAAACACTGCGCACGCGCCGCCGTTGCAGGGCTTCGCGGATACAGGCCGCCTCATGACGGTCACGCACGAGAATGGCGATGTCTCTCCCGCTTACCCGGCGTATTTGCTCAGCGTTTTCCCGGCGAAAACCGGTTTCAGGGTTGCTGAGTATCTGGACAATGCATTCTGCTGCCTGTTCGGCGGCATGGTACAAATAATCCGCTTTGTTGAGGGGTTTTGCAGCGGCCCAGATGGTCAGGGCGGGTCCGGGTTGCTTGCTGAGTTGCCAGTAGGCGTTTTTGCCATTGGCTCGGACGGGCCAATAGGGCAAGGGATTGTCCGCACCCCCTTTGGCATAGGCAAAGGCGCCTTCGGATAGTTCTGCTTCGGCTTCGCCATAGAGCGCATTGAGCGCGGCTACCAGTGGCTTGCTGGAGCGGAAATTGGTGTCGAGCTGATAGTGCCGGCCTGCGGTCAGGCGTCGTGCCTGCAGATAACTCTGGATGTCGGCGCCGCGAAATCGATAAATGGACTGCTTGGGATCACCAATGAGCAGCAGGAGGCGCTCGGGGGTGTTGCTTGCCGTGGCGTAAATGGCGTCGAAAATCCGGTATTGCAGGCTGGAGGTATCCTGAAATTCATCGACCATGGCCACCGGATACTGGCTTTGCAGACGGCTTTTGAGTTGTTCGGCACGGGCCGGGTCACTCAGGGCGTCGGCGAGGCGGCGTTGATAATCGTGAAAGCTGACCTGATGATGCATGGCCTTGAGGGTTTCCAGGCGCTGCTGAATCCAGGTGGCAGCATGACTTTGAATGTCATGATGAATTTTTTGGAATTGCGCTTTGAGGGTCTCCAGTTCGTCAAGAACGGCTTCCAGTATCCGGGCCGAAGACGGTGCTGCAATGGATCGTCCTTTGTTGCAGTTTTCCTGGAGGCTGCTGGCGCAGAGTAACTGACATTTCTCCAGATTGCCGGGCAGGATTTGTTCGGGGTTATCCAGCCATTTCTGCAAGGCCTCGAAAACCGCTTCCATGGTTTCGGGTTTGTATTTTCCGCCATTGAGGGGGTTGGCTGCCTTGGGGCCGTTCAGGATCTGGAGGATGTAGTTACGCAAGTCTGCCTGCTGATCAGACCAACGTTGTTTTAAGGATGCAAGCTGCTGCTGCAGCGCTGATAGAGTTTGCGAAAGCAGTTCCTGCAGTGTTTGTGTGGGTTTGTCAAAAGTTGCGCCATTACCGAGCAGAGGGACGATTTTGCTTTGCACCTGATCGGGATCGGCAAAGACTCCCAGCAAGGGGGTCAGCAGGTGTTCCGGGAGCGGATATACTTCCTGCCGCCAGAAGTCGCGGATGGCATCGGCGCGGAGATCATTGTCGTCCTGCAGCAGGTTTTCGCGCGGATCACTGCCGGTCAGAAAAGCGTGTTCGCGCAGGCTGCGTTGGCACCAGGCATCAATGGTGAAAATGGCACTTTGGTCCATGGCATCAGCGGCCAGAGACAGTCGCCAGGCGGCATGCTGACGTGCGGCTGGTTCTGCATAGTCCTCCAGCAATTTCTGCAAAAATGGATCAACCGGCTGCTGCTCCGGATCACGAAAATACGCGGCCGCTTCCTGCAGACGCTGGCGGATCCGTTCTTTCAGTTCCTGGGTGGCGGCCCGGGTGAAGGTCATCACCAGTATGTTTTCGGGGAGTAGCGGCATCAGCACGGGCTGACCAGCCTGCCCATGACCGAGAATCAGGCGCAGGTACAATGCCGCAATGGTCCAGGTCTTTCCGGTGCCGGCACTGGCTTCGATGAGACGACTGCCCCAAAGCGGCATTTTCAGGGGATCCAGTGGCGTACTCATGGGTAGTGTTCCACTTCCAGTTTTTCCAGCCAGTCGGCAAAAGGATGGTACAGGGCTTCGGCATATTCCTGAAAGCCCCACTGGCGCGGCCCACAGCGCTGGCTGCTCAGGCGGGCAAAATCCGGATAGTCCCGGGCCAGGCCGGGATAACGCTGTACTTCTCCGTCGCTACGCTGATTCCCTTCATAAATGACAGCGGGGTTGGCGTTGTGTAATGCGGCAACCGCAGTTTTCAAAGTGACGGGCAGGGGCTGGAGGAGGCCTTCTGCCCAGAAATCCAGCAGTTCTTTGAGAATGTCGGAGGCATTTGCAATGGGTTGGGTGCTGTGGATCATGGCATCCCTGCCCAGCACAATGGCGCGGCTGGCAATACCCAAATCTGCGGCCAATAATTGCTGTATCCATATATCCGCCATTTTGTCAGCCTGAATCTGGTTTTTATCATTGAGCAGGCGACTGGCACGGCACTGCAGAAAAGCCCGATGCTGGTCGGCATCCAGATACAAAGGCGGCAGCCAGTCATCCAGCAGCACATGCCCCGCTTCATGATAAAGCGCGTGGCGTTGCTGCTCGGGCTGCCAGCTTGGCTTCAGGGCCTGCCAGGCCTTGAGGATGGGTTCAGCGTTGCTGCGCAGCGCCGCCGCCTGTCTTTGTCCCGCAATCCCGAAGGCATAATGACCGCTGCGCAGTTGTGCGGCGATTTTTTGTTTCACGATGGGCAGCAGCTTTTCCGTGGATTGCACAGTTGTTGCCGCTTCCAGTACGTCGTTAAGCAGACTGTATTGATCCAGTCCATTCAGTACAAAAGTTTCATCGTCTTCGCTGTCAGCCGGCGCATCCCCAAAAAATGTATCGAGACGCTGCCGGTAAAAGGCGCGTGCCGGACAACGGAAAAATTCGATGAAATCTTTCAGGGTTCTGGTTGCTGTTTCCGGAACGGGAAGTGCCGGAACGGGCTGGGTCTGATTAGCTCCGGCCTCTTCTTCCGGATCAGGAAACCATTCGCGCGCCCAGGTATGGTGTTTTTGTGGATGCTCCAGATATTTCCGGCTGAACGCCTGCAGCGGGTGTTCCTGGGTGATGCGGCGGAGCAGGCGGTTTTTTTCGGGCACGGGGTCATCGGCGGGATATTTATCCGGCCAGCCCCTGGCGATGGCATCGCGCAACTGGCTGATCATCAATGCCGGTTGACGCGGCTGGTTGTTGCGCGGGTCCCGACCCGTCCAGCTGATATACAGAATTTGCCGTGCCGCCAGCAGGGCTTCCAGCATCAGGTAATGATCATCATCCCGGCGTGAACGGTCACCCGGACGACTCATGCCCGCCAGGGCCATCAAATCATAATCCGGGCGCGGAGTGCGACGCGGATAGTCTTCCTCGTTCATGCCCAACAGGCAGATCATGGCGAAGGGAACCGCCCGCATGGGTAACAAGGTGCAGAAGGTGACCCCACCACCGAGAAAATGGCGATGCAATTCCGGCAGCTTGAGCATGTCCAGCCAGTTGGCGCGAAATACTGCCAGGGGCAGGTCTTCGGCAAAATCCGCCAGGGCACAATCTTCCAGCCACTGCTGCAGGGCGGCGTCCAGTTGTTGCATGATTTCAGCATCATCTGCATCTTCGGCACTGAAAAAATCGGCGAGCAACTGCCGGGCTGCTGCAGCCCAGGCCTGCGGATGCCGCGCGGTGCCCAGCGCCTGCTGCCAGTTTTCCAGACGTTCCAGCATCTGATTGAGAGGGCCCAGCAGTGCCGCGTCGAGCCCGCCAACTTCGCCGTAGGCCTCGATATGGGCGAAGTGACTGTCATGGCCATTGGCATAGCCGAGATTCAGCCGCTGCAGGGCAAAAGCGCCGGTATTTTGCGCGCCGCAGTAGGACATACCCAATGCGTGGCGATGTTCTGCCGATAAACCCCAGCGCCACCCGGATTCTTCAAGCCAGGATTCGAGCAGGGGCAGGTCCTCGGTTTCCATGCCAAAACGCCGACGGAAGGCCGGGCAATGCAGCAGATCACGGATTTCACTTTGCTGACAGCGCTGCTCCGGTAATTGCAGCAACCAGTCCAGCGCCTGCAGCAGGGGGGATTCTTCCCGGGCCTGCAAATCCACAATATGGTAAGGAATATAGCGCGCATCTTCGCGATCGTACTGATCAAAAGTGGCGCGAATCAGCGGCGCAAAGCGGCCGATTTCCGGGACCATCACAATGATATCCCGAGGCTGCATGGAACCGGTGGCAAGATGGTCCAGTAGCTGGTCATGGAGAACCTGCAACTCGCGCAGGGCGCTGTGGGCGACGTGAAAAACGATGGAATGGTCGCTTTCGCAGACCGGCTGACAGTGTTCCGGAGTAATGACTTCCTGCTCGCGGATCAGTACCTGCAGTTGCCTGAGCAGGGTCTCGCCCCGGTCTTCGCTGAACAGGTCAATACGCGGGATGGCCAGCGCGCTTTGTCTGGCTTGGGTATCATCCCATTGCTCCAGCATGTTCAGAAAATCCCGACCCTGGCGACCCCATTGGGCGAGTAATACATTACATTCACTGTGCAGGTTTTCGGGCGCTATTTGGCTGAGGTCCCGATCCTGGCGCAGGGGCTGGCGGCGGCGTTCGCGGCGGAGCAGTTCCCGCCCTGAAATGATGTCTCCCCAATAAAAGCGGCAGGGATTGGGTACTGCGAGAATCACCTGCACGCTTTGCCCCAGTGCCGCCAGGGCGCTCAGGCTTTGTTCGGGCAGGGTGGCCGCCCCGAACAGGACGACCCGGCGGGGCAGGGCCGGAAGCGGTGTTACTCCGTTTGTCATGGCCTTTATGAAAGCCTGGTGCACTTCGGCCCGGCCCATGACGGCGCTTGGATTCTGTAGCAGCAGATCCTGCTGGACAGCCTGCCAGAGCCGCGACTGCCAACGCTGATCTGCCGGTATGCTGACGATTTGCCCCTGCGCGCTGCGCAACGTATCCCGGCCCTCCGCCCAGTCCTGCAGCCAGTCACTGCGATAAACCTGATATTGGTCGAAAAGATCGGCAATTTGCGCGGCCATCTGCCAGCGGCGTTCCATGGCAGTGCTGCCGTTGCCGTTGAGATAATGCTGCAGGGGGGCAAAATCAGGGGCGGAGAGCAGTTTCGGAAGCAGTCGCATCAGTCGCCAGGTCAGTGCTGGCTTATCAAGAGGTGAACGGCTGGCGACCTGCTCCCGGCCCAGTACCCGGACGTAACTGTCCCAGAGAAAACGTCCCGGCAGCATGACCTTGACGGCCGCACAAATCCCCTCGTGCTCTGCCAGGGTCCACTGCAGCCATTCGGCAATGCCGTTACTCTGGACCAGAAAAATCTCTTCTTCGAGAGGCTGCAGCGGGTGATTGCGCAGCCATTCGAGGACAGCATCACGGAGCCATTCCAGACGGTCGCCCTGGAGGACAATAAAACCGGGCTCCAGGGAGTCGGCCGAACTGTCAGTCAGGTAAGCTTCGGCGCTCATGGCGGCTCACAAAGTCGATCATCTGCAGATCCAGCATCTGGCGCAGGAGCCCCTGCATTTGCTCGGCAACTGTTTGCGCATTCCCGTCAATCTTTCCGTGCTCCAGCCAATGCTGGAAAACGGCGCTTCCAGATTGCGGGTCTGCATCCAGACTGACCAGTATTTGCAGGCTCAAGGCATCAGGCTCCAGCATCTGGACAGCGTCGTCCCGATCCCGATAAAGGTACAGGGAAACCGGATTCGGGTCGAGAACGGGGGCTGCGGAGAAGCTTGGCCGCAGTATCAGTTGCTGGACAGGATAGGCATACCGAACCAGCGCATGAACCGGATTCAGCCGTAGCGGGGTGGTCCAGGGATCCTGCGCTGCTGATCCGCTGTGCTCGGGGACTGTGTCGGTCTGGGCCACACCCAGAGCCAGTTCCAGCCATTCCAGGTGCGCCAGTTCCAGAGCATAAGGCAGATCCTGCTGAAGACGTTGCGGATTTTGGCTCAGATAGGCCATAAACTCATCGGGAATCTGGCGAAAAAACGGACTGCGACAGGCATGTTCAGCAATGAACGTATCTCGCCAGCGCAGATATCGGGCTTCACCCAGGCAGCGAATCCACAGAGGAAAGCAGGCACGCAGGGCGGCATCAAAATTACCCACCAGCAGTTCCCGGTAAAGTTCTAGCGCTTGGGCATCCATAAATCCTGGAGGGGGTTGCTGGACCGGATTGCGCAGATGGGCAGTCAGTATCCTGAGCCGGTCCGGTTCATTGGGCGTATCAGACATCTGCATGGGCTGCTGTTTGCTGTGCAATTTTTCGGGCCTCGCGCAATAAATCCGTCAGGGGCGGGATTTGGTTATCCCATTCCAGCAGAGTGGGCTTGGGGCCAAATTGCTCCCGACTGTGTTGCAGCAGTTTCCATACGGCAGGGTCCACAGCAGCATCGTGGGTATCAATCAGCCAGCCGTTCACATGCTGCTGGTGTCCGGCGATGTGTTGATAAGCGATGCGTTCTGCGGGCAAACACTGCAAAAATTCCAAAGCATCGTAGTGATGATTGCAACTGTTCACATACAGGTTGTTGAGGTCCAATAACAGCTCGCAGCCGGATTTTGCCAGCAGCCCCAGAAGAAAGTCCTGCTCGCTCATGGTGCTGTGTGTGTAATCACCATAGTAGGCCGTGTTTTCGATAATCAAGGGCATTTTCAGGAAATCCTGGACCTGCATCACCCGCTGGGCGACATATTCCAGCATTTCTTCCGTCAGCGGCAGGGGCAATAAATCGTAAAGTTGACCCCGGTCGGAGCAAAAAGCCAGATGCTCGCTGTAGTGCTGAATGCCGTGCTCTTGCATGAAGTCGCCCACGGCTTCCAGGAGATCCATATCGAGCGGTTCCGGCCCGCCGATGGACAGGGAAAGACCATGACAAATAAAAGGATATCTATCCGTCAACTGACGGAGCTGCTGTTCCGGGCGGCCACCAAAGCCAATCCAGTTTTCCGGAGCCAGTTCAAAAAAACGGATATCACTCTGGGCAAGGGCCAGTAAGTCGTCCAGAAACTCCCTGCGCAGGCCAAGGCCAATGGCATTTTCAGGCAGATTGGTGCCATGGGTTCCCGGCATTTATGCGGCTTCGGGCAGCGCTGAGTGGGCTGACGTGGGCTTCATAAACGACGGGGGCGCTACAATCAGGAATGCGTGATCGGCATGTGCATTTTTTCCATGGTTTTTTTGCCGCATTTTCCGTCATGGGCCTTGATGGCAGATTTACTGACGCAATTTGCCTCCTTCGCCTTGGCGTTATTTGCAGTTTTGGGGGGCATCCTGTTCATGTTTTTTGAGCAATTGCCTTCCTGTTGACCTTTGCCCATCATCTGCGAGCAATTGCCTTCATTTTTGGCGCTACTGCCCATCATGGCAACTGGCTGCAGGGTCGCCGTGCCGGTGGTAGCGGCAATGGCGGTTGCCGGCAATGCCGCCATGGACAAAGCAAAAGCAGAACCAAGTGCAGTAGAAATATAGGTTTTTTTCATGACAACTCCTCAACAAGGTGGGCTTTTAGGGGACAGGCCATGATGACGCCCACCCGCGGTTTGACTAAGAGCAATCTCTCACAGCACATGAAATCCTGCAACTTTATGGTGAATAAAGGTAACCTGGATCAGGACCTGCTGGCCGCTGGCCATGGTCAGGCGCCATATTCCGCTTTGGTATTTTCCTTCGTTCAGGGTGGTCACATAATTCGCCGTCCAGTGTTTTTGCAGGTCCAATTTTTCATCAAGTCCAGCAGCCATTTCCTTAAAGCTTTGCGCTGAGGCTGCTGTCGTGAACTGGGTATCTGCATTTTCTGTCCAAAGGCTGAAATCCTTGTGAACCAGAGCCGTCATCAGACGCTCAAATTGTTTCTGGCTATGGTCCGGCGCTGAAATGCTGCAGTCGCCGGAACTGGCCGCCCATGCATTCTGAAAAATAAACGGCGAAGTGCTGCACAGTAATATCAGTAAGGCTCTTTTCAGCATCCTGTTTTCCTTTATGTTACAGAGAAGAAGCTTACCAGCGACCCCATGGCCAATATCCCCAACCGGGTCCGTACCATCCGGGAAAGAAACCAAAGCCGGTGCCGACAAAAACCTGTTGCTCCACCTGTGCACGAGGCGGTTCTATAGGCCATAAATACACGGTACTCGCTGCCAGTTTGGGATAGGTATAACTGAATTGACCCACATCATGGCGCTCAGTGCCGGTAATCATTCCGATAAAAGTGACCTCACGGTCGGGTCGATAAAGCATGGGATCATAAAAACCGGGGGCACAGGCCACAAAGCGACCAATATGCGCCTCACCTTCTTCGGACCGGGGCCTGCCATCATTGCGCAGGGGTTCACCCAGTACGGTAAAGCAGGTTTGTTGCGTTTCGGGTCGGGTTTCAATGATTTTGCCGCCCCAGCGAACCTGATGACCATTGAAAGTGCCGCTTTGTGCGGCGACAGGGGTGATGTTCGGGAAAGTACCGCTGACCGGGGTGACCGTGGCGCAACCGGAAAGGCAGGCGGCACCGATCAGGGTGGTCCAGAAAGCCAGGCGTTGCTTCGTCATGATTTTGCTCCGCAAAAATGAGACTGACCCGCATATTGACCGACACGACCTTGGATTGGTTCCAAGCCTGCCCAAGCTCCTGGATTCTAGCTTAACGGGAAGTTCCCGGTCTACCGTCGTTGCTTTTGCTCCGACTCCCCCAGTAGCTGACAACAAACAGAATGACGGCCATGACCAGTTCCTGCGCAGCCGGGATCAGCCAACCTCTGGGCCAGGACTGAAACAAAACCATGGCAATGGTCAGCACACCGAGGAGAATCATGACTCCGGCCAGACGCGACAGTACCGTAAATACATTTTTAGCGGTGAATACGCCGATGCCGCGATGAACGCCGATTCCGCGCAGAAAGCTGTCCAGTTTTTGCGGTGAAATCAGATAAACCAGTGCCAGGACCAGAAAGGCAAGGATGCCCAGTGCAATGATGACTCCAATGATACTCATGATATTGACCATGGGCATGACGGCTCCTCCATGTGGATTCTTCCTGAACAGTATACCCCATCTGACCATATCCCGAGCCAAAAGTTGGTTCCATTTTCAATGAGTACCCATCCCCATCTTACAAATCCCCCCAATCCGGTTCAGCCAGACGGTATTGATCATTTTCATATTGATAGCGCCGTTCCCAGGGGCGCGGAGTGAGTTCCTCCCCGGTCTGCTTGATAGCCAGCACCTGGTGCAATGCCGACCAGTTGCGCCAGAAGGCATAAGCGCAACCTGCCATATAAATGGCCCAGATCCGATAGCGCTTATCCCCGACCATGGCGATAGCCTCGTCCTTATGCGCTTCCAGACGGTCTACCCAATGAATCAGGGTTTGGGCATAGTGTGGACGCAGATTTTCGACATCAATCACCTCAAGATTCTGTCCAGCCATATCCCGGACGACGCGCCAGAGGTGAGGAATTTCCCCATCGGGAAACACGTATTTATCCATGAAATCACTGCCGGAATGGTGCCCCCCCTCGTCGTCCTGCTGGCTCGCGGTAATGCCATGATTCATGACCCAACCGCCTTCCTTGAGCACCCGGTTGATGACCTCAAAATACTCGGGTAACTTGGCCCGACCCACGTGTTCAAACATCCCGACGGATGACACCTTGTCAAAGTAATCGCGTTCGGGAATATCGCGGTAGTCCTGCAGACGAATTTCTACCCGATCGGCGAGGCCTTCCTTTTCAATGCGCTCTTTGGCAAAGGCAAACTGTTCTTCACTGAGGGTAACGCCCACCCCGTGTATGCCATAGTGTTTGGCGGCCCAGGTCAGCAGGCCGCCCCAGCCACAGCCAATATCCAGGAGTTTTTCACCAGGTTGCAGATGGAGTTTGCGGCAGATGTGATCCAGTTTCTGCTCCTGGGCAACATCAATATCTTCCTTGCCGGTTTTGAAATAGCCACAGGAGTACACCATGTTGCGATCCAGCCAAAGCCTGTAGAAGTCGTTGGAGACATCGTAATGATAGTGAATGGCTTCCCTGTCCTTGGCTTTGCTGTGTAAGGCCTTGTGGAGAATGCCGGTTTTGGGCCTTTTGGCCGGAAATGCGTCACTGAGGCCTTCGGCAACAGCAAGAATGTCCTGGTAGCGCCCTTCAATGCCGATGTCTCCTTCTACATAAGCTTCGCCCAATACGTCCAGGGCACTGCCGGTGAGGAGCTGGGTAATGATCTTTGCAGATTTGATCTGCATGGTGACCAGTATGGATTCATCGAAAGCATATTCGTGGCCATCCCAAAAAATGACCCGTAAGGGCAGCGCCTTGCCATTGAGGCCTTTTTTGACATGATCCAGAAAGGTGGTTCGCAAGTCTTTCACGTAACAACTCCTTTAATTAGCAAGTGAAATAGTTTCGAGCCCTCTACCGAGGCCCAGGCGCCCTGACTTGATTATAGAACATTCAATTTTCGTCCATTTTGCACGCCGTGCGAATTCGGGAGACGGAATCCACCCCATTTAACGGGTTCCGGCACCGGCAACAATGATCAGCACCACCACCATGGCGACGAGGATGTAGCTGGCATAAGTGTTTACATGTCCTTTATGCATTCTGGCGAGGCGACTCGCGATGTACAGGGCCATGCGAATGCCGGGCCGGATGACCAGGCGTTCGGAGATATTGGTAATGACCTGATGATAACTGCGGGTCAGCACAAAGGCGCCGTGGCGTTTTTCGTTTTCTTCGATCAGGGGATGAAAAAATCCCTGAAACACCACGCGTACCGGCGCAGCAAAGGTGGTGGCGGTGTAGGTCATTTCCGGACGCAGGCGGGTCAGTCCGGCATCCCACAAAGTATTTCGGGTGACCCGGCGCTGGCGTATTACACGGACCAGAATCCAGACGCTGCCAAGCATCAATACCAGTACCACGAAGGTGAGCAAGGTGGACATGGCGTAGACCACAGGGGCAGGGGTTTGATCGAGATGCATCACGACCAGACTGCGCAAGGGCAGGAATGCTGCGCCCAGGCTGGCCCCGATGGGGTCCAGGGCATGGCGGACAGCCATGGGAACCTGGCTGGGAATATGGAAGAAATCAGGCACCAGAGAAGCCGTGGGATTCGTCCCCAGCAGGGTGGCCGCCAACCTGGACAAGACCGGGATGACCAGGGTGGCTGCCAGGCCCAGCAACAAAGCCAGCAGTGCCAACAATCCCATGGGCAGCACGACGCTGAGGGGCGCTTTTTTGGCATTGGCAGCCTGGGGGGAGCGCGGCAGCCCCATCAAGGCACTCCCGGGGAGCATGATAAAGCAGGTCAGGGCGAGCCCGGAGGTCAGTGCCAGCAGGGCCCCGGAGAGCGCGAAGGTGATGCGCACGGGGATATCCGGTATTTCGACGACGCGTAGCAGGGATTCCAGCAATAACCATTCACTGACAAAACCGTTAAAAGGCGGGAGTGCGGCAATGGCAAAAGCACCGACAAGAAAAAAGCTGCCCAGAGCCGGCAGGCGTTTCATCAGCCCACCCAGTTCATCCAGGTTATGCGTGCCGGTGCTGGCGTCAATGCCACCCGCGCCCAGAAACAGCAGGGTCTTGAAGGTGGAATGGTTGATCATGTGATACAGGCCTGCCACCATGCTGGCCCCGCCGAGCAGGGGATGCCCATAGGCGGCGAAGGTCAGGCCGGCGCCAATACCAGCGGTAGCAATTCCCATGTTTTCCACCGAACTCTGCGCCAGCAGACGTTTCATGTCTTTTTCAACGAGCGCATAGATAATGCCGATGAGTGCAGTGAGCGCGCCGCTGCTGAGAATAATCAGGCCGAGATGCGGTTGATGCAGAGCAATGGGGGCGTCGATACGCAAAAAAGCATACAGTCCCAGATTGAGCGTGGCACCGGAGAGAATGGGTGAGGTGGAGCGCGGTGCGGTACCATGGGCTGCAGGTAACCAGACATTGAGGGGAATGATGCCGGCTTTCATGCCAAATCCGAAAAAGGCCAACAAGCCCGCGACCAGCAATAACTTGGGAGACATTTCCGGAACCGCATGGGCAATTCCGCTCAGTTGTGGCGTTCCTGCGGCAGAAGCAAGCAGCAGCAGGCTCACCAGACCGGCCAGACTACCCAATTCAGAAAGCGCGAGGGTGAGCAGGCCTGCGGCCACCGGTTTGCTTTGCCGGGTTTCAAAGGTGATGAGACCCCAAATAGCCAGTGCGGCCAGTTCCCAGCAAAAAATGAACGCAACAATACTGCCGGCCAGGAAAAAACCGATCATGCCGGCTAAGGTCAGCATGGCGATGGCCAGAAAAAGGCCACGTCGTCCAGATGTATACAAGTTGGCATCGCGCGTCACAAAGGGAATGGCAACGGCAAAAACACTGGAGGTGATGAGTATGAGCAGCCCTCCCAGTGGCGTTTGCACAAAAGTAAACGGGCCAATGATGGGTAGGCTGAGGGTAATCAGTGGCAGGCTCTGCCCTGCGGCAATGGCCATGACCCCCTGGATGCCCGCCAGCACGCAGGCGCTGCTCATCAGCAACCAGGCCAGCAGGGCCGGAATCCGGCGGCCGGGAATCAGTGCCAGTAATGGGCCAGCGGCAAAAAGCAGGTAAGCAATGATGTAAAGCATCAGGGCTGTTCCTCCAGAGCGGCAGGTGTCACGCGCCCGACCAGGCTGAGCAAGCCATGA
Source organism: Acidithiobacillus ferrivorans (assembly GCA_020723125.1). Classification (GTDB taxonomy): domain Bacteria; phylum Pseudomonadota; class Gammaproteobacteria; order Acidithiobacillales; family Acidithiobacillaceae; genus Acidithiobacillus; species Acidithiobacillus ferrivorans_A. The sequence goes on from DYJM01000005.1 coordinate 32,873, forward strand.
ATAATGGCCAGCGGCGGTGGTGGGCAGCCAGGCAACCACAAATCTACCGGGACAATTTTTTCCAGCCCGCCTGCACAGGCAAAGCTTTCACCAAATACCCCGCCATGGATGGCGCAGGTCCCCATGCCCATGACCCGTTTGGGTTCAGGCATGGCCGCGTAAGCCTTGCTGATGGCCGTGCGCATGGCGTCGGTAATCGGACCGGCAACCAGCAGGACATCGGCATCGCGGGGTGTTGCGGTCACGAAAATACCGAGGCGATGGAGGTTGTAGGGCGGCGCATCAATGAGGCGGACTTCATTGACACAGGCTCCGCAGGCCCCGGCATCTACGTACAGCACCTGAAGAGAGCGCGTGAAACGTGATTCCAGAGCAGGCCGGGCAGCAGCGCTGGGAGCCCCCCAACTGAAATCCGTGCTCCACGGCAGGGCATTATCGCCGTGGCGGCAGCGTTGGCAATGAATACAGTGGGAAAAATCGACGGCGACGCCATCCCTCCCCGCCTGACTAACAGCTTTCAGTGCCTGGGTGGGGCAAGCTGCAGCAATTTCCTCAGCATGCCCAGTCTGTAGGGCGCAGGGACGACCCGGCGTAATGCCGGCGCTGTCTTCTGCACCATCCGGCCAGGCGGTCGTGGTGATTCCCCGTTGCAATCCATAATATGGCCAGAAGCTCATCAGCGATCGTTCTCCGCAATGGACAGGCCCCAGGTGGCCAGAATGATGGGAAAATCCTGAAATGCCGCGCCTTCAATGGCTCTTTCAAAAGCATGCCAGTTGCGAAAACCCGGAGTACCAAGGCGCAGGCGGGTGATCGTGCCGTCCCCGGTGCAGCGTAGCCAGTGAAAGGTGGCACCGGAAGGCGCTTCCACCCAGGATAGGGCATGGCCTTCCTGAATCGGGCAAGGGCTTTGCACTGGCCCTTCTGCCATAAAAGGCAGCAAGTCCAGAATGATTTTTACGCTGATCCGGCTTTCGGCAAAAAATATGCGCAGTCTCGCGTAGCCATCCCCTTCCTGTTCTACAGGAACATCCGGTGACAGGAATACATATTGGCCGTAAGGCAAATGGCGGCGCAAATCAATGCTTCTGCCGGAAGCCCGGGCAATGGGGCCGACTACGCCATATATCCGCGCCAATTCATTACTCAGAGTCCCCATTTCCTCGATGCGGTCGAGAAAGCTGGAACTGCCTTCCAGATGTTTTTCCAACTGCTGCATGCGTTGGTCCAGTTCTGGCAGCGTTTGTCTGAGCAGCTTGATCTTGCCTTCATCCAGGTCTTCGCGCAGACCGCCGGGTGTCAATACCCCAAAAAAATACCGATGTCCGCAGAGTCGGGCACTGAGGCGCAGCAAGTCTTCGACAATTCCCTGGGCCAGCGCCTTGGCTACAGACAGTGCCGTGGACCCGGCAATTTCCGCAATATTCGCAGCGTGGTGACGGATACGTTCCAGTTCTGCAAACACGATGCGCAATTGTTGGGCGCGGGTGGGTATCTGACAGGCAGCGATCTGCTCCAGTGCCTGACAGTAAGCCCAAGCATGGGCAAAGGCGGCAGCGCCGGCAAAGCGTTCAGCCAGGAGCAAGCCCTGATCCACCGTGCGACCTTCGGCGATTTTTTCGACACCGCGATATTTGTAAAACAGGCGGGTATGCAAGTAGCGAATCTGTTCACCGGGGGTTTCCAGCAGCCAAAGGCCGGATTCGTTGAAATCTCCCCAGACGGGACCGACGGGAAAGACCATGGCCCCCTCTTCCTGCAAAAGACGGGGGGGTGCCCAGTCCGCTCCAGAGCCATGCAGATCGGGACGATGTTTCCCGTCAAAACTGCGGCGCATGGGATCAAGGCCTTCCGGCCAGTCATCATCATGCAAGACAAAATCGCCCAGAAAGGGATGCCCGCTGAAACGCAGGCCATATAAATCCCAGGCCTCCCGTTCATGCCAGTCAGCGGCATGCACCGTATCGCTGATAGCCGGTAATTCTGTGCCCGCCGGAGCCTCTACTTTGAGCTCAATCAGATTGCCGGTGGCGGGCAGATAAAAAAGATAATGCACGCTCAGTGCATCTGCACTTTCTTCAACCAGAAGGGTGGCAAATTCAGCCTCTTCCTCTTCCATCAGATGGCGGGTCAGTGCCGGTAGCTGTTCTGCAGAACAAAGCAACTGCAGCCATTGTTCGGAACGCTTCTGCATCTGCAGGTTGGGAATACTCTGCAGCCATTCCTGCAGTGTCTTTGGAATGCTCATGCGGGGACCTCCAGCATGAGCGCCGCTTCATGCACCAGATGGAGCAAGGGTGCCGGGAGATAAAAGCCAAAAACAAACATCGGAATGAAGGCTATGGCCATGGCCGCCAGACTGCTGCGCGGAATCTTGATGGTCGGCGCGCTGTGTTGTTCCGGGATATTGTCCGAGGCACCAAAAGCAATCCGCGTAGCCTGATAGGCAAGGGCAATAAAAGCGATAACAATAAATGCGGTTAACAGGCCGGTAGGCAGATACTGACCACTGCTGTAACCCGTATAGAGAATTTCGAATTCCGACAAAAAGAGGGCAAAGGGTGGCGCGCCGGCAATGGCCAGAGTACCGAGCACCAAGGCCCAGCCGGCAGCGGGAGAACGACTGATCAAACCCCTTGCTTTGGCAATTTCCTGGGTTCCAAAAATAATCCCCGCCAAACCCGCTGCAAAAAAGCAGAAGGACTTGGTAAAACCATGGGCAAATAGCTGATAGACCGTTCCCTGTTCATGCACAGCGGCACCAATTCCGCAGGCGGTGAGGATGATGCCCATGTGTTCGATGGTGGAATAGGCAAACATTCTCTTGAAGTCGTGCACCTGTATTAACATGAATGCAGCGCTGCCCACCGTAATGAGACCGGCAGTCATATACCAGGCGGCCGGGTCATGAATACCCGGATTTGCCGCCAGCGCTGGATAGATGCGGAGCAGCATATACAGGGCAGCACTGGTTTCCACTCCGGACAGAACCGCACAGACAGAGGCGGGAGCCTGACTATGCGCATCCGGGAGCCAGGTGTGCATGGGCACCAGACCCGTTTTGGCACCAAAACCAATCAGCCACAGGACAAAAGCCAGGAGCAGGAGAGGGGTGGAGATATGCGGTGCGGCGCGCAGCAGGCCATTCCAGGTGGGTGCCTGGCCGGCTGCATGGGTTCCGTAGTACAGCATCAGGACACCGAGCAAAGCAATCATGGCACCCATGCTGGTCAATGCGACATATTTCCAGGCCGCTTCCAGCGCTTCCGCGCGATCCTCATAAGCCACCAGAAAAGCAGAAAATACCGTGGTTAACTCAATGGCAATCCACATCAATGCGAGGTTGGCAACCAGTGGAACGGCCAGAATCACCAGAGCGAATACATTCATCAACGGAAAATATTGACGATAGCGTGGTTCGGCTTCGTCGCTGGCCTGTTCCTGCTGTCTGGCCCATAAATACCCTATGGCATAGAGGGACGACGTGAAATAAACAAAGCAGACCGGGAGCAAATACAGGGCACCCAACGCGTCCAGGGCAAACAGGCCATCGCTGGCATGGATCGGACCCTGGGCCTCGACATGCCAGGCTGCGCTGGTCCCTAAAAGCAGGGTGATGAAAGCCGCAAGGACACTGAAGTAAGGTGCTGCCCACCGATTGAGCAGCGCCAGCAGGGCGCCGGACAGGGGCACCAATAAAATAAGGACGGGCAAGCAGTCAGCGTTCATGGAGTTTATCCAGTGTACCCACCCGGGTAGACCCTGTGACCCGGCGAATACTGCGAATGAGCAAACCGATGACCAGGGCGACAATCGGCACATCGACGGCTGCGGCAATTTCGGCAATAACCGTCAGGTTGTGCACAATGGCTATGGATCCAAAAAAGGCGCCGTTTTCCATGATGAGTAAGCCCATCAATTGCGCAACACTTTCCCGACGCAGGGCGACCGTAAATGCCCCCCAAAGCACCATGATCAATCCGGTCGGCAGATTGATGGCCGCAAAAGGCACCCCATGCAGGGTCGGCAGTACTGGCGCTACCGCAAACCAGCCAACCAGAGCGAGCAGGGCGGCAACCAGAACCGAGGCAGGTATTCCCATGGCCTGATCTACTTCGCGGCGACCATATACCTCTTCGCCGGCTGCCCAGCGCAGTACCAATGGAACGGCAATGACTTTGGTCGTGAAGGTGATCAGCGCCACCCAGAGCAGGTTGACCGCTTGCAGGGCGTAAGCCAGTGCCAGAGCAGATGCGGTCAGAGCGCTGGCCTGCCACATGAAAAAGCGCAGGGAGGCCAGCATCTGCCGGGACACCATGACTCCCAGTCCGAATATCACAAAAAGAGCCGCTATCGAGCCGTCAATGCTCAGCATGATGGCGCTGACCGGGGCCATCATGCGATGCCTACCAGGCGGATGCTGACCGCAAACAGACAAATGACAAAGGCTACGGCCAGGAATTCAGAAATACGGAACAGTCGCAACTTGGCGAGGGTGGTTTCCACCAGCGCCAGCACAATCACAAAAGCCAGCAGTTTCAGGAGCACCAGCCCCATGGCAGAGAGCACGGCGGGCCACTGGGTCGTGGCGGCCAGACCCCAGGGCGTGACGAGCACATTCACAAAAATCAGGGCCAATACCATGAGCTTGCTGGCCCCTCCCCATTTCATGAGAGCCGCGCTGCTGCCCGAATATTCCAGTCCCTTGGAATGACCAATCATGGCAATTTCCACTTTTCCTGCCGGACTGTCTACCGGAATGCGTCCTTCATCCGCCAGAATCAGCAGGAAAAAAGCGAGAATGACCATGAGGTGTGTGGGTTGCAGCATGTTGCTCCAGGAAGCACCCCAGGTGGCATTCACAAAGTAAGGAATGGTGCTGTTGGCCACATAAGACACACTGAAAAACACCATGATGAAAACCGGTTCCGCCAGAAAACCCACCATATGCGTTCGGCTGGCCCCTACAGCCGCATAGATATTGCCCGTATCCATGCCCGCCAGGGCTACGAAAAAGCCGGCAACCGCCATGAGGAAGCCTACGGCCACCATATCACCCATGAAGGCAAAAAACAGAGGATAAGCCGTGAACGCAGGAATCAGCAGAACCACGAAAATGGGCATCACAAAAGCAACAATCGGGGCGAAGCGAAATACCCAGGTGGACTGTTCTGAAACCACTTCATCCTTGCCGAACAGTTTCCAGATGTCGCGATAAGTCTGCCAGATGCTGACCCCGCTTTTACCCTGAATATTTTCTTCGATACGGTGCAGTACACCTTCCACCAGAGGAGAAAACACCAGAATAAAAGCCACCTGCCCGAGATTCAGGACGAGGTGCGTCCAGATGGGGGTCATGACAAGCCTACCTTGTAGCCCAACAACGCCAGAATATCACCGATTCCCATGAGCCCCAGCGCCCATTTCCAGCGGGCGCCCTGCACCCATAGCCCCAGAGTGAGGCCAACGCCCATCAGCGTCATATTGGCAGCAACCAGGGGGAGGTAAATCAGGCGCGGGAACAACACCGCGACGCTGAGGGGAATGGCAGCGCCGACCACCAGTTCCTCAATGCCATGAACAGCTGCCCCTGCGTGCTCTATGGCCTGAAGGAGGCCCTCCAGGTCAATGTTATCCCCCTCGACGTTGATCAGGGTGCCGACCGTCTCCTGATCGACCTCTTCTACAGAAATGTTGAAGCCCTCCACGCCGCGCACCCGGTCTATAGCGACGGCTATATCGCTCAGGCTGGGTTGGGCAAAGGCCTTGTCAACATCCAGTACAACGCGGCGAATACGCATGAGAACTCCTTGGTTTATGAAGCACCCATTCAATATCGTCAATGACATTCTGCCACGAACAGGGATGCTGATAGTGTCCGATAAATTCACAGCCAGTTGTCGGAGGTTTTTTGTGAAACCGGAGTTTGGGAATTGCAGGGATAACATGGGCGGTACCATTGCTGCAAATCCAGAGATCTACGCCGACCTTAGGATATTCTTCGGTCTTTCTTAAGACTCTGTCGGTGAGACTTTCCATGGATTGTTTGAGCGCAACGAGTTGACCCATAGTCAGATCCCCGCAACCCTGTATGTTGTTTTAATTGTTATGATGGATAATTTTGTTAATTCAAAAATAATCAAACTGCCTCCCACATGCCAAATAATATTTGGATTCATGTAGAAGTCATCAGCCACAATGGCGGTTATTTGGTGGACTTCATCACCATGACAATTATTTTATTGTTATGCAGTTAATCCGTCAAGTTTTCTCCCTGTTTTGTTTTCTGTTTTTTATAGATTTTTAAGATATTCGAGCAAGATTTTCTTGTGCCGAAACACGTACTGCGTGGGCCGGATGTTTACTTAGCTTCTCGAGTGCCCGGTTTTTTTCAGGCCCCGCAGGCAAATGATCAATGGCATTGAGAATGGCCATGCCCTGAACCACATCAACGGGATACTCCAGGGCACACTCAGCCAGAGGGCCGGCAGCCTCTGGATGTTGTTGATTGGCGAGACTGAGTATGGCCCCCATTCTTACTTCCGAATGGGGATTTTTGAGTGCCCAGATCAAACGATCATAATAAGGGGTTTGCCGTTCCCAGGCCTCAATGTTGCGTCCACAAGCCGGACAATTCTCCACTCCGATTGGGATTTCAGCGAAGCAGAGCGGGCAGTAATGATGATTCATGCGCAGCCGCAGTCAGCTTCCCAGCGCAGAATATGATTGCCGGGTACCAATTCGAGCAGGTGGGGCATGACCGCATCGACGGTCTCCGGTTCGTCGAAAAACTCCAGTACCAAGGGCAGATGCACATTCAGGCGCAATACATCATCGGCATGAACCACGCCCTTGCTGCCAAAGCCGGCAATACCCCGGAATGCGGTGACCCCATGCACCTTGTACTGATCGTGGAGCATACGAAATATCTCCTCCATCAAATTGTGGCCATCGTGTTTATCACCCTCTTTGATGTAAATACGGACTACGGAAACGTTGGTCATGATTCTCTCCTCTCTTAAATACTGCGGGATATCCAGGCACCGGCAAATGCCGCTGCTACACACAGGAACAGTGAAGAAAACATATAGAGCAAACCTTTCAGTGCTTCGCCGTTTTCAAAAAGAACCAGAGTCTCCAGGGAAAAGGTCGAGAAGGTGGTATAAGCACCCAGGCCCCCGGTAAGCATGCCTGTACGCAATTCCGGACTGAGAGAAATGCGTTCGAGGGTTTCAAAAAAAAGGAAACCCATGATGAAGCAGCCCATGACGTTGATACTCAGGGTTGCCCAGGGGAAATCACGCCCGAATACCGTTTGTACCAGCAGAGTCTGTCCATATCGTGCCCAGGCACCCAAAACGGCAAATACGGCGATGAAGCCGAAAGTGGCAAACATTTTTACTCCTTACTCAATTAAATATAAAAAACACTCGCAAAAATAATGATGAGCAGTACTCCGATATAGGCCAGATAGGCATTCAGTGAACCATTTTGCAAGGCCAGTCCCAGGCGATCACTCAAGATTTGCACAAAGCGCACCACTGGACGAAATAACCAGGGGCCAAATACCGGGGCCTGACTGTAATCAAAATGCAGTTCACGCACGAAATAACTTCTTTCACTGTGGCTTTTCCGGGTATTGGTGCGGGGGCGGTAGACAAAGCTGTAGAATTCACGCAAAGCATTGGAAAAAGCCAAAGCCGTGACTGCATTATTGGCCGGTATCTGGCGCAACCCATGTCCCCAGACTGGCACCCGCCCGCGCCCCTGACGAAGATGACTCCAGCCCAGCATGGCTAATGGAATCAGGGATAGTAGCAGTCCCATCAGGAGCAGCAGCGGTGGTGAAATAAAGGCAAAATGAAAACGCAGAGGGATCAGGATCGGTCCTTTCACCATACTGGACAGGGCGGCGGGAACAGCGGGCCAGTTATCGTCGGCGAGAAAGCCGAGGGTCCAGGGCAGTGCTGCAGCATACCCCAGAACCAGCAGGCCCAAAGCAAGAATGGGCCAGCGTCCGGCAATGCGGTGTTGATTTTCCTCGCGACCCAGTAAACCCAGGCCGAAGACCTTGATCATGGTGGCCAGGGCGATGGCGGCAGTCAGTGCCAACCCCGCTCCACCCAAAGCCAGGGTGACTCTGGCGGCAGAACTGGTCAGATGAAAATCCTGAAAGACCGTCTGGAATAAATACCATTCTCCCGCAAACCCGGCAGTAGGCGGCATCGCGGCCAGGCTCATGGCACCCAGCAGTGCGCCGATGCCCAGGGTCCAGGGCGCGAGTGCCAGCACCCGGCTCTGGGCAATGGCATAGTCTCCACGTACGCTGGCAACCCGGTCGGCGCTGAGCATCATGCTGCCCTTGGCCAGGCTGTGACCGCCCAGATGAATGAGACCTACGGTCCAGGCCAGGGTACTGAGCATATTCAGACCGTCAGCCCGGAACAGGGAGGCGGCGCCCAGCGCGACGACCGCTAATCCGGCGTTTTCTGCCGTGGAAAAAGCCAGCAGACGGCGCCAGTCTTCCTGCTGAAAGGCATATAAAATGGCCAGAATAGCGGTGATGGTGCCCAATGCAACCAGTAAAATACCGGTGCCGGTGGCGCTGCTCCGGGGTAACCAGTCAAGCATGGCCCGGCCCAGGGCAAAATAGGCCACATTGAGGATGATGCCGGATAATAATGCTCCCGATGCGCCACTGCCACTACTGTAGGCACCGGGATACCACTCGTAGAAGGGCAAAATACCCAGCTTGGCACCGAAGCCAATGATGAACAGAATGGCAATGCCAAAGGCCGCTGATCCATAAGTTGCCCAGGACCCCGCCCAGGCCGTAAATTCAGTATTCTTGGCTCCCAGTAAGAGCAGGCACAGCAACAAAGCGACGGCGCCAATCTCGAGCAGAGCGAGCATATACAAATTGGATTGACCGCTTTTTTCACGATTCTGCAGCCCATCGGCAAGGAGCATGATGGCGCCGCCAAAACTCAAAAATTCCCAGGCAATCAGAAAGGCGATCCCTTCCTGTAAACCGGCAACGCCGAGACTTCCCAGTAAAGCGAGCCCTGCCCCGGACATCCAGATGCCGGGATTTTTGGCGCGGCTGGGGGAAAGGAAGGCGGCCAATGCGGCGAGTCCACCCCAGAAGACCAGCCAGGCAGCAGCCGCCTGCAGGTGCCAGGTCACGGGAATGCTGCCCAGGGACCAAAGCTGTCCAGTGTCAGGACCAGATCCTGCAAGCAGACTGAGAACGCTGCCCAGCAGTATCGCCACGCTGCCGAAAATGAGGGCAATCCGTGCGCCTAAACTCAGGCGCAGCAGACCAAGGATAATGGCGAGAACGAAAAGCAGTGCGCCCAGCAGGAAACTATCGAGCATATTGGCCTCCTGTTACTTTTTGCGGCATGCGTTCTACCAGAAGCAGCAGGGCATGAATGAGTGCTGCCGGATTGGGTGGACAACCCGGCAGCCAGATGTCCACCGGGAGAATGCCCTCCAGTCCGGATCCGCTGGCATAACCCTCATCCATGGGCGCGCCTGAGACGGCACAGGTGCCGGTAGCCATGACACTACGGGGTTCGGGCATGGCTTCCCAGGTGGCCAGCAGCACGTCATGCATGGGTGCAGTTACGGGTCCCGTGACCATCAGCAGGTCGGCAAAACGCGGTGAGGGCGTAAAGAAAATGCCCAGTCGGTGCAAATTATAAAAGGGATTGTCCAGCGCACTGATTTCGGACTCACAGGCATTACAGGACCCGGCATCCACATGGCGAATGTGCAGACTGCGGCGCTGGCTGGCCGCAATGCGTTTCCGCAGGTCTGCGGCCTCAGCACTTTCCAGTGCCGCTGACCAGATCAGATCACTGCGCTGGCGCACGCCAAAAGCCCAGTCGCAGGAACTTTGCATGGCCCCCTCCGGGCATTCCTCCACGCAACGCTGGCAGACAATACAGCGCCCGTAATCGATCACCGGTTCGCCATCCACCTGATGAATGGCATGAGTGGGGCAGCTCTCCACACAAAGATCACAACCGCTGCGGCAGGCCGCAATATCCAGACGCGGCATTCCCAATACCCCTTCCTGACCATCGGGTCCACTTTGGGGCCAGCGGGTAGCGGCTTTACCGGCTTTAAGTCCTGTCCAGGTCCATAATGGCATGATTTTCTCCTAGCGGTCGCAACCGGCAATGGTGAGGCCGAAGCTCGCTTCGTTAATGGCGTAATCCATCATGTTGGTACCGTGCACCGTCAGTGGAAACACCCGCCAGTTGGAAAACGAGGGTGATTTGATCTTGACCCGTTGCAGGCGTCCATCCTCAATGCGGACGGCGTAAATCAGCGTACCGCGCGGGGTTTCGGCCCAGCCCAGGCCCTGCTGTGCTCCGCCTGGCACGTCGAATTCCGTATGCACAGGGCCAGCCTTGAGACGACCCGAAGCCTGTACCAGCAGGGCAATGGCTTCCCGCAGGGCTTCCCCACGGACCTCGCTACGGGCCATGGCATCACCTTTCTGGCGCACCGGCACGTTGAAACGTAATTTGTGGTAAGCCGCATAAGGATGGTCCCGGCGCAAATCGCGATCGAGCCCGGAAGCGCGGGCGACGGGACCGGTAGCCCCCTGATCAAAAGCGGCACTTGGCGAAAGTACGCCGGTGCCCATCAGACGATCCAGGTGGGTCGCCGTTTGCTGCAGCCGATCCAGATAAGCCTCGCCTTCATCAATGATGGGCTCCAGGGCATGGGCCAAATGCTCGGCCTGCAAGTCCCGGCGGAGCCCACCTACCCGCAGCAGGCTACGTAAATAGCGGGAACCCGTTAATTCTCCGGCGAGTTGTTTGACTTTTTCTTCCATCAGGAAACCGGTGGCGGCACCGACTTTGAGGGTCGTGGTTTTGGACAATTGTCCGAAATAGTGAAAATGGTTATAGAGACGCTCCAATTCCACGATTATCACCCGCAGCAGTTGCGCCCGGGGCGGGACTTCAATGCCCCAGGCATTTTCAACGGCCTGACAATAGGCGAGAGCATGGCAGGCACTGCCCACTCCGGAAACCCGCTCGGCCAGGTAAACACTGCGCTGCGCGTCCTGGCCGGCAAAGCGGGCTTCCATGCCCCGGTGCTTGAAAAACAGGCGCGGATGGTAGTGAAGAATGGCCTCACCAATATAGGAATAGTGAAATTCACCAGTTTCCACCACATCAGCCCGCACCGGCCCCCAGTACAAATCCTGCACCTGATCCCCCTGCACTTCGGGCATGGTGGGGGGCTGGTAAAGGCCGCTCAGGTGACCTGAACGGCCGTTTATGCCGAGGGGTGGCTGGGGGATGCTGAAACCTTCGTGAATGATCAGGGGGAAGGGTTCGGGGTGCCCGGTAAAATGCAGACCACCCAGGTCCTGCATTTCCCGTTCGTACCAGCCCAGGAGCGGTACAAGTGCTGCGAGCGAAGGAATGGTATCCGTGTCGCGTAATTCCAGCAGGACAAATTCGGGATTGTCTTTCTGGCTCAACAAATAACGCACGACGCATTGCTGCCCTTCCCAGTCATGCCAGGCCATGAGGAAACGCATCCGCTGATCCAGGCATTCCTGAGCGACTGCTGCAAGCTGCCCCGCAGTGACAGAGCGAATGCTGCAATGATTCATGGGACTGTGCATATTCATGGCTGCACCATAAAGGCCTGTTGGAAAAATCCCCACAAGCCACTGGGCCACCAAAGTCCCAGTACCAGTACAGGAATCAGGGCCAGCCACATGGGCAGGCTATTCCACAGGGATAACTTGAGCGTGGGCACTTCATCGGGTTCCGGTTCCGGGCCCCAGATCATGCGCCGGAAATGATTCATGAAGGCCGTGAAGATGAGAATGAGCAGAATGGCCATCACCCAGACTGCCCAAGGGTTGGGGCTGAGAATGCCACCCCGCAAAATGGTCAGTTCCGATAAAAACAAGCCGAAGGGCGGGGCTCCGGTAATAGCCACGGCACCCAGTAACCAGAGAGCACCCGTCACCGGATAGTAGCGCAGTACCTGACGCATTTTACTCATGTACTTGGTGTCGTAAGCTCGCATCATGTTGCCCGCCCCGAAAAACATCAGGGATTTATTCATGGAGTGATTGACCATGTGATACATGGCTCCGGCGAAGGCAATGGGGCCACCAAAGCCGAAACCAATGGCCAGCACCCCCATATGTTCCAGGGAAGAATAGGCCAGCATGCGCTTGGCGCCATCCTGACGAACGATAAACATGCCTGCCACAAAGAGGGACAATACGCCCAGTACCAGCAGTGCAGTGTGCCCCATGAGGCTGTAACCACCACTGTCGACAATGGATAAAAACCGGTAAATCCCCAGCAGGGCAATATTGAGCAAAGCACCGGAAAGCATGGCGGACACCGGGGCCGGACCTTCGCTATGGGCATCTGGAAGCCAGGTGTGCATGGGGGCGAGACCCACCTTGGTGCCAAAACCCACCAGCGTCAGGAGAAAAGACAAAAACAAAAGGGTTTCGGGAACCTTGGGGGCGACTTCACGGAGATTGGCCCAGGTCAGGGCATAAGTCGGACCGAGGACGAAGGTGCCTCCCCAGTAAAACAGGATAATACCCAACAGGGCCAGGGCCAGACCCGCAGAAACGACGATCAGGTACTTCCAGGCCGCTTCGATGCATTCGGCTTCTTTCTCGAAACCCACCAGAAAAGCGCTGACAATGGTCGTGAAATCAATGGCAATCCAGAAAATGCCGGGATTGTTCATCAACGGTGCAATGAGCATGGTCAAGGCAAAACCCGCCTGCAGGGCGTAGTATTTGTGCAGTCGGGGCTTTTCTTCGGGCAGCAGGCGCATGTAGCCAATGGCGTAAATGGACGCCAGCAGGTAGACCAGGCCCACGCAAAACAGCACCCAGGCCCCCAGAGGGGTCAATAAAATGTACTGCGCCCCGGTGACCAGAGCCTTATCGGGAACAGCCACGAGAATCGTTAGAGTCAGGCCGAAAACCGCTATGGAAGTCAGCAGGTTGAGATATTCAGCCAGATGTGGCCGACGCAGGGCCAGCATCAGAATGATGGCGACGGCGGGGATGATCCAGAGTGCGGCAATCAGCGCAGCAAAATTCACCATGGCTTAACCCACCAGCTTTTGCAGGCCACGGCTACTGGTTGTACCGGCATGAGTCTGGAGGAATCGGACCAGCATGCCGAAGGCCATGACGATTGTCAGCAAATCAAAGATGATCACCAGCTCAAGCAGGGCGGGCATACCTGGAACCAGAATCTGTGAGCCCAGAAATATCCCGTTTTCGATGACCAGCAAGCCAAGAATGTGACTGATGGCTTCCGAACGCAAAATCATCATCAAAAAGCCGATGAGTTTCAGGCTGAACATGCAGGTCAGGGCCAGTACGGCAATATTGTCGGTCAGATGAAGGGCAACACCCAGTTGCCGGGATACCTCATAGGAAAAAATCACCAGTGCGGCACCGAGAATCATGCTGGAAGAAGGCTTCAGCAGGGGGGTGAATTCGCGCCGAATATCCAGTCTTTTGACCAGCCGGAGGACCAGATAGGGTAAAAAGGTGCCCCGAAACAAGGCCGTCAATGCGGCAATAATATACAGCTCGGGATAATGTCCATAGTAGCCAATGGATGCAGAAATGGCCGCAATGGTCCAGGATTCCGCCGCAAAAGCATAAACATGATTTTTCAGCCAGTGTGAAGCGAGCATGACAAAAGAAAAAACCAGCGCGAGGATCGCCAGCAGGCTGAATAATGAGGTGGCCAGCGGACCGAGATGAAATATCAGCATGGGTCGCTCCTATAGTTGGTCGGCAACAATGGCCAATACGGCAAAAAGAAAAGACAGCGCCAGGGGTTCCTGATAGCGATAAAAGCGCAGACGGGACTGCATGGTATCGACACCCACCATCAGCAGGCCGATCACGCCGTATTTGGCCAGGATGACCAGTATGGCCAGGAGCACTGACGGAAAGCTGCCAGTGGTGGACAAACCCCAGGGAAACAGAAATACATTGAGAAAAATCGTGTATAAAATGAACTGTTTCATCCAGCCCGCCCATTTCAGCAGAGCCAGCAGGGGACCGGAATATTCCAGGATGCGCGCCTCATCAATCATGTAGATTTCATAGGGGATCGTGGAATGGATGGGCAAGCGGTCAGTTTCCACGGTCAGCAGAATGAAAAAAGCCAGAATCAGGAAAATATGGGCAGGACTCCAGTAGGCTACCGGATTTTTGGCCAACAGATGATTGGCGACAAAAGGCAGCATGGAATGGTCCAGAAAAGTGATGCCTACAAATACCAGGATCAGCGTCGGTTCGGCGAGAATGCCGAGCATGACGGCGCGGCTGGAACCCAGGCCACCGAAGGGCTGGCCGGTATCCAGGCCGGCCAGCAGGATAAAAAAGCTGCCCAGGGTCAGAATCAGCCCGCCCCCCAGAATGTCGCCCATGTCCGAAAGCGGCAGGGGGAAGTTGGTCAGCACCGGAATGAGCATCGGCACGATGAGCATGGCGGTGAACGCAACCACGGGTGCCCAGAAGAAAACCCAGGTGGCAGATTCGGGTACCAGCAACGACTTGTTGAACAGTTTCCAGAGGTCCCGATAGGGCTGGAAAATGGAAGGTCCCTGGCCGCGCTGAACACGCTCTTCCATAGTGGTGATAAAACCATGCAGCAGTGGTGCCAGAAACATCACAGTGAGCACCTGCCCGCACTGCAGGACGACGTCGCCGAGCATAGCTTCCCCTTATAAGTATAACTTATAGCCTAAAGATCCCCGACTTCCCAGTCGAGATCAGTAGGAGTCATTAGCCTATAAAGGCGGTTATTGGGCGGAATCCATCGCCATAATTTGTGTTGATGATAAGCAGAGACTGAAATCGGGTCAAGAGCGTTTTTAGGTTTATGCAAGACGCCATCATTCAGGGCTGTCCGTCGGCCTGATAAATGGCATGAGGACTGATGAAGCGGCTCAGGCGCCGGGCGAGACTGGCGGCAAGCGGGACGCCCTTATCCAGCGCCTCGGAGTTCAACAGGATAACAATGGTATCTTTAGTTTTGGGAGCGTAGATGGCTATGGATTCGAATCCGGCCTGACGGCTGGCATTGCCAACCCAACCCAACCCAACCATGGTTGACAAACGATCCCCAGCGATACTGTACGGGACTCGTTGTTTGTCCAGATGCCGGGAACTGCGGATACGCCGCCAGTATGTGATTATATTAAGGGATAAAATGAGGTTTAGAATGCCCAGTGCCCGGAAATGAAAAAGGCTGCCTGCAGGACGAGGGCAGCCATTTCCGTGCCCAGAAGCGGAAGCACCCAGGTTTTACGGACGGTGCTTTGATATATCCAGCCAACTGCCAGAAACAGGGGCAGATTGATATAAAGCAAGCGGTAAGTGGAAACCGGTCCCTGTGCTGCCCCCTGAAACCATAAATAAGCAAAAACCAGGGGAAGGCTGATGGCGAGTAAGGCCCATTGGCGTTTCCACCATAAAATCCCCAGAGCAACAAAATTAGCCAGCAAGATCATGGCATTCATGAAAAAGTAAACACTGCGGGCAGGATTCAGCACTGTCGGTTCCAGCAATAATGCATGGACTAGCGGCGTATAGTCTCCTCCCCACAAGGGAAATAGTTCGACAATATTTCTCAGTTTGTCCAGAGGCGATAAATGGCCAATATAGGGACCATGGGCCACTACAAAGGCAAAAGGTGTCTGGAATAAATACCATTGGTAGGCCATGAATACACCCAGCCCGTTGCAGGCGATTATTCCCAGGCTTATCACCTTGAATATAGAAATGAGCGCACGGTTTTGTCTGTCCGCCCAAACGCGCCCCAGTAAAACCAGCCATATTCCGAAAGCGAAAAAAACCATCAACGGTCCGGAAGCCGCGCCGATTCCCGCCCAGAAAGCGGCCTGAAATGGACGTTGTTGACGGAGCGCAATCAGTGTGGCGATGGCCAGACAATTCATCAAGGATGTCGGATAGGCGCTGATGAAAAAAGCGGCGGCAGGATACAGTGCGTAACTCAAAGTGGCAAAAGCGGCGCTATCGGGTTCCAGCCAGTCCTTGGCAAGGCGCTGAAATAACAGCACCGAGAGTAGTCCAAAAAAGATGGCCAGCCCTATGCCAATGGCGGGAATAGGGAAAGGCAGGATGAAACTGAGGCCTTTGCAGAGAGCCGGATATAAGGGGAAAAATATGATGTTTTGACCAAAATCGGCATGCGGTATGTAGCTGTACCCGTGCGTGGCAATGTCCACATACCATTTGGCATCCCAATTGATCAAAGCCTCGGCAATGGATCCGGAAACGGGATCCAGACCACGGCTGAACAAGTAATAACCCATCCAGGTTCCGCCATAGATGGCCAGGGCACTGAGAAAAATGCTGCGGAGCAGCCAGAGCCTGTGCTTATCGGTCTTGTGTGCAGATGAGGATGATTCCGACATAGGCTTTAATTCTATTTTTACAGGATCAGGGAATCAGACCGAGTCCCTTGACCTACAGGAGATTTTTGATTCGCAACTGGATATTTTCGTGACTATATCGGGTTAAACCAAAGTGAACAACCAATGATTTTCAGGAGGCGTCCAACAGATCGGGCGCGCAATGATGCAGGGTTTCCTTGAGCATGACAAAATAGCGTTGGTAGCGCGTGAGTTCATGATCCATCAGCAGCATCTGATCCATTATGGCATCGGGCCTTTCTTCAGGCAGGCGCTGCATGATTTCCTGCCATTGGCTGTTGATGAACTGGTGACGTTCCTCCAGAGCATTCAGTAAATCATCCAGATCAGGATTTTTTACGGAATGCGTGGAGGGATGAAGTTCGGCGGCGAGGCCGAGTAATTGCGTTGATTTCATGGGGGCTGTTTTCAAGGAGCTTGATTTCATGATGTTGGCCTTTTTGAATTGAAATTTTTTCGTTCATCTGCAGCCTTTATGACTGTTGTAGAGTGGAAAAGTTGCGCTTGGTTACAAAAAAACCGGCCGCGCCGAAGCAGCGACCGGTTTTGTCAGCAAGCCACTATCAGTGGGCGCCGTAGACGCTTTTTTTAGTGAAGCGACCGCGGAAGACCCAGATCTGATACCAGTTATACATGATCATGACTGGCACAAAACCGGTCATGAACAAGGTAAACACTGCCATGGAATTGGCTGGATTGGATGCCGCATGGATAGTCCATGTACCCGGGACAATATAGGGAAACATGGTTGCCCACATGGCCGCCCAGAGTAGAACCACTACCCCTTCGCCCCAAAGCAGCGCAATAAAATCATGTTGCATGGAGTGGTTGGTCATGGATTTGAAGGCGAAGAACAGGACGATGACAAACCAGATAGCCCAGATCCACCAATTGGGACCGGTCCACTTGGCAGCGGCCCAAGGGAAAATGGCATAAGACCAAACCAGGGTGATGACAATCGCTATTAACGCCAGATAGGAGAACAGGTTGGTCCAGGACTTGGCGCGTTCATGAATCACGTCGCCCGGTAAAAAGCGGGCACAGAGAAACAATCCTCCCGCCAGACCGGCGGCAATTACCGCACCAAAACCCGTCCAGATGGAAAATGGGGTCAGGAAGTCCAGGGCACCCCCCGCATAGTGAAGTACGGGTGTGGTGAAGCCCCGATCAGCAATGCCACTCATGGCAATGCCGGATTTCAGGGGAAAACCCTGTAATGCTGCGCCTAGAGCGACACCTGCGAAAAATGGCGCGACCAGACTGCCGATGGCAAAAGCCCAGCCCCACAGACGTTTGCTGCTGCGGGCATGAATATGAAATTCAAAAGCCACAGCCCGGGAGATGATGCCCCACAGAGCCAACATCAGGGGAATCATCAGGAAGTTGAAGGCAGACCCGTAAACCAGAGGGAAAGCACCAAACAAGACACCGCCAGCGACTACCAGCCAGGTCTCGTTGCCATCCCAGAAGCCCGCCATGGACGCCATGATGGCACCACGTTCTTCTTCATCCTTGGAGAACAAGGCAAAAATACCGGCGCCGAGATCAGCCCCGTCCAAAGCGATATACAACAAAAACATCAGCCCAAGTATCATCCACCACCAGGTGGAGAGGGCAGATACGATACGAACAATATCTGAACTAAGATTCATGCTCATTACTCCGGTGACTTATTCAATTGGGGAAGGAGGAATGGATTCCTCCTTCTGATCCGGGTCTGTTAACGATCCGAGTGCATCATGGGCTTGTGGGCGAAAGTCGGTGCAACATGCCCGCCCCCCGCTTGCGCAGCATCATGATCTTCACCGTGATGCTGAAACAAGGTATCGGAGTGT
Organism: Acidithiobacillus ferrivorans; assembly: GCA_020723125.1. Taxonomy (GTDB): domain Bacteria; phylum Pseudomonadota; class Gammaproteobacteria; order Acidithiobacillales; family Acidithiobacillaceae; genus Acidithiobacillus; species Acidithiobacillus ferrivorans_A. The sequence continues at coordinate 51,208 of DYJM01000005.1, forward strand.
GGGATGCCATCGACACCTTTCTGTATGACGCGCGTGAAGAAGTACCAGGCGCCGGACCAGACCACCAGCTCAAAAATGATGTAACCGGCAAACCAGACAATTTCTTGCGCCACGCCCATGTTGCTGACCCCTTCGTAGGTCCGCATCAGGTCGAATACCACCCAGGGCTGACGACCGATTTCCCGAACCCACCAACCCGTCCAGATGGCCAGATAAGGGAGGAAGCCCGAGAACACCACCGCACGCAGAAACCAGGGATTTTTACGTAATTCCAGGGCGTTCATTTTGCCACGCATGCGCAGCCAGTTGCCCCAAAGAGCGACAAAAAACAGGAAGAAACCGATGGCCACCATAACCCGGAAGGCATAGAAAGGTACCCATACATTGGGGCGTTCGTTTACCGGAAACTGATCCATCCCTTGTACCGGGCTGCTCCAGGTATGGGTTTCCAGGAGACTCAGCACATGCGGAATTTGAATGGCGAACAGATTTTTCCCGGCCTCTACGTCTGGAATGGCAATGAGGTTCCAGTCGGTATTAGGTTTTCCGTTCGGCAGGTAGGTGTGGAAGTGTCCTTCCATGGCCGCCAGTGAAGTAGGCTGAGTTTTTGCAACGTCCTGTCCAACACTGTCACCAATAAAAATCTGCAGAGGAGCCACAATCAACAGGGCCAATAAAGTAGGTTTCAAAAGTTTAATGAAGAGGTCCGCATTACGATTCTTGAGGACGAACCATGCACTCACCGATGCGAATACAAACAACGCCAACTCTACAGTGGCCACCCACATGTGAGGAAAGCCCCAGACGAAATTGTCATTGAGAATGGCATGCCACCAGTTGGTCACCTGGAACAGTCCATCTTTCAACACAACGCCATCAGGCGTCTGCATCCAGGAGTTGGCGACCAGAATCCACATGGCGGACAGACTCGAAGAAAGACCCACGTTGAAGGTGGCAAACAAATGCATGCCTTTGCTGATTTTGCCCCAGCCAAACACCATCAGGCCAATGAAGCCAGCTTCATACATGAAGGCAGTGATGGTTTCGAAGCCAAGGATATTGCCGAAGAAGG
>DYJM01000212.1 GCA_020723125.1 Acidithiobacillus ferrivorans
TGTAATCGTTCAGGCCGCCGCTGCAAATACTGAAACGGCGGGTAAAAGGGACGGGGCCGGTTGACCAGCACGATGAGCATTAATCGCCGCAACCATATATTCCACGATATTGCGCTCTTGTTGACGGAGGGTAGCGACTGCGGTGAGGATTCTCTCGGTGAAACGGCAGCCCGAGGCGCTCTGATTGCCAAAGCAGCCTTTGCGCCACAGCACCGCACCCCGCAAGGCCCTCTCCGCCCGATTATTGGTTGGTTCGACGCCGGGCACGAAGGCAAAGGTGAGCAAGGCCGGCCAAAGTTTCAAGAGATTGCGGCAAAAGGCCTCGGCCTTGGGGTCACCGCAGGCCGCACCCCGGCGCAACAGTCTCCCCAGACGGGTCCGCACTGGCACCAATTCCCAACGCATCTCGGCCCAGGTGATCTTGCCAGCTTGATAGCGATGCCAGATATCAAAGAGCCGTTTGACCTCTCGCAAACCCCAGGCGCCCAGGGGACCAGCACGGGTTTGCCGTTCCGACAAGGCTTGAAAATCCCTTTTCAGATGCGCCCAGCACAGTTGGCGACGGCTACAGTCCACGATGTTATAAGCGCCCCAGCGGTCGCTATGGAGAATGCCCGGAAAATCTTCGCCAATCAGCTGGTGCAAGGCTTGGCGGCCGCGAGAGCACGATACCAAAAACACCGTCACCAGTTTGGTGACCGCCACCCACAGCCAACGCCGCTTCCCCTGTTCTTTCCAGCCGGTTTCGTCCACAAAGGCGGTCTCGGCCTGGGCCACCGCCTCCTGGGCTTCGTGGTAGGGAGCCGCCAAGGCCTCCGAGGTCTCTTCACACAGGGTTTGGATACTGCCCAGACTGACCTCAACGCCACACAACTCCCGCAACAGGTCGACCACCTGTCGGCGACTCTGGCGAAAGCGACCGGTCAACAGGGCCACCCAGGCTTGCAGGCGGGGACCGAAGGCACTTTGGCTCACCTCAACCGGCAAATCCGGTTTCACCCAGACCCGGCAATGCGGACACCAACCGGCCAGCCGACGATGTTCGATAACCACAGGTTTAATCTCGGGCAGTTCCCAGACCTGATGTCTTTCCACAGGCGGAACTCCTTGGCCCCCACTCTGGTCCAGCCAGCCCTGGCAATGAGGACAGATGGTTGCTCGATGCTCCACGATCTTATCTACCTGGTCAGGCGGCAGCAAAGAGCGATGCTTGCCCTCGTGGCCAGGTTGACCACCGGGACGGCGTCCACTTTTTTCTCTGGCCTTTCTTTTCGGAGCCTGCGGCGAATCGGCCGACGGCGGCTGCGAGGAATTGCCAGAATGGCGGTTAAGCCTGGCCTCCAACTCCATGCCCCGCTGCTCCAGTTGGGCAATTTGCTCCAAGGCCTGGCGCAGGGCAGTTTCCAAAACCAGGATATAAGCCTGAACTTCGGGAGGCAGTTTTTCCCAAATCTCTGGAGCAATCGGCCTTGTTTCCACAAGACCTTTACTAACACATTATTCACAAGAGTACAAGTCAAAAATGCAATTTTTCCAAAAAAAATTTTGCCGGCTTCAAGAACTAGGGTGAACGATTACCAATCGCGATGAGCGGCCCCACCCCACCGAACATCCGTTGATCCTCAGGGCGGGCGGGCCCAAACAGGAGTCCGCGGTTTGGGAAGCCCATTTGGACGAGATTGCCGAGTTAGTGCGGCAGCGGCAGGTTCCGGCCCTGCTGGCCAAGTTTAAAAGCATTATTCCCAATTATCAGGGAGATCCCCAGACCCTAAAGATAAATGGGCTGGTCTA
>DYJM01000063.1:0-9951 GCA_020723125.1 Acidithiobacillus ferrivorans
TTTGCAGCCTTTTTTACCTTTTTTACACTTTGCCCGGTATTCCCCGGGTTTCACCTCGGGGAAGGTTTTTGTCAGCGTGTATGTGCAGCAGGGAACGACACCCGGAGTACCGGATGGATACTGGCAACGCAGGAACATAGCCGCTTCTTCCTCACGCCTCTTCGTCAGGCCAGCGGAAACCACTTTCTTCCCATTTACCCTCACTTTGTTAAACTCTTTCATCTTGGCCGCGACACCGGAAAAATCGCAGGCATTTAAAAGCTCATATAAACGATCTTTTTTGCCTGGTCCTACATTATAAAAGAAAGAGATCAAGGCATCTGTCTGGCAAGCATTCAGTTTTACCTTTATAAGCTTATCAGCGAAACGTTTGACTTTGTCATCAATATCAGCACGCTTGATATCTTCCATCTCTTCATCGCTGATGCCGTGCCGATACTTCTCAAACTTGTCTGGGGCCTTCGTGGGCATTTGCGTGATCGATCCCCTTGGCTCGATTAAATGACCGATTCCTATCGTAGCCAATCCTGCCTGATCATTATAAAGACAGTGCGCAATACCCTCACGCAAGGCCATGTACTGCAATCCAGACTCCGACGGAACAAAATATGCCTTGTTGTATGCCAAAATCTCCTCTCTCTCTGTTTTTAGCCTCTCGGCTTTTGACTTTTTATCTTCTTTGTTTGGCACCTCTGACGCGCTACTAATACGTTCGCACTTCGAGGATTGAGTAGGGGCCGTCGGTGTTGTGGGGCTGCTCGTGGACGCCACGGACGCCACGGACGCCACCGGCGCGGTGGGCGGGGTCGGCTCATAACAGGAGCGGCCCGCATTGACGAACGAACTGTCCTGCGGATAACACAGTCCCGTGTATCTATTTAAATTTTGCAAGCGATTCTCATATGCGCGCCGAATACATTGTTTGTCTGCACCGCAGGCATTCCGCTCGCGGAGCCATTCTTTTTGCCCCTTTGTTTCATCTTCCACCAAGCAGTCGTACTTGCCCGATTTTTGGTAATGCGCACGAAACGCTGCATAGTCCCGGTTGAGCTGCGCATCCAGCTTTTTCAGTTCCGGGTCTGCGCAGATGGCTTTTTCGCTGGGCGTGGAGGCCTTGCGGCAGTCAAAGGCGAAAGCCGATGGTGCCATCCATATTCCACTCGCCATTACAACAACGACGTACCGTAAATACCTTTGCAATTGAATCATTCGCTCCCTCCTTATTCTTTCCAATTCAATTAGCCACAGGCATATTGGGGTGGCGGCGGCAATTCGATCCCGTAATCGGGTATCCCCGGATCCACAGGTTCGATGGGCTCGAAGTCGCCCGGCCCGCCATTTCCGCCACCGGGCTTGGCGCTGGGCGGGGTGTAGCTTTCCTTACCCCCCGGTCGGGGCGTGCCCAATTGGCTGGCCTTATGCAGGCCGTCGAAATAGGTGAAAGGAGTCTGCATGCGGAAGGTGGCCTCGGAGGTCAGGGGGAAGGTATTCAGCGCTCGATCCTGCACCCCTTGGGCCGCTTCGAAGGCGCCAGTGCCCCCTTGGGAGCTACCCAATACACTACCCTTTCCTGCATTGCCTTCGTCAAAGCGGGCGAGGAGATGATCGACAAAGGGAATGATCAGGGGATAGTGATAGGTCACTTTGATTTTCAGAAGATTGGCATCCTGCACGCCCAGCCCGCTCTCTTGGCCCAGCGCCGTCTTGCGATAACCCAAATGACTTTCGGGAATCCCCCAGCCCCAATTGCCGCCTGGCGTATCTTTTTTTCCCGTGTTGTCATCCAGCGGCAGGCGACCGAATTCCTTGTGATCATGCAGAGCCTCGACCGTGGGACTGAGAATTTCGATTTGCGCCAAGCGTGCGGCAGCTTCGGCTTGGCCACGCGCCTTGGCCAAATCCAACGGGCTTTGGCCGTGGGCATAGAGCGGTGTAAGCCCCTCGGCAAGGCCCGCACGGATGGCGCTCATGCTGCCGCCATGCAGGGCTCCGGCGCGGGCGGCATCCTGCGCGGCCACTTCCAACTGCAAACGCGCATGGTAAAGGAGACTGGTCTGCATAATACCCAAAAGCAGACCGAGCAACACCGGGATGGCAATGACTAACTCCACCGCTCCCGCGCCCCGTTGATTTCCTGTCTGTCGAAGTTTTTCCGTCCCCTGCATCGCTCCCTCCCCTACGGAATCGAATGCCACGCCAATCGTTGTCCAGTCTGCAGGCCGCTCTCCCAGATCTGTCCGGCAGCCAGCTCCAGGGTATCCCGCGCCTTGCTCTGGCCGGACCATGCCCAGCGCCAGGGAGCAAGACTCTCCCGAAGGTTCAGGATCCGCCCCTCGCCATCGAGCCATACCACATCAATGGGGAAGCCCATGCCCCAGGTGTGCACTGCACCACAAGGGCGGATCCAGAGGGCTTCCTCGCTACCCATGCTGCGCCTGCCCAAAAGGCCGCGAGCGCGGGACCAGACTTTATCGGCCATACGGGCATCGGACCAAAGGCATACACCGTCCCGCCACACACTCCCCGATTTGCTCATGTGGCCACTTCCTGGACGTATTTCATGTAAATCACGAAGGCCAACACGATAAAGACAATAGGAAAAATGAACATGACCAAGGGAGCGAGGAGCTTGACCGGAGCCTCCAGGGCAGCCTTCTCGGCACGCAGAAAGCGTTCTTCCCGGCGCTGTTCCGCCTGGGCCTTGAGCACCGGAGCCAGACTGCCACCGCGCTCTTCGGACTGAATGATGGCTGTGACCAGACTGCGCAGCTCCTGTATGGCGACGCGCTCGCCCAGGTGCCGGAAGGCCTCTATCCGTGGCATTCCCGCCCGCAAGTCCCGGAGAATGATCCGAAACTCATTGCGCAGAGGCCCCTCGGGACCCTTGTCCACGGCCACTTGCAAGGCACTGCTAAGGTTCAAGCCCCCCTCCACCATCAGGGTGGTGAAATCCAGATACACGGGAAGATCCTTCAGAATGCGCTTCTGCCGCTTTTTGGATTGTTCCACCAGCCAAAGATCGGGGTAGAAACTGGCGAGCAACATCCCCAGCAAGGTGAACTCCCAGCGGAATACGCCCATGGCCAAATAAACCAGGAGGGAAAAAAGCAAGGCAAAAAGCGCCGAGAGAATTTTGAGGGCGAGAAAATCGCGGGGAGTAATCAGGTAGTTGAGGCCGGCCCGCTGAATTCTGGGGGCACTGCGATACACCCAGCGCTCGGGGACGAAAGCGACGAGGGTGGAGTCCACGAAGCGCACCAGTGGCCAGATTTTCGCCAAAGCGCTGGGTAAGGGATCCAGATATTCCCGGGGCTGATTTTCTACGGCAGTGAGCAGACTGGCAATACCATAGGTCGCACCAAAAACCGTCAGGGCCGCCAGCAGCCCGACCAATACATAAGGGAGCTGCCCCGATCTGCTAACCAACAGTTGCAGCAACTGCCCGCCATACAACAAAAATAACAGGAACAGGAGGATGAGAACTCCCAGACCGAAGAAAAGCAACCAGCGTCGCCGGGTCATGGTCATGGCTCAAACCTCGATGGCGACAATCTTGCGGATCCCCCAATACCCCAGGAGCTCCAGCACAAAAATGATGGCCAGTACCGCCCAGCCCTTGCCGGTATGAAACAGTGCCCCGGCAGCTTCCGGTTCAATGCGCAACAACGCAAGAATGATCAGGATGGGCAGACCGGTCATGACCAATCCCTGGAGCTTGCCCTGGGAGGTCAGAGCCTGGATCTTCTGCTCCATCAGCAGGCGCCGCCGGACTGTCTCCCCCAGGCGTTGCAGGGTGTCGGCCAGATTGCCGCCCACCTCCCGATTGATGCGCAAGGCGGAAACCACCAGGTCGAAGTCCTGAGAACGGATACGCTCGGCCAAATGCGCTACAGCGTCTTCAAAGGGAACCCCTAAACGCTGCTCACGGACTACCAGGATGAGCTCTTGGCTCATGGGCGGACTCAGGTCCTTGGCCAGTCCCTCCAGGGTCTGTCCGAGATTGGCACCACCCCGCAGGGCCGAGGCCATCATCAACAAGGTGTCAGGGAGTTGCTTGTGCAGTTGATTGAAACGCCTTTTTTTCAGGAATTGCAGAATGAATCGCGGGGCCAGGGCCACCAGGAGTACCACCAGCACAACAACGGGCAAAGATCCAGAAAGCAGATACGCCAATAGGGGAAGTAAGAACAGGGCGACCAGGTTGAGGCGCCAGAGGAGTGACGGGTCGGCAAAAATGAACATGTCTGCCAGACTTCGTTTCGTCTCCTTCTGGAATCTCTGTTGTTGCCGGGCGAGAACTATCTGGGAAGTATCGATCAGAAGATAAACGAGCGTCAGAACGGACCCAAAAACGAGGGCGGCAATGATGAGATCAGACGTGCTCATGATCACTCTCCCGGAAGATACCGATATCCACCGGCAAACCCCGCGCCCGCATTTCCTCGTAAAATTCCGGAATGCTGCCGCTCGCGCGGAAAGCACCGGCTACCTTGCCATCAGTTCCAAAACCCTGTTGGCGATAACTGAACAGCTCCTGCAACTGGATGACACCGCTTTCGGTCCCGGTCACCTCGACGATGGCCGTCAGTTTGCGGGAGCCACAGGAAAAGCGGGTAATCTGGACGATGATATTGATGGCCGAGGCGATCTGCTCGCGAATCGCCGTCAAGGGAAGCTCCATCCCCGCCATCATCACCATCACCTCCATACGGGAGAGCATGTCACGGGGGCTATTGGCATGGGCTGTAGTCAACGAACCGTCGTGACCGGTGTTCATGGCCTGCAGCATGTCCAGCGCCTCACCGCCCCGACATTCGCCCACCACGATGCGGTCGGGCCGCATCCGCAAGGCATTGCGGACCAGTTCCCGGATGGGAATGGCCCCCTTGCCTTCCACATTGGCCGGTCGGGCCTCCAGGGAGACCAGATTGGGTTGATACAGGCGCAATTCGGCAGCATCTTCGATGGTGACCACCCGCTCGTTCTCGGGAATATAATTGGAAAGAACATTGAGCAAGGTGGTCTTCCCAGAGCCGGTACCACCGGAAATCACGATGTTTTTCCGCTGCTCCACGGCCACTCGTAAAAAACCGGCCATACGCGGTTCAACCGAGCCGAAGGCAATGAGATTTTCCATCTGTAGCCGTTTTTTGCTGAACTTCCGGATGGTGATGTTGGCCCCTTTCAAGGCCACCGGCGGAATGACCGCATTGACACGAGAGCCGTCGTGGAGACGGGCATCCACCAAGGGCGAACTCTCGTCAATTCGACGGCCGATGGGGGCAACAATCCGGTCGATGATGTGCCGGACAGCCTGTTCGCTGCTGAAAACCGTCGGCGCAGGTTCCAATCGTCCGCTCCGTTCGATGAACACCTCGTCGTAGCGGTTCACCATGATTTCCGTGACCGATTCGTCGGCCAGCAGTTCCTCCAGGGGGCCGAGCCCCACCGCTTCGTCCACCACCTCGCGAATGAGCCGCTCCCGATCAATATCGACGGGCAGGCGCATGGCCTGAAGTACCTCGGTAGCCAAGCCGGAGACCATCTTTTGAAGCTCTTCGCGATTCATGGCGCTCAAATCCATACGACGCAGATCAAGTTGTGCCCGCAAGCGCTCCTGAACGGTTTGCCGCCACTGCATCCACTGCGGATCTACCATACCGGTGCGGGGAGCCGGTGAAAGCTTTGCGGCTGTTGGCACAGGCACCGAAGAACCACTGCTGGCAACCACTTGAGAAAGCTGTGCTTGAGCCTGTGGCGATGCCAGGATGGGCTTCTCCTCCGGGAGATTTTCCTGAAGAGCGGTCAAGGCATCTCCCCGATCGCCCAAGTAGGCGATCCGCAGCCTCACCCCGGCGACTTCGACGAGGTCCTGCGGAGTGAGCGGTCCGTACCACTTCACCTTTTCGCCATTGACGATGATGCTGCTCATGGGACCAAGGGCCTCGACATAGGGTCCCTCGTCCCGGCGCACGATGCGCGCATGCTCCTTACCCACATTCCATCCCTCCAGACGCAGGTGGGCCTGGGGAGAGCGGCCAATCAGGCAGACGCCATCATGGGGAAGGACTTCCAGAGGGCCATGCTTGGGATGTTGGGCCAGAACGCGGAACATGGCTTACTCCGATCGGATAGCAGGAGAGGGGCGGGTGACTACCAGCGGCGGCTGCGGCTTGGGAGCCGCCGTTGCCTGGGTTTCAGGATACGGTCGCCTGACGCCGCCAAGGGTCTGGTCTATGGCTCCCCTGGTATCGGAATCCTTGGGCAGGGATTTTTGGTATTCGTCCTTGTACCTCACTGCCCGGGACACTTGCCGGATATTCTCCAGGGAGGCAGGAGAAACCACGCGCGGAGTCACCAGAATCACGAGGTCTGTGTTCCCCGACTTGAAATCCGTGGACTTGAAAAGATTCCCCAAGATGGGAATATCACCCAACCACGGGATCTTGGATGCACTCTTGGCGGTTTTGGGATTGACCAGGCCCGAGATCACCATGGTCTGCCCATCACCCACATTGATATCGGCCTCACTGCTGCGGGTGATAAAACCGGGTACATTGAGACCATTGAGAACCACGCTGGTACTGGGATCGATATCCGAGACCTCCGCCATGACGTGCATGGTGATGTCGTTGCTGTCATCCACCTGGGGCTTGAAATCCAGTTGAATGCCGTAGTTCTTGTAGGTCACGTTCTGGAATGCCGCATTGCCTGTAGAAAGCGCCTGAAGGATGGGGATTTGGCCGCCGGCCAGGAATTTCGTCTCACCACCACTGCGGGCGCTGAGTTGCGGGTTGGCAATTTCATAGGCGTTGCCATTGCTGAGCGCAAAGTTGATTTTCGAGAGCATTCCGGTAATGAGGCCCACATTCCAGCCTCCTGCCAGCGGCCGTGCCAGATTCGCAACGTCAATGGCTCCATTGAGAAGATCCGGCGGTGTGAGCCGAATCCCCGTTCCCGCCACGGGCGGCTGGGTGAGATCCTGCCCCAAGGGAACAGTGGGGACATTTTGGGGACCGATGAAATCCTTGCCGTAGCCGACAAATGGTCCGGAGATATGTTTCGTCCAGTCCACCCCGAAGTTTTCCAGAGTGCTTTTCTTGACTTCCAGAATGTTCACATCCAGCCAGACCATTTTTTCCATCTTGAACGGAGCCTTGCTCGCCAGGACGATGGTTTTGGGATAGAGGCTTTGCAGTTGGGCAATGCGGGCAAGAAGAGCATCGGAAAGATTCTGGCCATCCACGACCACATGATCACCCACGATCCGCACCTGCACATCCTTATTCTTTCCCAGCAAACTTCGCATTTCCTCTACGGCTCGCCCGATATCCTTGGGGGCTACCAGCACCCGATAGGCTTCTTCGCTACCGTCCTTGAACCACATCCGCAGGCTGGTCTCCCCCGGCCCGTCTCCCAACAGGAGAAGCTCCTTGCTATCCACGACCGTGGTACTGAGGATCTTGCCATCGCCCACGGCCACCCGCTTGAGGGGCTTACTGGGAATGACTTTTACCTCTCCCTGATAGAGATCAATCTCTTGATCGGATGAACCGGCAGCCAGCGCCGCAGGTCCGGCCAACAACAAAACTGCAATCGCAGCAGATTGCCCAAGTGCCGTCACAACACCCCGAAAACGCATAACATTTCCCTTTTTTGATGAAATCATGGACGCGGCCGGTCAACAGAAGCTTGCAAGCCTTCGGGAAGTAACGGGCGGTCCCCGGAGATGGCATTTCCCGTATCCGTAGCGGTGTTGGTCGCTGGAGGCATCCGCCTCGTCACCTGCTCTTCGGCAACCCGCCGCAAGTTTCGTAGCTCCGTCCGGCTTGTCAACCCACCTTCCGTTTGCCCGATGATGTATTCGATGGCATCGGCAGCATACAGACGCTCATGCGAGCGGGGATTCCGAATACCCAGAATGTCGCGGACGCCATAGGCTTTGGCTGGAACCGAGACCTGAGATCCACGTCCCCGCAAAACCAGGGTCAATTGCCCCAGTCGCTGGGCAAGCTGGAGTTTTTCGATTTGCGTGGGACTTAGCTCGACGGTCACCGTTTGGAATTGCTGGACAGATCCCGACTGTGCCGGGTCGTTATTGATGTTGGCAACCGAGTCATCAGCGACGGTACGGATACCCGTGGCAATGATTTTCAGATCATGTTCAATGTAGCGAACCGTTTCCTTGGGAAGCTTGTCCTCCGAGCCGCCGGATCGGGTACGAAAAATCAGGGGCCCCGAACGACCAGCGCCACCCGTCTGGAGTCCGCCGCTGCCGCCTTCCCCCGAGACCGGCAGGGAATCCGCTGTTGGCAGCTCCGGATACCGGGAGACAGATGATCCTCCGGCGTCCTTCCCACTGGTAAAAAACCAGAGGACATCCACGTGATCTCCGGGCTGCAACATCCCGTCCATGGTACTGAGATTGTCCACGGTAAAAGTCATGGCCAGTTTTTGCGGATCGATCAGATCGGCCAAGGTCCGCCGACCACTCAGGTAGGATTGCAGGATCGGGCGACCTTGCATCAGGGAGACATTGACACGGTGTCCCGCGAAGCGATCGAAGTCCTCTGGGGTGATGATGTCCTCCGGAGCCGTCTCGGCCGGTATGGATCGCGCCGCCACCATGGACAGGTCCAATATGGTACCTGCCGGAATATCACGGGTAGGCACCACGACTCGCACCGTATCCTTTTCCTGCTGACTCAGGATCCGCTCCAGGGCGGCATGTTCCCGATCCTTGAGCGTCATTACCGCCAAATAGGCGGCGCCCAGGCCTGCCAGAACCGCAACGGCCAAGACCAACCAGGCGCGCAGGCTGCGGACCGGCTTTTTCTGCACATTACCGGGCTCGTAATCACTTGGAATTGGGGTTCCCACAATCGCTCCTTCTCCATATGCTGTAATGTAATATCGTGGCAACTCAAGGTTTGGATACTGCCGCCGAGTAATCGCTGTAAAAGCCGCGCAGGGCCTCGGACAACAGGGTCAACAATGGCGGCCCCGGCTGCTCGTGGGCTTCTGGCTTGGACTCAGGATAGGGTGCCAAGAGCAGCACGATCACGAACAACAACAGCAGCAGGTATTCAATCATGCTCTGTCCACTTTCCCGCTTTTGTGCTCGATCCTGTCGAAAACCTTTCTTCATGACGATGCTCCCCTCCCTTTCACCGACGCTGCCAAACCAGGACCACCCGGCTTCCGCCCATGGGTTGGGCCTGGAAGGCCATATCCAGTGACTCTCCTTTCTTTTGCAGGGAGAGCCGACCCATGGCTTTACTTAACATGCCGTCACTAGCCCAGCCCCCTTCCTGGGCAGTACGCAACAGATAAGCGCGCATCTGCGCGATACTGAGGCTGCTTTCCAGCAATTCCACCCGGCCGCGCAAGGCACCGTCCCTGGTCTCCAGGTCTGAGATCAACTGGGTCTGCCCCGGTAGAGGCAAAATGGGTAATGGTTTTTGGGCCTCCGCCTGCCAGTTGATCACCGAGCTTTCCCCCACTATCCGTGGTCCCAACTGGTGCCAACGAAGCGTTTGCGAGTACGGCGCGCGAATACAGGACCAGAGTTCTTTCCCCATATCGCCTGGAAGCTGCTGAAACCTTCCTCCCTCCCGGCGACAGGAGCGGTCCATCTCCTGACGAAACGCCTCTTCCCCACCCACACCTTGAATGAAATCAACGCGCATGGGCATCCCGTTGAGACGCATCTCCTGAGCTACTGGACGACTCACAAACCCCTCCGGCAAAGGCCAAAGCGGCAGCTCCTCCCCTTGCACGGATCCGGCATAGGCAATGGTGCTCAAGACGATGGACCAAAAGGCGCGAGACTGAATTGCTGGGCCCATGGCTTACGGCCCCGCGTAATTGGGGATATTGGGCTTCGGTTGCAGCCGATCGCCGAATTGCTGTTCGGTATCGATGCGAATACCGTACTTATCAGGATCATTC
>DYJM01000063.1:10051-11947 GCA_020723125.1 Acidithiobacillus ferrivorans
TCAAGGAAATTGTTCCGCAACAGACGCGCTTCCTCTTGTGGGCCATCAGCCGACCAGGGATCAGTCAAAACCGCCGCCCTCGCGGTGAAGCTGAGGGGGTCCTGCAAACCCACCTCGCGGAAAAGGCGCTGGGGAATGCCGGCTGCCGTAACACTCACGGTGGCAACGGTGGGGCCGGTCATTTGCATGGGATTACCGGTGATTTTATTGAGGGCATTTATGGTGCCCTGAGTCCAACCGCCATCAAAGGAATGCTCAGCCGTCTCTACCTGGATGTTCTTCTCCCTTTCCACAAGCAGGGGCTCGCCGTCATGTTTGTGCAGCAGGGGCTCGGCACTGCTGCCACTGGCCACCTTCGCCGCATCGGCACTCCCCGTTACTGCCGTGAGGCGCTCGTTGCGGGCACCGAAAAAGCGGATAGCGACCTCGTTCCGCAGATCGGCATCGGATTTGAGCGCTGCCCACTCCCGGCCATTGGGCGGGGCGACTCGGGATACCGTCCGCTCCCAGGCGGCGTAACGGGCTGCCTCGATACTACGGTTTTGCAGGTAGGCCCATTTCCCGACGTACGCCATCATGAGTAGCAGGGGGACCAGGACGAAACCGGCTACCACCACGAACTCCACCAGGGACTGCCCCCCTTCTCTGCACTCGGGGGCCCTGGTTCCTGAACACAGATCATCATTCTCTTGCCTGCAGTCTAGGAGTGGATGCTGCCGATGCTCAATTACCCGGAATCTCATATCCATCCTCATTATAGAGAAGAAAGAAAATCGCGGATTTGCCGTGCCGCCCGCCGGAGGCCTTGTATCGTCTGCTGAAATCGCTCATCAATCCAAATCGCCATGGCGTCAATTTTGTTATCAATATTCATTCCGAGGCGATGGGTGATGTCCTTCATCATGCTGGCCCACTTCTCCACATAGCCTCCGCGGCGGAGCTGATCCGTCACATCTGCTGCCTTGTCTTGTAACGCCGCAATCTCGGCAAGCCTGGCCCGGGACTTGGGGGAGTCTCGGTACGCCTCCTTGGTCAATTCTTCCTGCTCGGCCTTGCGCAATGCCGCCACCTGCTCCGGCTGGAGATTTCGCTCGCGAGCCAAACGCGCATCTACATGGGCCATGGTGTACGGTTCCGTTTCCTCACCCAAGGGGAGCACGGCAATCTGCCCGACCCCGCCTACATAAATATCCTTGACCTGCCATCGTTCCGTGCTGCCCGGCTTGGCTTTGGATAACCAGTCCTTGGCAAAATCGTCCGTTACCAGACAATTCAGAGACCAGGGTTTTGCGGGATGGTCAGGGGGCTTTGGGGCAGCTTGCTGGTCGAAGGCGTCCTCCCCGCCTAAGGAATCTGCCGTTACCAGGGCAAAAGTGTTGACATGCGGCGTCACTTGCTGGCTAAGCATGGTAACGCTATCACCAGCCAGCCAGCCTGAAGACTTGCGTAGCGCCTCGTCGACAGGCCTGTAGCCATAATCGGCGGACATCTTGATGACGGCCTTACGCAGTTGCGTGGGTGTGGCGGTGGTCACAAACCACATCTGGCGTGTATACCATTGCAGCCGAGTTTTTCTTCCATTCGCGGTGAGATAGGGAGAGAAGCGAAAGATTTTCCACTTAGTGGAGCCGAAGGGAGCGAAGAGGGCACCTTGCAAGGCAAGCGTTGCCTGCATGGCCTGGGGGGAGAACACGAAGTCATGGACATCGCCACTCCATTGAAATCCGCGGGGCATAATCGCATGATCCAAGGGAACGCAACGCTCAAAAGTATCCCGCAATTGCTTTTCCAGCTCTGGCGGTGGGTTGGTGGAATCACCGTCGGACCACATTCCATATATACCGTCGCCGGGGTTCCAGGCCTGCAATTTTCCTGTATCCCGTTCCATTAATGCAG
>DYJM01000213.1 GCA_020723125.1 Acidithiobacillus ferrivorans
GGCTTGTTTGAAATCTGAAACATCGGCTTGATAGGCGGCGGCTTTGCCGCCTGCGGCTTGAATTTGCCTGACCACTTCTTCGGCGGCTTCGGGTGACTTGTTGTAGTTGACCACAACCGCCGCGCCGCGCGCCGCGAATTCCAGGGCGATGGCGCGCCCAATTCCACGCGCGCCGCCGGTGACGAGGGCTACTTTATTCTCTAATGCTAAGGTGGATGACATGGAAAAATACTCCTCTATGGAATTATACACTGTCAACGTGTTGCGTGTTGCGTGTTTTATGGGGTATAGCGCAAAAGTCTCGGTAGGTGGGATCGAAATCAGTAGGACGCCTGCCAAGCCAAGAGAAAGCGGTCGCTATGGAGTTCGCCAAGGGCAGCCATCATGGACTGAGCATGATTGCGTTTCCAGCCGCGACCCTGACGTTTCATGCGGTGATGGACAACAGTATTGATCCCCCCTTCGACAGCGCCACTGCCGATGGGGAAACCCATCTGACGGAGGCGCGCGTATTCCATATTGGATTGGCGGTTTTCAAAGTAAGCGGGTGAATTGCGTATATCGTCCAGGCATGAGATATGTTCCCAATCCAGCGTTTGCAAAGCAGTTACGACCTCAGCAACCTGCCCATGCCACAAGCGGTCAATGGTTTCATGCGCCCATTGTTGCGCTTGCGTTGTGCCATCTCCAAAGGCGGCTTTACCAACGCTGCTCAATCTGCCGCTGGCATGAGCCCAATCAATCGAGTAAACGATTTGCGGGTAGTTGGTGGTGGTAATGCGATTGATCCAGACTGCGCCGTCGTTGGGCGATCCCAGTTGCGCACAGCCTTCTACCTGTCGTCGTGTTCCTTCCAGATACTGATGCTGTCCAATTTGGTCGGCTGTCCATAATCCGACTTGGTAACTATGCCGATGCAAACTCACTTGCGGGTCAGGGTGCGGCTCGGTGGCTGAGGGTTTTCCCGCTTTGACCCGCACCTCTGAGATCACACTCATTTTGAACTCTTTCCAGCCTTCTGAACGTAGCAAAACCATGCCGCCATCGGTCGAAATGCTGGCTTGTTCTTTGATTGGGTGGGTAACGGTCACTATCGCCTGGGCTGCTTCTGGTCTTTGCTCTGCATAGACTTGTTGCGCCTCCTTCTCACGCTTTTCCTCCAGTCGTTGCCCGAAACCTTCCGTGATGCGCCGCAGACTATCCCCTGACATATTACCACCCGTGGAGTCACTATACAGTTCCGCCGCCTTATCGAAGGATTTTGATTGTAATCCGTGACGGGTTGCCACCCGTGCTGCGCCTTCACTCCAGTGATCTGGGCGTAATTTCAACTTCTGATCCAGGGGGAAAAGCGTTTGCCCTTTGCAGTGCGGGCAAACGTAATAGGCTCTTTCCAAACGACTATCACCTTCCAAACCATGAATGTTCCAGCCACAATAGCCTTCAAACTCCATCTTCGCTCCGCACGCCTCACATTTTTGCGCTTCGATTTGTACTCCCACGTCACGCCCGTTCACGAAATCCCCCAACATCTTGCCCATCAATTTTCGCCGTTGCTTTCGCGCCTCTGCTTCAATCTCTCCAAAACTCGCTTCAGGGTGTTTGTCGTACCATTCTTCCAATTCTTCGTACATTTTTTCGGCTTCTTGCATAAATGCTGCTTTTCGGCGTACGCGGGATTGTGGTCTGCTCATTTCTGTTTTTCTCCTCTTACCACAGTTTACCCGTTTTCCCCTCTTTCCCCCGAGACTTTTGCGCTATACCC
>DYJM01000064.1 GCA_020723125.1 Acidithiobacillus ferrivorans
CTTCTGCTGCACGACCTGGGCGTGGTGCTGGATTTTCGGGACGAGGCGGGCGAGCCGCTGAGCGCCGAGGGGGTGCTCAACCCTAACTGGGTGACCAACGCCGTCTATCGTCTAATCACCGATCGGGAAGTGCGCACCACCGCCGCCGGGCGGCTGAGCCCGGCGATGGTGCGCCGCATTTTGGAGGATTACCGGCCTTACCAGCGCGACCTGATTCTCCACCTGTTGCAGCGTTTCGAACTGGCCTACCCCGCCGAGGGCGCCTGGTACCTGCCCGGCGCCATGCCCCAAGACGAGCCGTCCGATGCTGCGCCGGAGCGCTGGGAGGGCGCGCTGCGCTTTGAATATCGCTATGAGGAACTGCCGGAGAGCGTGATCACCCGCTTCATCGTGCGCGGTCACGAGTGGGCGCAGCACGTGTGGCGCTGGGGCGCGCTGCTAACCTGGGGCGAAGGTCGCGCCCTGGTGCGCGCGGATGTGGCGGCCCGCAAGGTGGAAATCTTCATCGCCGGGCCCGAGACCACCCACCGCGATTTCCTGGCGCTCATCCGCGGGCATTTGGAGGTCATCCACAAAACCTTCACCCAGGGAGTAGGCAAAGAGGCCTTTCGCGTGGATGAGTTCATCTGTCCGCCCGAGTATCCTGGCTTGTGGCTGGATTACCGTGCCCTGCTCACCTACGAGCGCGATGGCCTGTCGGAAATCCCGGGAACCTGGCAGGGGCGTACCATCCGCTTGAACGTGACGGCGGTGCTCAACGGCTTCAGCACGCCCGAGAGGCGGCGCGCGGAGCGTGAGCGGTGGTTCCCTGAAGAAAAGGGGGTGGAAGAAATACATTACCACTACCATGAAGGGGATAGAAGCGTCAACGTGCAGGGCGATGTTGAGAGGGCGCTGCTCAATCTGGGCGACGAGAATCGCATCCGGCAGCGCATTACTACCGTGGACCCAGCTATTCAGGAGACCCTGACCGCCCTAAGCCAGGCCGTCGAGGCCATGCTGCCCCACCTGTCCGCAGCGCAGGCCAAAGAGACCCGCGACGACCTGCAACGCCTGCAAGACGAACTGGCGAAACCCAAACCGTCCCAAAAGTGGTACCGCGTGAGCATCGAAGGGCTGAAACAAGCGGCGAAGGACGTGGGCGAAATCGGTGTGCCGGTCCTCACCCTGGCGGGGAAGTTGTTGGCATTGTTGCCGTAGCGGCTGCTACGCGCTAAATGTACGTGTTCCTACAGACCATTGCCTGGCGGCTTGACACGGCGGAGGCGAAGATTTAAGGCAAAGATGGCCTGTGAGAAGACAGACCATCTTTGGGTAGGGATGTATTTTAATCTCTAGCTATGGCGCCTCCTTTCTTTCAGTTTGACGAGATGTGTTTCACCCCATCGTCACAGATGGTTACTGCGGCTCTGCTTTGCCAGGTTCGATTAGACCGCCAGAGGAAGGTCATCGCGTGGTTTTTGAGTTATTGATGCCGGATCCCTGACGGCTTTCATGCGGGCTTCCATCAAAGCGGCGCTGCGCAGCTGACGTTCATAGGCACGTGCTATCTCACGGCGTTTATGCCAGTATTGCCTTGTTGCTTCATCGCCAACGGTTCCTTGATGAGCAGGCCGAGCAGTGCGAAGCATGAGCGCTGCCTTTGTGGAGATGAGAATCAGGAAAGCGAGACTGGTGGCTGAACCAAAGACCAGCAGCAAAGCATCTCGTACTTTGATCCAGCGATCGTAGGCGTCCAATTTCTTGGCGTAAAGTTGCTCGAGGTACCTCAACTCCGCCTCATATCGCTTTTGTTCGGCATCCTGCTGGCGTAGGATGGATGCAATCTCGGCTTGGGTTTTGGCTTGTTCACGCTGCTCTGCTAATCCATTCATGGTTGCTTGATGCTGGGTGTCTACGCTAATGCGCTCGGCCTCGGCTTGACTGGTGTAGGGGTTGAGCAGGTCTGTCCCGGCAGCGAAAAGGCCGCTCATCAGTCCCGTAACCAGCAGGACGATCAGGACAGAAACGCTGATGGAATTGAATACAGACATTGTAACTCTCCTTGGAACTACTGATTTGAAAGCGCGGTTTCTTGTGCTTACAATACATCAATAGATGTGTGTGCTCTTTTTCAGCATCTCTACAGATAGGTTTTAGCAAGGTCAAGGTAATGTCACTCCTATATTTTGTCTTTCTTCACGGATACCTTTCTTCTACCTTACAGTTATGCAAACAATCAACGCTGACAGGAAAGTAGCCTGCGCTGAGATGACGCGGCAAAGAACCGATTGACAAATTCCATCTGTTGCACGTAAATTCCACTGCGGAATTACGAAATATGCTAAAATAAAAAAAGTGCCGAAAGAACTGGTTTTGGATTTGTTGCCTCTCAAAAGGGGGGCTTATGGACAAGGATGGAAATAAGCACACAGCTACCAGCATCATCTGGGAAACAAAAAGGTGGCGATATTGGAAAGACGTTGTCATTCCTAGTTGGCGGATGTTCAGCCGCGCGTTCCCTTTGTTTGTTTTTTGGCTGTGGATTCCTTTGTGTTTGCTTTTGATAAGGGCAGTGTGGCGGATGCGCTCTGCTGCTGTCCTCGCCGAAGGGCAAGCATTACAGACGGCGGTTATTCCGCTCCCCGGCCCTGAAGGCAAGTCGCTCAATTTGTACGTTTCTTATCCGCGCAAAGTGCTCTACTATCCCACGGGCACACGGGGGGGGGTGCTCGCCTTATGGCTGCGCGAGGCGACTGTGACGCCCAATCGTACTTTCACTCCTGTTGCAACGAATGAGCACAGGAGTCAAGAGCCAAGTTCTACCCCTACTCCCTCGTCCACGCATTACCCGACCCCCACTGCTACCCCTCTGGTTGTCTCGATTCTGGCTGAGGGGGCTGACATCACGTTTGTTGATGAGCGCGGTCTGCCTCTGGACTCCCGGGTTGCTCTTACCCCATCCAGGTTCAGTGTTACTCCTGAAGTTCTCTATGTACGTCCTGATTACGGAGCAGGACAGCAATTGGGCGAAGCATCTTTGCGTTTCGCCCTTGATGGGCATCCGCCGCCTGCCAGCGCGACATCAGTGAGTCTACAGGTGGAGACGGAGGGCCAGGCAAAATGGCGATCTCTCCTCGGTGATACTTTTGGGGGAGTGCCTGCACTGGTGGGTGCTTTGCTGGCCGTACTCGTTGGCTTCGTGGTACAACAGTGGCAAAGCCTGAATGAGGAAGATAAGCAGCGCCAATCTGTACGGAAAAAAATAGCACAGTTGCTCCGGCAGTTAGAATGCGATCCTGCTGATGGATTGCGACAATTAGAGAAGGCACTGCAAGGTTCTGATCCATTGTGGTTGGACGAATGGAAAAAAATAGAACTGGATCGTGCATTCCAGAACGATCAGCGTGTACCACCAAAATTAAAAGTTTTTTTTACACTGTGGATTCGTCGCAGAGAAACCGTGGATGAATACTACAACTCGACCCAAGTCAATGAAGCATTGAAATGGGCATTATCAGGCACCTTAGATGATGATTGGGAACAACGTGCCGTCATGCTGGCAAGAAAGCCAGCGATATCTAACCTTTTGGGAGGGGAGGTTATGAACATGGTGGAACAGCGTGCCTTACAGGCAGTGTTGAAGCCGTGGGTAAGCGTTACTTTCTGGCGATTTAAGCCACCGTCCTATTCCGAAAACATCGCCCGAGGGTTGCGTTTTTTGGGTTTGGATGCCAATCCCTTTGGCGCGGAGCAAGCGGAAGATGACAACTTGCTCTTTGATGGTTACTATCCTCATTTTGATGCTTTGCGAGAGGCGGGCCAGGATGTCCCGGCTCTGGTTTTTGGTTCGTCGGGCGCGGGGAAAACTGCGGCTGCGCTGTGGCTGGTGCGCGAGAGCCTGTGCAAACGTGAGCGCTTTCCTGTGTATTTCCCAACCACCGCAGAGCCGCTTCTTCCTGAGATCGCCCGCGCCGCCAGTCAGACGTTGTTGAGTTACCTGGCCGTTCACCCTACCGAGTTCACGAAATTACCGATAGCTTGCCGCCAGGTGATTGTGCATCTTTGGGCATACTATATCGGCGAGGGCGATGTGCTCATCGCCCGTTTGCGTGAGACCGGTTTGGCGACGACCGGCCCCGGTCAAGAGATTGAAACTGAAATCCGAAAACGGATGAAGGGCCTTCCCGCTTCGGACACTCCGACGGGGGGCGACTTGTTGCGTTGGTTGGAGTGCTGCCGTCCAGCGGGGTTCGACGGCCTGCGCTTGCTGATAGATTGGAATTTTGCGGGCTCTTCGGCTGCGCAGGAACGTCTGAGTGATTTGCTGGCTACATTAACGCCGTTCGGCATTGTTGGGATGGTCTTCCTTGCTGGGAAGGCTGAAACGAGACGTAAGGCACAGTCTTCGGCCTTGCGAATCATTGAGTTGCAATGGACAGCAGATCTTCTCAAGAAATTGCTTGAGGTGCGCTTGAAGCATGTTGGCGAAGACAGCCTGGTCAACTGGTGCGATCCTCTTGCTGCTCAAACTGACCCCAATGAAAGATTGGTTAAGGCCATCGCCACACCGGCCGAACTGATCCACAAAGGGAATGACTTGTTATCCTGGATTGGCGAAAAGGGCAAAAAACTATCTGAGGAAGCATTGGATACCACCCTCGGCGCCTCATCATAATCAGGAAACACAATGGAACTATCTACCCCTATTGGTTCCCAGGCTTTTGAACTCTTAAATGCAGAGAACGAATCCTGGCTGGCGGATTGCTTCATCCCTCCGTCAGAAATGGGCGCTTTAGTCGGTGATCGCTCGGTCCTCGTCTTCGGACAACCAGGATCAGGCAAGACGGCGCTGGCTCGTGCACTGCGAGAGCGCTATGCATTTACCAATGACAGGCTGACGTGGCTGGTTGTGGATTGGCGTCCACGCCTATTGCCTGTAGCTTCCCCGAGCACGACATCCCTCACACATCACCACGTGGCTTCCGTGTTGGAGGCTTGCGGTTTGGCCCTGGCGGAGTACCTTGCCCACCATGTCGAGGCGTACCTCCAGATCCCTGATTGGGCTAAAAAGCGCCTGGTCTGGTTCTTGCAACATAGTGCGTCCGAAATATCGGATGTCTTCGGCCCCTTGCTCGAAGAAGTCCCACCTGAAGGGCGCACATTGCTGGACCAACTGCTAGTGGAGCCAATCAAAGACCCACCTCATGCACAAGCACCGGATTGGATGCTCTCCGAATTGGTTAAGGGCTTGAAACCCTTCGGTTTGGAGGGGATCTGGGTGCTATGCGACGGTCTAAAAAGTTGGGCTCAGGCCGATCCTGAGCGCCTGAACCATAATCTCACCGTCATCCTTTCCACGCTTTCGCTTTTCGAGCGTTCTGGCCTAGCGTTCAAAATGTTCCTTCCCGCCGAATTAGAGAATCCTTTGCGTCGATCTGGCGGGGTGGCGCGCCGCAGGCTCGACGTCCGTCATTTGAACTGGAATAAACAGAATCTTTGGCAATTGGTGGAAATTCGCCTGTCACTGGCCCTGAGAAAGGACGAGTTTCACCTGGCGGATTTGTGCAATGCGCCAGGATGGGTGAAATGGTTGGAGTGGGTTGGAGGAAATGTTCCGCGCGAATGGCTGGATCAGGTACAACCCGTATATCGCTATTACATTGAGAATCGCCTGGAACGTCCTGTTGACGAGAAGACATGGAGGCGGTTGCGACGTGAACGTCCGCCGCGCTTTTGGATGGATGAGCACGGCCGCAAAGCCACAGTTGGAGGGCGAGAGATCGACTTAGGGGAGTTGTCCTCGGATGTTTATAAAATGCTGCGTTACCTCTATCAACACAGTAACGAGTTGGTGACCCGGGAAGAGTTGCATTTTCTGGTTCAACGTGAATTGGGGTTCATTCCGCGTCTTGGTGATAGGCTTTACGAAAGTCCTAAAGACTATGGAGGGGCACTGGATACCCGTATCTACCGCTTGCGTCAGGCCATCGAGCCAGACCCAGCGGAGCCGGTGTTAGTGCGCACGTTGCGGGGTTACGGGATCAAACTGGTGTGCCGTTGGTGAGATAATTGAAAGGAAGAAGAAAAGGTATGCTCAACTCTCCTGTGGTTTACTATAAGCGACCAAATCAACTATATTCCAGCGTGGTCAAAGAGGCAACATGAAACCATTTTTCATACCCTTTTGTCAGGCATTGTTTATGGGGGAAAGATATTTCGAAATATAAGGCTTCAAGTGTGCCAAAGCGTGCCCGTGTTCATTATTCTTTAGTCAAATGTTCCAAGTCTCCAACGCCGAAATCATTTCATCTAGTGTATCTACACCTCTGCAAGAATGGCTGGAGGCAAGGGGATTTCAGTTTAACCCTTTTACTATTTTGGAAGCCTCAGCGGACCCACGTCTCCAGAGATACCTTATCGGTCACGAGGCTTTTTCTGCTGTTTGGGGAAATTGGCCGGCGTTTGCCTTCGCACCAGCCGGGGGTGGAAAGACGGCTTTGCGCGCCTGGGTGTTTCAAGCCTGTTGGGTGGGACAAGAGACCAACCGCCCTTTTCCCATCCCATACTCTGTTCCTTACTTGCAATGGGAGTACGCCTTGCCATCTATAGATGATCATCTCAACGCGTTGCTTCTGGAGGGAGCGCGCTACCTCTTGCTAGCGCTGGCGCATCGTCCCCACTGGTTTCTCCGCCTGGATGACAATAGCCGCAGGCTGGTGCGCACCGTGCTGGAATGGAATCTACCCGGTCCTCTCAACTTTTTCCTTGAACCGCTGCGGGAAAGTCGCTCGTTGCATCTCCTGCGGGCGGATTTTCCCCCCGCTTTCCTCCCCCCTCAAGTCCCTGAGGAGGCCGAACTGATCGCTTTTTTGAATGTCCTGGAAGAGACAGAGGGAACCAATATCGTACCAGGAGTGCTGGAGCGGTGGGATGGATTGATTGAAGTTTTGCATGAGGTGCTTTCCCTGCCGGCTACTTATATTTTGTTAGATGGCCTGGATGCGGTTTGGGAGACGAGTTCCGATCCACAGATGGCTGTGGAGTATCTTTCGCCTTTGCTTCCCCTGGCCCGCTCGTGGGCCGCCCGCCGCATCTACCTTAAGGCCTTCTTGCCAGCGGAGACGCGCCCGATTTTGGAAAAACGAGCGCCCAGCGCGTTTCAGAGTATCCAGTCCGTGCTGTTGGAATGGAACCCTGCACTGCTGGCCGAAGTCGTCCGGCGGCGCGTTTACGTTGCTTCCAACGGTGCCTACGGCAGCTTAGAGCCATTGGCTACCCCCAACTTACGGGATATTGAGACTATCCTCGCACGCCAGATTTCTCCCTTGCCGCGCGAGATGCTCGTGCTGACGCACGATGTGTTGGCAACCTGCGCGCAGCGGGGCCCAGAAGCTAGAATTACATCTGAAGACGTAAAGACAGCTCTTCACAAATACGAAGATAGTAGACCAGAGTTCGCGAAAATATAATCTGATTTGCAAGGCTCTCATCATGATGCAGTGCCTTGCTTTTTCTCGATGGAGGAGTTCCATGTCTCAAGAAACGAAACTGCCGCAATATAAGCCTGAACTTTTTATCGGCCGTGAAAAGCAGATTGACCAGATAATGGATACCTTACGGGCGCTGATCAAAGGTGAAGAACGGAAAGATCGGGTGTTCGCCTTTCGCAGCGAGCGGGGCACGGGCAAAACCTGGCTGCTTTCGCACCTGCGCACATCGGCCGCTAAAGAAAAGCAGTCCCCTAAAACCTTCTGGTTGAACCTCGAAGATGAAAAATACGCTGGGCAGGATCCTCTCGTCGTTGTGACCACCGTTTTAGAAGAACTGGCGCAAGAATTGAAACTCTTTCCTCCTGATGAACCATTGGGCGTGGTTCCATCTGTCATCAGCCGCAAGGTGATGGCGGCCCTAGGAAAGGCTCTGGCAAAGCAGCCGCTGCTGGTGCTGGTGGATCACATTTACGAGACAGATTGGAAACTGCTTGCCCCGCTGGAAGATTACGTTCTTGGCCCGCTGGCCGCGGAAAAGCGCGCTCTGCTAGTGCTGGCTGGGCGAGGGCGGGAATACCCCTGGAAGACGCCTGAGTTATTTGCTGCTGCTCCTCAACGGTTGGATCCTCTGAGAGCAGATGAAACTCAGAAGCAAATCGAGAAACAGGTGAAACAGCCCAAGGTTTCTAAAGATAAGGTTTATACATACACGAACGGCTACCCGATGCAAAACTACTTCCTGGCCAGTTATGGATTCCCGGATGGCCTGGAACTCAGCGTGCAGGAGATTCTGCGTCAGGTAGATGAGCACGAGCGCGGTCTCATCCAGAAGTATCTGGAAGCCCTGTGTGCGTTGGAGGCCTTTGAGGAAGATCGTATCAAATGGATGCTGGCTGCGTATTATAAAGATGAATCGTACAAAAGTTGGGAGCAACGAAGCGCACGTGCTGTGCGCGAGAAATTGGTCAACCAATATGGCTTTGCTCGCTGGGATGAAAACGAACGCGCTTATATAATGGATAGCTCCGTGCGCCTGAGCGTTCGCAATGCACTACAGCAGCGTGATGTCAAACGCTGGAATGATCTGTACAAGGCAGCGGAGAGTTATCGTGCCAATCTCGATAAAGAATACAAACCAAAAGGAGATCTTTTTGATGCCTTGGTCGGCCGCTCTATAGAGCACATCACGGCCGAGGTCTATCTCTCCGCTCTCGCCACCCCCCAACTGGTTGGGCGGGCTGAGGAAATCAGGCAAATCAAGCAGTGCATCACAGATAGTAAGCATTCGTACGTGGTTTATGTTTCTGGTGCAGGCGGCACAGGCAAGACCCGGCTATTGCAACATTTGATAAAAGCATTGCCCAGTGAATACCCCGATGCCCTGATCACAGCAAACCTGATTGATTTGTTCCACACTGTCAATCGCGTGGACTTTGGTATCGCCCAAGCCATCGTTAAGGCGCTCGATCCGCAGAAGAAGTATTTCTCACCTTATCGGAAGGAGCGGGAAAATTGGTTGCGTAGCCATGCGTTTGGCCGTCTGAAAGAACCGAAGAAAATGCTCCAGGCCTTACTGGATGAGATCAATAGCCTGGCAGAAAAAAAGCGCCTGGTGCTCTTCCTGGATACCGCCGAGCGTTTCTTCTATCCCGACCCGGCAGCGGAGAAGATGGGGCTGGACCGCATCCATTTGGCCGGGCAGGGTTGGATTTACGAGTTCTTGGCTGGCCTCCAAAATGCGGTCGTTATTATCGCCGGACGTACACCGGCCGAAGAAGCCAAGCGTCGCCTCGCTACTGCCCTCGGAAAGAAGGAATATTGGCCGATTGACTTACAGGGGTTTTCCTACGAAGAAGCGCAAGCGTACTTCAATGCCGTGATCAGAATATCTACGGAGGAGCATGCCCTGACTCTGGTTGGGTGGTTGCAGCAAATAACACCAGCAGAGATGAATGATATCTACACAGTACTGGATGAGAAAACTCCTGAAGTGAAAGGGGTGCTACCTTTGCATCTCTCCCTGGTGATAGACCATCTGGCCTTGCACAGCAAACTCCCCGATTTGAAGAGCATGCACATCCCGGATGGCCTGGTGGAGGCCGTTTTTAACTCTGGTCGCCCCGGGGCAGACTTGTTGCCTTACCTCAGCATCCTGCCACACGGCGCCGATGAGAAACTCCTGGCCGAAATCATGCACACTGCTCAGGTGGACGAGAAGTGGAATGCAGCTTTCATTCGTGCGTACCTGCAGGCCGAGGCCTTTAGAAAGCTGGCCTTCGTGAAGATGCGCCCGGACGACCGGCGGCTGTACCTGCACGATGAGTTCTATAGATGGGCGCAGCAACGCGCACCGTCTTCCATGCCGCGTTACGATGAAGTTCTAGAGACCATTGGCAAGTATTACGAGGAACGCGTTCGAGAACAGCGTAAGGTCGTGGAGGCGATTTCGCTGGGGGCAGGGGAAACCCCGCACGATCTTTCCGAAGTGGAAGATGCCCTCTCTAGATTGCGTCGCACTCGCGTGGAGCAGATGTACTACAGCCTGATGGCCTCGCAGGAACTCGAGAAGGCCCTCGATATCTATTTCGTTGCTGCGGAAGAGGCGCTTGCCGCCGAGGACGTACCCTTGGAAAACATGCTCACCGCAGAGATGCAGGCTTTTGTCCATGAGCATCCTAAGCGTTTCCAGGACGAGATCGAAGGCCTTTCCTTTACAGACATAAACGCTGCCGATGCCGCCGTGCGCTGGTTGAAGCGTGCAATCACCACTCAGCCAATGAAAAAGGCCAGAGAAATTGCTGATAATAACCAGCTCAAGGCTATTGTAGATGGTGATGCTCTAGCCAGGGTGGAATGGAAGGTGTGGTTTGGATTGCTACAAACGTATGAGGGAAACCACGAGGAAGCTGCCAAGACATTATCTGATGCCAAAAACCATCTCTCCCCATCAGGTACGTCGCGTCAGAAGGCTATTTGTGCCCGGGCTTATAATAATCTCGGCTATCTCTCCCGCGTGGAGGGGCGCTTCCAAGGCGCAGTCTCCCTTTACCGGCAAGCGCTCCCCTTATGGCTCCAAACGGGGGTCGAGACGCAAGAGGCCTACACCTTAAACAACCTGGCCTTCGCTTATGCCGAATTGGGGCAACTGGGGGCAGCCGGGGATCTGAGTCGGCAAGCCTATCAATTGCGCCTGGTAGGGGGGTCGGTTCCAATAGGGTTAAGCCTGAACACGCTGGCACACATCGAGATTCGCGATGGCAACCCTGGGCAAGCGGTTAAGTACGCCGAGGAGGCGTTGACGCGCTTTGATATCGCGAACTATGCGCGTGGAAAGGGTCTGGCTTACATAGTGCTAGCCGAGGCCTTACGCCGTCAAACCGAGGGCTTGGTCACACCGAACCAGGTCGAACAGTATTTGGGCCCGGCTATCCGGTACGCAGAGGAAGGGATTGAGATATTCGAGGGCGAAAAGCAGCCAGACCGTCAGGTGGAGGCACACATCGAGGCTGGCTGTGATTATCGCGATTTGGCCAAATACTACCGCGGGCTAGATATGCAAAAAGAGAGTCTTGACGCCGCGGAGAAAAGCGAAAAGCACCTCAGGAATGCGGCGAAAATTGCTGAGGAAAATGGTATTACTTATCGGCAGGTGGACGCGCTGGTTAACCTGGCCTGGCTGAAGTACTACATCTTGGAATATTTGGAGGATGAAAAGAAACCGGTAAGCATTTTAAGTGAAGCCGAGAAATTGATTCCAGACGATTACAAACTGGGGGGGGGAGGCAAATTGATAAATGAGCCCTCATCCGAGCGTGTCATTTCCCCCTATCTTCTGCTATTGGGCAAGGCCGAACTGCTGCGCGGGCAAATTGCCTTCTATCTGGAATTTGAAGAAAAGGGACGGAATTCGGAGGGGCTACGTAAAGCCGTGCATCATTATGCCCGCGCCCTTTGTTACGACCATCATTTTTCCACACACCCCTTCCGCGACCTGGCACGCGGCCAGCGGCGCATCGCCGAGCGCTGCCGTCAACTCACTCATAAAGAATTAGAAGTGGTTTTGGAAGAAGTCAAACAGAACCGGTGTGGAGAAAGAAATCCGCTGTTTGAACTGTTAGTAGAACGCGGTTTCGCCGCGGAGGGACGAGAATGATATCCAAAAGCGCCCCCTCACCGAAACTGCTGTATGCCAGAGGAGGGAGTGTCGTAGAAGACGACTGTGCCTGCGCCTCCATCTCCGCCTCTTGTGCCGATATCTCCTCTGCCA
>DYJM01000214.1 GCA_020723125.1 Acidithiobacillus ferrivorans
AAGCCACCAGTACAGGCGACTCCTGACGGTGTTCGCGGCTTGGCCAAGTTCAGGCATGCGTGGTCAAAAATTAGCCATTTTGCGACATTAACGCCATAATATTAGCTGTATGGCGACAAATCACGAGAACTACATGCCTTCTTTAGCTGGAAAACGACGATTGGGCACCGAGGGCAGCGAAGTCCTGTTCGCATCGGACTCCGCTGAATCACGACGTCTGCAGCGGGCAGCGGCCAAAGGCCGGATAACCCGAATTGCTCCGGGCGTTTATATCCCTGTGCCTCCCGACGATCCAGGGCGCATGACGACGGTGGTTCAGCGTCACTGGCAGAAAATTCTGGGACACATTTTCCCCGAAGCCGTAGTCTCCCACTTGAGCGCTTTTCGTGCGGGCATGACCGCTAAGGGGGAACTCATTCTGAGTCACCCTACCCGCTTCAACAAGCGAATGGTCTTGCCGGGGATGGTGACTGTTCTGATGAAGGGGCCGGGTCCCCTGCCAGGAGACATGCCGTTGGGCGATAGTCACCTGTACTGGGCGTCCCGACCGCGCATGCTGCTGGAAAACCTGAAGCGGTCTTCCCGTCTGGAAAGAACGGCAGGCCGGTTCGAAGTAGAGGCTTTCCTGGTGCGGGTTCTGCAGGCCTCGGGTGAGGAGGCCGTGAACCGCATTCGGGATGATGCATGTCACCTAAAAGAAGGGCTGAACGCTGCCGCCGAGTTCCAGCTCCTGAATACCCTGATTGGCGAACTGCTGGGTACCCACGCGGAAGGGGCCTTGCGCACTGCGGAAGGCCGGCTGGTGGCCCAAGGGATGCCCGGGGATTCGGGTGCACTGCACCGCCTGGGCCGGCTGGCCGATGCCCTGCGGGAGACCCCCCTGCCCCGCTTGACGGATGTGGCGACACAAGACCCGGCCCGTACCCATTTCGCATTCCTGGAAGCCTACTTTTCCAATTTTGTGGAAGGCACCCGATTCTCCATTGAAGAAGCGGAACAAATCGCTTTGCACAATCGAATTGTTGACAGTCGACCGAAAGATTCTCATGACCTTCTGGGTGTTTTTCATCTGATTCTGGATTTACGTTTCCGCAGTAGCCTGCCATCACCCGATGACATTCTGGAAGGGCTTTGCGAGCGGCACCGGCGGATGCTCGACCGGAGACCGGAAGTCAACCCGGGAGAATTCAAGATGACGACGAATTTTGCCGGCCAAACGGAATTCGTCAGCCCGGAACTGGTCAGAGGCACCTTACTGGAAGGCATCAAGCAGGCTAGCGGTGTACCCGAGGGACTGGCGCGCGCGATGTTCTATGCCTTTCTGGTTTCTGAGATACACCCGTTCAATGATGGTAATGGCCGTCTGTCGCGTCTCCTGATGAATGCGGAACTGTCACGGCTGGGCCTTTGCCGTATCATTATTCCCACCTTGTATCATGAGCAATATGTGGACGCACAACGGGCCCTGACTCGAGGCGCAGACCCCGTTCCCTTGATCCGCGCGCTGTCACGTATCGCACAGTGGACCACGCTATTTGATTACACGGAAATGGGCGATGTCGTTTGCGCTATGACCGATGCGCACGCCTTTGAGGAGAACCCACGGCAATTCCGGTTACTCGGGCCAGATGGGGCGGTATTCGCTTAAATAGCCGTTATTGGGCGGCTCAAAAATAATGGGGCCCTCTGGCGTTCGATGGCTTTGATGCAGGTGGCCTCCGCTGTGCTCCACATGCGGGGTGTTGAAACC
>DYJM01000215.1 GCA_020723125.1 Acidithiobacillus ferrivorans
GTGACTCCTCTGCAAGAAGCTGTTCTTTAATAGCCAAAACTCGGGCTGAAAGCCAGCCGGGAGCGTAGCCAGCGCGCCAAAAAAACAAAAAAAGAAACCGCGGTGGCGGGTACCGCTTCGCTTTGCAGACTTTTTGCCGCTTCTGCCCGCTTCATTTTGCTGATCAGGTAGCGTTGGATGCGCCGCACGTTGGTTGTGGCGGCGGACGCGATTGCCATGCAAGTAATTCGGAACTGCCCACGCACCGGCAGTTTACCCGCAGGAAATGGATGTTTGACCGAGCGCACGGTGGCTTCCACGGCAGAGCGCAAGTTGTGACTGTGGTCTTGATGTGCCAGATAGTTTTTGCGTCGTTGCGCCGCGCGCATTTCATGTGTGGTGAAAGTCAGCAGATAGCGCGGGTCGCGCTTTTGAGGTTGGGTGCGACAACGTCCATTCAGTTGGAACGGACATTTGGAACAAATCTCAGGTTCGAAGCGAACCTGCCATCTGGTGGTGCATCCCGAGAGGACCGGAACCGAATGTCCCTGTGGGCAGGTCAGCAGGGTGGGGTCGCCTTTTTCGTTTTGCTCCATGACAAAGTCGGAGAGGCTGAATTTGTCTGCGCTGGGCTGCGCCCCTTTGATCGCAGTCTGAATGAGGGTAACCTCTTGCTTTTGTAGGGCTTCATCGCTGACTTCGCCGCCATACCCGCCGTCAGTGATCATGGTCTCGATGGCAGTGCGTTCTTTCAAATTGGGCAGGGCTTCTGCCAGAAGCTGTCCATCATCCACATTGTTCGGCGCCGCCTGCACTTTGGTAATCAATTGGATCTCATTTTCAGGATCGCAGGTTTCGGTGATGTTGACAACGTAGCCTTTGTAGTGTCCTGTGCCTTTGGTGCGGTAGGTGGCTTCGAGATCGTCCACCGACTGCAGGCAGGAAGAAGTGATTTCGGTATTTTCTTTGGCGCGTGGTCCGCTTTCCAGCAGATTGAAATTCTCCGCAAAAATACGCTCCAAGACCTGGTAGGCAAGCTCGGCTGCGTAGGCGCTCTTCAATTCCTGCAACAGCGCATAAATCGTTTGCCCGATCTTCTGCAGATGTTCCTGCTGCGCTTCCTTGCCTTTGACCCGATAGGTGTAATGCCCAGCGCTATCTTTAATGTAGGGCGCAAAGATTTCGCTCAGCCGTGTTCGATCTGCCTCATTCAATATCCGCTCGACCCGCTGGACGGATTCCACCAACAGTTGCAGGCGGCTGGCAGAGACGATGTTGCTGGCAATTTGCGTGGAGTCCATGCGCTGCATTCCGGTGCGGATTTTCAAATCTACAATTTGGGCGTCGGTGATTTGCTCGAAGGCTTTTTCCAATAAGTTGACGCCTTTTTCCGCATTGTATTTGCTCAGCCGTTCTCGAAAGTAGTACAGCGAGCGGATCTCAAAATCGCCATCGCCCAAGCGGTCGTATCCCAGGGCGTAGCGCACTTGCAGATCGTAGCAATAATGCTCATACAATTCTTGATCGCTCCAGCCGAAGCCTGCCTTCAGCGCTTCCAGTCCGACCAGCACGTTCACGGGTACATTGGGTCGTGAATCTTTTTCTGAATACAGAACCGCAAAAGACTGCTCATCTATGCGGCTGAAGAATTCTTTGTAGAAGGTGCCTGCCCAGGAGTTCTCCAGGCGTTTGCGTTGTTTCTCTGGCAGTTCACTGGCGGCGCTAATTAATGCGGGCTGTTGGTGTTTGGTGTTTTTTCTGAACATG
>DYJM01000216.1 GCA_020723125.1 Acidithiobacillus ferrivorans
GCGCGTAGCCAAAACGGTATTTTTATTAATCAGATTACCCTTGATCGCATGGTTAATACCATCTTTTCCAAGAGCACTAACAGTTGTGTTGAAATGATTAACTTCGGTATCAAAGCTTAGCTGCATTTTCTCCATATTCAGTGCTATCGGCTGTATCTGCCTACTGAATTCATTTTGCAACCGCATACTGACAATGATGCCCTCGTCACCCACCTCACGCTCGAAGAACTCAGTAAAAGTCTCCAAGCTACATCCCTGAGCTTGTAGAATCAGATCCGAAAAATAGCGTGTAATAAATTCACGCAAGTTAACAATACCTTCGCCAAACCGCTGGTAAGTTCATAGGTTGAAAAGCGAGCAGCCATTGCTACCATGGGCAATCACAACAAAGTCCAAAGAATAACAACGACTGCTCATGAATGAACTTACCACGCTTCTTGCCCGTCTGTCTTGCCTGCTGGATAGCAGCACCTTGCGCCAACTGACTGCCATCAGCCAGGCATTGCTCACGATGACAGGGCGGGTCACCTTGCTGGGGATCAGCCGATGGACAGGCAAAGGCGGCAGTTACCGGACGATCCAGCGTTTCTTCGTGAAGTCCCTGCCGTGGGGCAAGCTGAACTGGGCGTTGGCCAAGGCATCGGTGAACGCATCAAACGGAGTCATCCTGATAGCCGGTGATGCCACCACCGTCACCAAATCCGGGAAGGAGACCTTTGGCCTGGGGCGCTTTTTCTCTTCCATTTACGCCCGCGCGGTTCCTGGCATTGCGTTCCAGACACTATCGTTGGTGGATACCACAACGCGGAAGTCCTGGCCCATCCTGATGGAGCAAATCCAGCCCGCACTCAAACCGGAAACACCTGCCCAACCCAAGGCAGCCAAAACCCATCGGCGCAGGGGACGGCCCAAAGGCTCGAAAAACCGTAACAGCCGTGATGTCCAGCCCAATGCAGACATGCTCCAGGTGCAGACGATGCTGAAGACACTGCTGGAGCTGATCCGGGATACCGTGCAACCGGCTTACTTCGTCTACGATGGCGCGTTTGGCAACCATGCCGCCGTACAGATGACGCGGCAAACTGGCTTGCACCTTATTTCCAAGCTGCGCAACAACTCCGCGCTGTACTTCCAATGGGAAGGCACTTATTCCGGCAAGGGGAGGCGGCGTACCTATGGGGAGCGGGTGAATTATGGCAACCTGCCCGCCACCCACCTGAAGTCTGAACAAACCCATGACAACATCTGCACCCGCACCTACCAGTTCAAGGCTATCCACAAAAAGTTTGCCGATCCGTTGAATGTGGTCATCATCCACAAGGAAAACCTCAAAACCGGCAAAACGGCCAAGGTCATTTTGTTCAGCACTGACCTGGAACTGGAGGGTGACGCACTGGTGGATTACTACCGCCTGAGATTCCAGATCGAGTTCAATTTCCGCGACGCCAAACAACACTGGGGGCTGGAGGACTTCATGGTGACACGTGAACAGGCGGTCTCTAATTCCGCCAACTTGTCCCTGTTCATGGTCAATGTCTCCCAGACCTTATTGGCAACTTCGGATGAGGCGGGCATCCTTGACCTGAAAGCCCGCTACCACGGCCTCTGCTACGCCCGTGAGGCATTTAAAATACTTCCTGAAACCGCCAAAGTGATTAATTTTGAGGACTGGATCAGGAAGGTTCCTATCCTGGGGCGGGTTCATGAACGTAAAAGGGCGGCTTAGTGACGAAGGTATTG
>DYJM01000217.1 GCA_020723125.1 Acidithiobacillus ferrivorans
CAGGCCGATGTCAGCTATTCCCTTCGGGTGGCGGTTTGCGCAGCAAGTCAGGGGGCTGTTGCCTTCCTGCGGTTTTTTCAATCAGTTGAGCCAGCTGGCATGGACACGAATTTGTAACAAATTCTCTCTACATTGCGCTGCTTTGCCAACGAATGACAACAAAGGAGTTCTTCCATGCGCTTGTGTCTGGTTCCCTTTCGCTTGATTGCGGTGTCTGCTGCTGCCGCAATGTCCCTGGCTGCCTGTGGCGGTGGCAGCGATGCCGTCTCACCGCCAGCCGCGGGCACCTACAGCATCGCCACCAAGCTCGGGCAACCGGTGGTGTTCAAGAACGGTAGCGGCTATCAATCGCAGCCTTTTCAGATGTATGTCGGATATGGGAGCGAGGCTTTCCATGATCCCAAGGATCCGCCGAATGTGCTGTTCACCGCGTCGGATCGCGGCCCGAACATCGATTGCGAGGACGCGGGCGATTACCCGATCAGCAACCCGGATTTTTGCGGGAAACTGAAGGGCAAGATTTTCCCCGACCCAGGCTTTGATCCATCGATCTACCAATTCCAGTTGCAGCAGTCGGGCGGGCAAAACGTCGCCGTGCTGCTCAAAACCATTCCTTTGGTGGATAAAAACGGCCAACCGATTAGTGGATTGTCCAACGATTTGCCTGACCGTCCGAAGGATCTGACCAAGGTTGGACCAAAAGACAAGTCGGATTCCAATACAGAAAACGCCTATAACGTCGATTTGCAACCGTTGCCGTTCAATCAGAATGGTCTGGATCCCGAAGGAATGACGCGCTTGCACGACGGCAGCTTTTGGTTCGGCGAGGAATACGCGCCCAGCCTGGTTCACGTTTCCGCCACCGGCCAGGTGCTCGAACGTGTGGTGCCTGCCGACAGCGGCGTAGTCAATCCCATCACCGGCGAGAGCATGAGCGTGTGCGATGCCTTGAAAAACGGCACGGCCCACACTAAAGCGGCAAACTATCCGATCAACTGCGCGCTTCCCGCGATCCTCGATCTGCGCAAATTGAACCGCGGCATCGAAAACATTGCCGTTTCACCCGATGGCAAAACGCTGTATTTCGCGCTGCAAAGCCCCTTGGCGAATCCTTCCAAAGACGCTTACAAGGCTTCGCGCAATGTGCGCATGTTCACCGCATCGCTCAATTCGGACGGCAGCTTCGGCAAGGTCACCGGCGAGTATGTGTATGTGCTCGATACGCCAGACACCTTCGCCCCGGACGTTTCGTCCAAACAGAACGATGTCAAGCTGTCGGAAATGAGCGTATCGCCCGCTGGCAAGTTGATCCAGCTCGAGCGCATCAGCAAGGACACCAAGCTCTACGAAGTGAACTGGAGTCAAGCGACCAACATCCTCGGCTCCAAATGGGATGATCGCGCCACGCAGCCCTCTCTGGAGCAACAGACCGACCTGGCAGCAGCGGGCATCACGCCGGTGACCAAATCCCTGGCCTACAACACAGGAACCGAGAATTCAGCCGCGACCAGCCCCGGCAAAGTCGAGGGTCTGGCCTTTCTCGACGCCAGTCACTTTGTGTTGACCAGCGATAACGATTTCGGTCTGGTTTCTGATCCATCGTATTTCTATGTAGTGGACAAGACCATAGGACAGTAAATGCTGCATGCCGGACGCCACAATGCGTCCGGCTGATTTACCAGTCCATGGGTTCCAGGCTGCGGCTGCAGGGGATCTGGGTGATGTCCAGCCAGGGCTGG
>DYJM01000065.1 GCA_020723125.1 Acidithiobacillus ferrivorans
AACAACAGGCGAGGAACAACGGAGCAAAAAGCACCCACGGCAACTGCCGTTTTTAAGATCACCCCTCATCGTGCGCGTCGCGCCGTACCCGAATAGTCTGAAAATGGCGGTAAATGACCTGACCCGGTCCGGCACCGGGCTTACGTTGCACATGTCGGACTTCTGTCCAGTCCACTTCGGCACTCAATGCCCGTGACTGACTGTGTTGCAAGGCCAGGCGGGCAGCCGCTGCAATAACCTGTTCCGGGACCAGGGTACTGGCGTTTTCCCGGCGAAGAATCACATGACTTCCGCCTAGGTCCTGCACATGAAACCAGATATCCCAGCCTTTGGCGAAACGAAAGGTGAGGCGATCATTTTCCCGGGCATTATTTCCCCAAAAAATGTCGAATCCCGCAATCATCGTGTGGTGAAAGGGCTCTGCCAACCGGCGCGTTGTCAGCTCCTGGCCCTTATGTCGAACGGTTGCATTTTGCGTTTGCGGAAGTCTCTGCGTCAGGGGGTGTGCCTCCTGTCCCCTGGACAGCAATTCTTCGAGCAGCTTTTCACTATCCCGCAGGCGCTGCTGAATTTTCTGAGCGGCACGTTGGCTGCGCAAGGCTTTCTGCATGTATTTCTGGGCTTGCTGGTGCAGCGACTTGCCTGGTGTGACAGCGATTTCCAGTATCCTGCCATCCCCATGGGTATGATCAGTAGCCTGAATGCTGGCGGCTCGGGCGATGGCGTCCGGTACCGCAAACAGGGCAAAGGCCAATGCCCGGTAGTATTCGGGGGCTTCCCACTGCTGCAGATCTTGACGCATTTTTTGGATGCGATGCTGCAGGCGGTTTTTTTCTATGGCGAGTGCATGTTCCGCCGACGATGGCGCTCGGGTAAGAGTGGATGCCGGGAGTTGCAGGGCAATTTCCGGGGCCAAGGCCTGCATGGGCGGCCCGTCCATCAAGCGCAGGGGATAAAGCAGATTTTGCCCCGCTTCGGTTTTGGCTTGCCACCAGGAGCTGCTAGCTGAACGCGCAGCCCATTGCTCCTTCATGAACGCTTGTGCTGTCGAACCGTCAGGGCGATAGCGCGGTGCCATACATTGTAACCAGATGGTCGGATCAGACCGGGATTCTTCAAACAGACGAGCAGATTCTGGTGGATGGTAAACAATTCCCGGGAGGAAACGGGGTGCGGTCGGGCCGTCAAGACTATCCCAACGCCAGGCCCAGCGAATTTGTTCCTGTGCATCCAGAAGGGCCAGGTTGCCGCGCCCTCCGAAACACTCGGCAATGAGACTGAGCTGATCTACCCGCTTGCTGATATGCATCCGGCTGAAGTCCAGGCGCACAATCCGGTCAGCCCAGGGAACGGCAATCCGTTCTATCCGAAAGCCTTTGAGCCGCTGCTGAAGAAGGTTGCTCCAATGGCCCTGTTGTTCCTCTGGTGCTGCACTTTCCGGTGCCAGCCAGAGCCCCAGTGGTGTACGCTGAACCATGCAGACCAGGGTCTGCTTGCCCGTGTGCAAGTGGAGGCCACCTGCTGCCGCACTGATTTTATGAATGCTTTGTCCTGCCAACTGTTGCTGGAAAAATTGCGCAGCGGCGGCCAGTTGCAGGGTATCCATGGGGTGAGAATTCAGCGCCCGGCAACGTGGTCGCTCACGGCTCCCGAACGATGCAGCAAATCCATCAGGGCTGCCAGGGCTGCTGCAGGCTCCTGCTGGGCATGATTCACCACGCAATCCGGATGTTCGGGTTCTTCGTAGGGATCATCTACGCCCGTAAATCCTTTGATTTCTCCACGCAGGGCTTTGGCGTAAAGCCCCTTGGGGTCACGTTCGGCACAGAGCGCCAGGGGCGTCGCTACATGCACCTCCAGAAAAAGCCCGCCCGCTTCTTCCACCAGGCGTCGGGCTTCAGCGCGTGCCTGCCGATAAGGAGAAATGGCCGCTACCACTGCAATGCCGCCGTGGCGTGCCACCAGACTGGCCACAAAACCAATACGGCGGATATTTTCATCGCGATCGTCGCGACTGAAGCTTAAGCCCTTGGACAGAAAACGGCGGATAATATCGCCGTCGAGCATGGTTACCGCACGTTCATCCTCCGCTTCGAGCTGTCGCACCAACATCCCCGCCAGCGTACTTTTGCCGCTGGCAGAAAGGCCCGTAAACCAGATGACCAGCCCGCGTCGATCTGCGCCACGATAAGCCTGACGCAGAATTCGGATCACCTCCGGGGGGGAAAACCATTCGGGAATTTCCTCGCGGTTGGCGAGCTTGCGGCGTAATTCGGTCCCCGAGATGCCTGCCAGGGCTTCACCATTGGCTTCGCTGACCGGGACATATTGCTGCCGGGTAGGGGAATAGGCGAATTCCGGAAGGAATATGCCGGAAATACCCATTTCCTCTGTGTGCCGGGCAAACAGTTCCTGGGCAGCAAAAGTGGGATAAAACAGGCCACCAGCAGAAGCACCAGGGTCTGCATGGCCCCGCCCGATGATGAAATGAGTCGCACCAAAATTGCGCCGGATCAGAGCGTGCCACAGAGCCTCGCGGGGCCCGGCCATGCGCATGGCCAAGGGCAGGGGGGAAAGCAGCGCCTTCCCCTGCGGATAATGATCCAGTACGGCGCGATACACCCGCATGCGATAGGCGGCCTCTATGTCTCCGGGTTTGGTGGGCCCGATGGCGGGGTGCAGCAAGAGTTTGGCACCCGTTCCGGCCTGCTCCAGACCCGCCCGGGTGACGGCAATGTGGGCATGATGCAGAGGGTTACGCGTCTGGAAGGCAACCACCGGGTGCTGTCCCGCCCACTGGGCACAGAGTTGCGCGGGAGTCTGATATTCAGGCGGAAATTCCACCGCTGCGGCCCGGCTGAGTGTCTGGGCATCCCAGGGTGTGACCGTACCCCCCACATACCAGGAACCCCGGTCAAACAGCTCTGCTACCCCGGGATGGTTCCTGTCCGTGCTGCCATAAACTGCCTCGGCCTCCAGTTTTTTGTCCGGTTGATAACAATCCGAGACGGTCAAGGCGGCGAGTGGCGTGCCGTCACTGCGTTCCAGGCGCAAACGGTCACCCGCGCGCAAAGTGCTTCCCAGCGCATCATCAACATCCAGCACGACGGGAATGGGCCAGAGGGTTCCATCCCGAAGGCGCATATTTTCCACCACGGATTGCCAGTCGGCCTGATCCAGAAAGCCCGTCAGTGGCGCAAATGCGCCCGTCAGCAGCAACTCAAGGTCACAACGCTGGCGCAGGGTCAGTACATGTACGGCATTATTTTTCATGGGAAGGCGTTCAGGCGCTTAGGGGAAAAACGGGCAGGTGAGCCAGCGCAATGACGTCTGCCCACTGCTCTGCATTGCCCTCGGTGCAAATGGCGGCAACGGCAGCGACTTTGGCTTCAGCCTGAGCCATTAGCGTGCGCATGGCCGTCAAAGTAGAGCCGGTACTCACCACATCATCCACCAGGGCTACCTGCCTGCCCTGAATGGCCGCGCGGTCCTTGGCATCCAGGTACAGGGTCTGGATTTTGCCGGTGGTAATGGACAGTGTCTCGGTCGATAAAGCCTCACCCATGTAGGATTTGTAATTTTTGCGAAGCACCACATAGGGGCGACCGCTATGCACGGACAGTGCATAAGCCAGTGGAATGCTCTTGGCTTCTGCGGTGACAATCACATCAAAATCAATATCCGCCATGCGCTGCTGAAGGGCGGCAGCCGCAGCTTCGGTGAGCTCGGTATCACCAAGAATATTGAGGACCGCAATGGCGAGATCTGGCTGGACCTTGAACAGGGGAAGCTGACGCTGTACCCCATTGATGTTGAGAGGATGGCTGCTGGAATGGAAATCTGTGGGGTTCATGAATGCTCCTTTTGCGAGATTTTGCCACAGGGGGAGGGGGGTGGGTAGTTGCCAGGGTGATCAGGCTAATATTGATCAGGGGAAATACCAGGATTGGGTGTGGTCATTTCATCCAGTTGTTGAAGGTGATCAGTCAGCCACTGGAAACCGATGTGTTCCTGTTCCAATCTGAGTCCAGGGCGAATGTGCGCGTCGCGCAGGTCATCGTAGAGGGATTGCTCTGCGCTTGTGAGCCGGTGCAGATCGATCTGCAAGGGCTTCTCCTCACAGCCCCATAAAGCCGCATGGGCATCCAGCGTGGCCCTGTCCATCAGGAAAGAATCCACATGGTCAAAGTGGCCGCGAAGCTGATCCAGAATGCCAAAACCATGGGTATCAATATCTCCCCAATAATGGATTTTGCATTTGTTAAGCCAATGACTACGAGCCAGTGCATCCCAACCATAACCTGCACCAAAAATCACGATGGCATGATGCATTGGTGGGAAGACCAGGAAGTTGGTCTCATTTTCCGTAATGAATACCCGCTGCACAGCCAGATCCAGGCGACTGAAGCTGTCCGCATCCAGCGTCACGTCAGGGGATGACAAACCGGGCAAGAGACAAATCTCGGGGTCCAGCACGCGAAAGCGGATGCGCGTTGGTTTTTCCAGAAAGCCATACCGGGCAGTAAACTGGCTGATGCCGGTTTTGCTGGTGTCCACTACAGTTACCGGCAAGGTCAGGTCGAGTAACTCGGCCAGCACTCCGCGATGGG
Organism: Acidithiobacillus ferrivorans; assembly: GCA_020723125.1. GTDB lineage: Bacteria > Pseudomonadota > Gammaproteobacteria > Acidithiobacillales > Acidithiobacillaceae > Acidithiobacillus > Acidithiobacillus ferrivorans_A. The sequence goes on from DYJM01000065.1 coordinate 4,611, forward strand.
TTTCGATGAATTTGCTGTGTACGCCAGGTAAATCCACCTGCCGCAAGTAGATGCCGGGGCAGGGATGTTCGACCAGCCAGGTCACCACGGCCAACAATCGGGGCCAATCGCTGGACAGCGCCAGCGCCTGGAGGGGACGTTTTTCCAGCCAGGGCAGCAAGGCGGGATGAGTTTGCCGGGTGACGGAAACCTGCTCCATAAAGTGGTCCCAATCTTTGCGCTTGCCCAGGCAATTCAGGGCATCTTCCAATGTCTCGACCCACACGCAAGCTGGCAGGTCCTGCGTGCCCTGAACGTGATGGCGAAGCGCCTGCCACTCCACCCGCACGAATTTGGTCGATGCCAATTCGGTGGCCCAGGTGCGCACTGCCTCAAAATGATCGGTGATGTCCGCTGAGTTGGGGGTCTTGAGAGCCAGGCGCAAAGGAAAACGCTCCCTGCCGGTCACTGCGTCCCGCAACAGTTCTCCACGTTCCCAGAGCCGCATCAACTGCTTTTTCAATTGCTGCGGGTCAGTCCAGGTCACGGCACTGGCACCTGCACAGATTGGGTGGTCATGGCGGCTTTCTGCGCCCGATATTCTGCAATGGAGAGGTTGCGGAGCTGCGAGGATCGTCCACCCTCGTTATGAACGAATCCCACACTGGAAACAAAGGGTTCGATAATGTGGATTTTCTGCAGCGGGGTCACGATCAATAGTTGCAGGTTGAGTTGCTGGAATAATTTCAGGCCATATTGGGCAGATTCATCTGAACCACGCCCGAAGGCCTCATCAATGACCACAAAACGGAAAGAACGGGAACGCACCGCGCCCCATTCCAGGCCAAACTGATAGGCCAAACTGGCCGCCAGGATGGTATAGGCCAGTTTCTCCTTTTGCCCGCCCGACTTACCGCCGGAGTCCGAGTAATGCTCATGCTCGCTGTTATCTTCCCGCCAGCGCTCACTGGCAGCGAAGAGGAACCAGTTACGCACATCGGTAACCTTGCTGGTCCAGCGCCGATCCTGCTCCGACAAACCCTCTCGGCCCCGGAAGCGGTCGATGATGGTTTTGACCTGCAGGAACTTGGCCTCGGAATACTGGTTGTCGTCCGAACCGGTGACGGTACCCTCGGTGCAGGCGCGTAATTCCTGCTGGAAATCGCGGATTTCTGCATCGGGGCTGGGCTGTGATTCAAGCACGATGTAACGGCCGGGATTGTAGTCGATCTCACCCAGCGATTGGTTGATATGGGCAATACGTTCCTTGATGGTTTCGCGCTCGCGGGCCAATTGGGCATTGAAATTGGCAATTTCGTTGATGGTGTTGACATTGAGCAGTTCTTTGAAGCGCGTCACAAAACGCGGCAGGTCGTCACGATTCAAGCGGGTCAGCAGGTTCTCATATTCAAAAGCCGCCTCAAGACTCGCATCGATCTCGGCGGTTTCGAGTTTGAACTGCTCCTTGAAGGAAACCATGGCCTTGATGATTTTCTCAGCAAGATTTGCCAGTCGCCTTTGCTCGGCATCGAGTCGGTCCTGCAGCCATTTGCGTAGATCCTGCTCACGATTATCACAAGACTCAATGCTGAGTTGGTGCTCACCCAGTGCTGCGGAGCGCATGGTTTCGAGTTTTGCCTGCAAGCTGTCGTCGATGCCCGTATCCTGCAGCAGTGCTTCGGTTTGCTGACGCAACGCTTGCGCGTCTGCGCGCCGCTGCTCTACTTTGGCGCGCCTTTCACGGGCCGCCTGCAGCGCTTCCCCGGTTTCCTTCTGCGTTTTCAGCAGGGTATGCAGGTTGTCGTTGAGCTGTTTGAGTATATCCGACGCGGATTCCAGCCGCTGGCGCTCATCCACCAGTTGGGCGATCTCGGTGGCAACGCTGGCCCAATCCAGTTCCTCAAAGTTGGTGAATTCTTCAAGACGGGTCAGGGCATCAAGACGATCATTGAGCACATCACGCTCTTTCTGGATGGATGCAATCTGACTGCCAATTTCAGCCAGATGCGCCTCAAGTTGGCGCCGTCTGGCCTCCAGTGCGGCGATTTTCGCAGTATTGCTCCAGCCCAGCACGTAGCGGCTGCGATCATCGATGCGGTGACGGTCGTCCTTTTCATGCCGGCCACTTGGGTCTTTGATCTGCCCTGCGCGGGTGATGGCACGTGTTTCACGGCGAAACTGCTCTTGCGTAGTACAACAGGCCACATCAAAGCGATGGGCCAGTTCGCGCTCCAGCCAGTCATAATAGGGCGAGTCGGGCTTGATGGTCAGTTTGCGGACCAGGGAATCCCGGTGCAGGTCTGGCAGTTCAGCGGCCTTGCGTGCGCGCACCTGAAAGTACACCAGACGGCCACGCAGATGGGCCGCATCCACCCATTCTGCCACTGCCTTGTAATGTACATCCGGCACCAGCAGTGCCAGACCGAAGCCACGTAGCAAGCGTTCGGCTGCGCCTTCCCAATCGCGTTCATCGTCACGCACCTGGATCAACTCACCGATGAAGGGCATGTCATCCACATTCAAATTCAAGGCCGCACATAGGGCAGCACGAATCTGGATCTGTTGATCATCGATGTTGCTGCGCCGCCGCTTGAGGCTGTCGATTTCCAGGCTTTGTTGGGCATGCTCCTCCTTGCCCTGGCGCATGGTTACGCCATATTCAGTGAGGGTGTTTTGCAGGTCGGCAGCGCTGTTGCGGGTTTCCTCCCGCCAGCTTTGATACTTGCCCCGTTGTACGGCGAACTCGGCGGCCTCGTTGGCGGGTGCTTCGCCCAGTACGGCGGTCAGTTCCGCATAACGGGCAGCCTTGGCTTTGCGTAGATCCCGCGACTTCTCTTTCTTGTGGATTTCGCTGGACAGCCATTCCAGTCGATCACCACCGTTGGCATTGATGGCCTGCTTCAGTTCATCCACTTGCTGACCATGCGCTTCATGTAACGCGCTCAGTTTTTGTATCTGGGCATCCACCCGATCCCAGTCTTCTGTCAGCGAACCCAGGCGTTTGTCGATCAGTCCGAGTTTCAGGCCAGCAAAATAGGAACGCAGACCTTCCCGGCAGGCCCGCAAGCTGTCAGCCTCAGCCTGCATGGCCTTGTGGCGGGCGCAGTCTGCGATCAGCGGCGTGAGTAGCTCCACCTGTTGGCGGGTTTTCAGTACAGCCTGATGGGCCTGGTTGAGATCATCAAAGTGACTGATCAAGTCTTGCAGGCGCTGCTCAACTGCAAAGGGTTCCAGCATATGGCTACGGACGAAGTCCGTCAGATTGCCTACCGATTTCATCGATACGGTCTGGTGGAACAATTCCAGCGCTTGATCGTTTTCAATACCGAAACGTCGACGAAACCATGCCGCATAGGGTGGAAAGCTGTCCTGTAATTCCGCGCCCTTGGCGCGCAGATTTCTGCGCAATTGAGCGATGTCCGATCCGAATTGGGCGAAGTCGGCGGTGATGGACAGCGCCCCTTCCGCGCCCAGAAAAAACCGTGCGGGCTGCCCCTGGGCGTCTTTCATCCAGAACACCTGAGCCAGTGTCACCGTCTGGGCATAGCCGGCATTCTGGAATACGCCGAGAATGACGGAATAGCTACTTTGGTCCCGCAGGCTCACTGGCTTGGCTGCTCCGGTAATCTCATTGCGCTCGGATTTGTAATGCCCAAGCACATAAGAGCGCAGGGTGCGCTCCTTGCTGTCGGCACCGGCTGCCTTGTTGTAGGCGACCCGGTTGGCAGGTACCAGCAGGGTAGTGATGGCATCCACCAAGGTGGATTTGCCCGAACCGATATCGCCGGTCAGCAGCCCGTTTTTGCCATCCAGTTGCAGCGTCCAGACCCGGCTGTCAAAGGTGCCCCAGTTAAACACCTCCAGCCTGCTCAGCCGGAATCCTGACAGGCTGTCATCAGCACAGAAGTCGAGGTCCAATAATTGTGGCTCATTCATGATCAGTTTCTTCCCTGCTGCTGGTCGTGCCAGCCAGTTGCTCCTGGTAACTGGCCAGACGTTCATCCAGTTCGGCCAGCCATTGGGCATCTACAAAGGCCTTCAGAATACGCCGCACCTCATAATTGGCTGGTCCAGCGGTGGCGCCGCCAGCCGTTTTGAGTTTTTGCAGAAAACCCAGTTCGACGACCTTGTTGATGGTGGTTTCGATCTGGTCAATCAGCCTGGCTTCATTCGGGCCATCGGGCAGGAATACCCGCACCAGATCCACGATGTTATCGCGGGACAGGACCAGTCGCGTATCACCCCCACCAGCATCAAATTCGGCCAGTTTTTTGCGCAGCAAGGCAAGCAGTAAACTTACGGCAAAAGATAATGGCCGACGGGCCACCAGACGCGGTAAGCGCGGGGAGGGGTCATCCGCAGTCGGTTCGGGGCGGCTTTTCAGGAAGGCATAGCCTTCAGCCTCATCCAGTACCAGGTCGAGATTGAGCACGGCCATATAATCACGCACCCGTGCTTGCAGTTGCAACAGTGCGGCCCATTGGCGTTCGTCATTTTCACGGTAGAGCACGCCTTTGAGCAGGCCAATCAACAGCACCGACAAGTCAGCAGGCGGAGCAGCCGGTGTAGTCTGGGTTATGTTCAAATATTCCACTTCCATTTCTTGCCTCGATGCCCGTTCAACGCATGAAAATCACGCGGGGTAGTCGCGCGCTGCGAATAAGCGTTTGTCCTTCCATATCCGTTGTCTGCCAGCGGATGGATTCAGTTGTATCTTCATCTACTACGCTGCTGAATACTTCACTGCCCAATTGCAGGTAGGCAATCAATTCAGCCAGCCCTTGTTGCAAGGGCTGATTAGTGACCAGTTCACGCAAGCTGATCTGGCTATGGTCTTGCAAGGCGTGACGAATATGGCGGGTCAGCCGGGCCTTATCGACGACGACCTGTTCAAAAAGCCTGGAGGGATCAATGTCTTCATCGCCAGCCTGGAGGATGATTTCGCTAATCATTGCTTTGCTGGCCGGAGTGAACAGTGGCCGTTCCATCGCCAGCACAATATCCGCGCTGGCTGCAGCCATTTCCATCACCGTGCCGGTCGGAGCGGTGCTGCGCAGCGCCAGTGCCTTGCTTTCAATACCATGCAAAATATCCATGATGCGACGGTTTTCCAGCCAGGCCTGGTCATCCAGAAAGCGGCGTAATTGCTGGGACAAGGCGGCGACGGTACGCTGGGTCTGTTCACCCGCTTCCATCCAGTCATAGTGTACCCGGCGAGTCCTGGTGTCCGGGTTCAGTTCCGCCACAGCGGGTAGTGCCAGTACCTGATCCAGCAGATTGGTCAATTCTTCCTGCCGACGGCTGGATAACAGAAAATCCCAAAGGGCACGGAAACTCTTGCCCTGGTCGGAATCACCAATGGCATCGCGCTCACCCATGATCTCTTCCAGCAAATCCCCTTTGCTGCCCTCCCATAGCGCAATGCGCTCACGCACGCGGCGGTCCAACTGGCGGAAATTGTGCTCCACCTCGCGAAAATCGGTGAGTAACTCGCGTGCGCCCTGCATGAATTGCTGAAAACGGTCCTTCACCGCTGTGTCATCCAGCAGTGATACCTCGCCCGCCAGCACCCTTGCAATCTCGGCATCAATGGCGTCACGCTTTTTGTGCAACTCGGCAATGCGTTTGGCAGGATCGGCTTCGCTGCCCTCGCTCATCTGCTTGAGCAGGTCAAAGAGGGTAAGCAAGCGCGATTCGGTTCCGACAAATTGCCGTTCACTGAGTTGCGTCAACCAGGCAATCGCCTTTTCAGTAGCCGGGGTCAGATCAAACTGCGCCTCGTCCGTGCCCGTGCGGTAGAACTTGCGCAGCCAGCCCTTATCGGGTTCTGCCCAGTCGTTCAGGTATTCCAGTGCAGGTTTGGGGAATGCAGCCTCACCCAGATGCAGGCGTAGGGCATACAACTCATCTTCCAGGGCTTCGGCCAAATCCGCCGCTGCCATCACCCGCTCATTGGGCACTACGAATACCCGATGCAAAAAGCTCGCGATCAGCGGTGCATGATCCGAACGCAACAGCCGCCATGCGGGGTGATGGTTACGCAGGCCGTCAAGGGTGGCGTAGTCGAGAGTTACCAAGTATTACAAACCTCGTTTTCGTACTTAAGCAATGTCGGCAAGTTTCCAGCATGATTTTTTGAATTCATTGCTTGCCCGTCCCAGGCACCGGGCTTACCAGGCTGACCCCGGAGAAATACGTGGAGTATCGCTGCCTGTCACGGGTCAGCACGGGGCAGCCAGCCACGGCAGCATGGGCGCCGATGAAAAAGTCGGCAAGCACGTTGTTTTTCTTTCCTCCCTGCCGGCGGTAGCGCACGAAGGCCTTGCCAGCCAGGAACAGCGCGGGCCGGGGAATCTCGAGCATCGTCAGACCGAGTTCAGCGACAGTGCGATCCAGGGCTTCGACCGTCGAGAACGTCAACGACAGTTCGGCATAGATGATCGGATTGATGACCAGGCGATGAATTTTGGACTGCGCCCGTAGCTGGTCGATGGACCAGTCCGCCCATTCCGGATCGTCCTCCAGAACGTCGACCAGCACATTGGTATCGACCAGCAGCATCAAGGTAACCTCAAGCCTCGCCGCGCAGCAGAGCCATCAAGTCATCGGTGCGCCACTTTACGTCGGCCCTGCCACGGGCCACCTCGAAGCGATCCGGCTTGCGGCTGGGCCGGACGCCGACCTTGTGAATAACGACATCGCCTTCGCGATTGACCGCGAAATCAACAGAGCAGCCCGGCGTGAGATTCAGTGCGTCGCGAATCTGCTTGGGGATGGTGATCTGTCCCTTGCTGGTGAGTGTGCTTGCCATTTGATGACTCCTGCCGTATTACGGTATCCGCGATTGTAATACTACCAAGACACAACGGCAATTTCCGAAAATTCGCAGCGCCCGTGAAACCCTGCCACTGCTGGCCCTTCGCGGGCATAAAAAAATCCGGAACATGTCCGGGCTTTGGAATGTTGGTGGAGCGGAGGAGGATCGAACTCCCGACCTTCGCATTGCGAA
>DYJM01000218.1 GCA_020723125.1 Acidithiobacillus ferrivorans
CCAATAATCTGGTTGTCGAACCAAGAAGATGGAGGAGACGACCCATGGAGCTTTTTCACAGACTGTTTGGCAGCCTGCTGGTGTTTGTATACCATTGTTTCGACCGGATTGTCATTAACGGATACCTGTCGGCCTTAACTCGGCCGGAGAACGTGGTGTATTTCTTTCATGAAGTTCTGGGCATCCGGCCCATCACCAAAGAGGCCTTGGGCCAGCAGACCCGAGTCTATCAGGGGTGGGTCGAATCGTATGCCCGTCAGCACGCCATCCCGATGCAGTGGGCCGAAAAAGGGGTGCGCCAGGAAGACTTTGTCCAGCCCTGGCTGCAAAAGATGAAGCGGCGGAAACAATACGGGGTTTACTTCATCTTTAAGAGCATGGAGCAGGGTCATACCTTCCGGGCCGCGACCCCCAAATATCCCACCGCCGATCCCGACTACCGAATATTGAGCAAACAACGCAGCCGTTTCACCCACTATTATTTCTATATCCGGGATGCGGTGCTGGGGCCGATGGTGATGCGGGTGGCTTCCTTTCTGCCCTTTCAAACGTCTTATTACTTAAATGGCCACCATTTCATGGCAAACGAACTCCAACGCCAGGGGGTCAAATTCCGCAAACAGGATAATGCCTTCCTGTCCACTTCCGATCCGGTGGCCTTGCAGGCAGCCGCGGATGCCCTTACCCCGGAGGTGATTCGCCCCCGACTGGAATACTGGACCGCCCTCCTGGGTCCCCGGTTTTCCGAACCGGAACACCGGGGTAGGAGCCTCACCCGCTTTTACGCCGTAAGTCAGATCGAATATTGTCGCAACTTCATCTTTCGCCGCAATTTCCACCTCCATAAACTCTTTGAAAGGGCCTGCGAACTTGGCTTAGGGCGCCTGACGGCGGATAAGCTCTCCCAGATTTTCGGCACCCGGATTACCAAGCGCCTGCCAGGCAAACTGGCCACCGTCCTGGAGCAGGTGGCCCACGGCCACCATGTGTTGCGGGCCTATTGGAAAAACGCTTTTGTCAAGCAGTACGAGAAGTTTTCCACTTTCCTGCGCCAAGAGGTTTGCAGCAACAACCTCAGCGATTTTCGTCTCAAGAAAGGCTTGGAGCATCTGTCCGCCACCAGAGACAAATTGCTGCAGGTCACCCATCGCTTTGCGGCCTCCCAAGCCCGGCATTTCAACGGGCATATCGATTTCCCGCTCTTCCAACGCATGGCCTGGCCCATTATGGTGGGGGCCAGCAAGGCGCCGGGGATCAAAATACAAGATACTCGCATGCTGCGCCTGATGGAAGTGCTGCTGCACGCCGGCAGCCAACTCTCCGGTTGGCGGACCTCCAAAAGCTATGAGGCCATACTTACCTCTTTCCGCCTCACCCAGCAGAATTATAATTTAACCCAGCTCCGCTACGATATCCGAAAAATGAAGGCCCATGGCCTGGTGGAAGGCGATGGCAAACATTACCGTTACCGCTTGACGGCTAAAGGCTGCAAGGTCACCACTATGTTTGTCCTCTGCCATAAGCGCGTCTGCGGCCCCCTGGCCAATTCCCTGTTCAAGTTTCGACCGCTTCCCGAGATACCGCCTGATAGCCCGCTGGAAAAGGCTTATCACCATGCCGATGCATATGTACAAAAAATTATTAATATTCTTGCCGCAGCTTGATAATTGTTAGAGATAAATTCTCAGATTGATGGAACGTAGAATCTAA
>DYJM01000066.1 GCA_020723125.1 Acidithiobacillus ferrivorans
GAGCCCGCAGGGCGAGTTCTCTCCTGACAGCAGGATGAGCCATAGAACAACAGGCGAGGAACAATGGAGCAAAAAGCCTGCAGACCCAACGGCCATTTTTTAGGTTCAACAGTCATTCATCAGTCATTTTCTTTCTACATCGGATGGCTTGGGAGTAAGATGTCGGGATTCTTTCATTCACAGCGAGACCCAAGCCCATGAGCCAAGCCCCCCATTCCACCCTGAATGCCGAAACCCTGTGCCAGATCAGCGAGGACATCCTCGTTCTCGCTCGCAAGCAGGGAGCAACTGCAGCCGAAGCGGCAGCAAGTACGGGCAAGGGGCTTTCGCTTACCGTCCGCCTCGGCGAAGTGGAGTCCATTGAATACAATCAGGATAAAGGTGTGGGTGTGACAGTCTACCTGGGGCAGTCCAAAGGTAGTGCATCCACCTCGGATTTTTCGCGCAAGGCCATTGCCGAAACCGTGGAAGCGGCGCTCACCATTGCCCGTCACACCTCCGCAGACCCCTTTTCGGGCCTGGCCGATCCGGAACTTTTTGCCCGCGAGTTCCCCGATCTGGATATTTATCATCCCTGGTCAATAGACGCCGATACGGCCGCAGAGTTGGCACGCCGTTGCGAGGCGGCTGCCCGGGAAAGTGATCCACGTATTCACAATTCTGAAGGCGGAAGTCTGAGCAGCAGCGAAGGCCTTTCCGTTTACGCCAACAGTCTGGGTTTTGTGGGGAAAAGACAATCATCCCAGCATAGCCTGTCCTGCTCAGTCATTGCCGAAGACCGGAAAGGCGGCATGCAAAGGGACTACTGGTATGATGTAGCCCGCAATGCCAGCGCATTGGCCAGCCCGGAAAGTATCGGCAAAATAGCCGCTGAACGGGCGCTGCGGCGTCTGGATGCCCGTAAGCTGCCCACCACCAGGGCACCGGTGATTTTTGAAAATCAGGTGGCTTCCAGCATTTTGGGGCACCTGGCCAGCGCCATCAGTGGTGGCAGCCTATATCGTAAAAGTTCCTTTCTGGTGGACAGCCTGGGCAAGACCCTGTTTCCGGAACATATTCGCATTTATGAAGAACCCTTGCGCCCCAAGGGGCTGGGCAGTGCCAGCTTTGACTCGGAAGGCGTAGCCACCCGCAATCGCGACATCATTTCCGAAGGCATTCTACAGGGATACATCCTCGACAGTTACAGTGGCCGCAAGTTGCAGATGCCGACCACCGGCAATGCCGGAGGTGTCCACAATCTGACCTTGGAGCCCGGCAGCCGATCGCTGCAGGAAATGATCCGGGAAATGGGACGGGGTTTGCTGGTCACCGAACTGATCGGTTTTGGGATCAATATGGTCACCGGCGACTATTCACGCGGTGCCGCCGGCTTCTGGATAGAAAATGGCGAGATTCAATATCCGGTTGAGGAGATCACCATTGCGGGGAGCCTGCAGGACATGTTCAAGGGGTTGCAGATGGTCGGCAACGACCTGCTTATCCATGGCAACACCGGCTGTTCTTCCATTCTCATTGACGAGATGATGATTGCCGGCGAGTAAGTCCCACGGCCAAAAGCATGAGCAAGGCACTCAACAGCAGGTAGGGCAGACTCCCCCAACGACCATAGGGGGTCTCTCCGGCCATGGGCTGCACCGAACCATTCAGGGTGCCCACCACAAATTGCGGAAGCTGGGTGCTGATTTCGCCCTGGGGAGAAATCAGCGTGGTGATACCGGTATTGGTATCCCGCACATCCGGTTTCTGCTCCTGACGGGACTGCATGGCAGCCATCTGCATACTCTGGGCGGCCGCAATGCTATGCCCATACCAGGCATAATCACTGATATTGAGTAAAAAGGTCGCGCCTTCTCTAACCCCCTTACGGACATCACGGGAAAAAGATTCTTCATAACAGATGGTCATGCCGGCCTTTTGTCCATCCACAGGCAGGACATAAGGACCATGCCCAAAGGAAAAACTCCCCAGACCCGGTAAGAAGTGGTGGACCAAAGGCCCCAGCAGGTGTGGCAGGGGAATATATTCGCCAAAAGGCACCAGATGTTCTTTCTGGTACCAGCGCAGGGGGGCATTCCCGTCAATTTCCATGGCAGCGTTGTAGTATTTGTTACCCACCGCCTCGGGAATGCCGATAATCAGAATCTTGTGGTGGCGCGCCGACCATTCCTGTAACTGACCAATCAATTGTGGAATTTCTGTCTGAAAAATGGGAAAGGCGGTTTCCGGCAAAACCACCAGCTGGCTATTTTGGGGCGTCTGCAAAATCAGTTGTATGTAATGGTGCAGTATCTGGCTGATGGCGGCAGTATTCCATTTTTCGGTGATGGGAATATTACCCTGCACCAGGCTGACCCGGAGCCTGTGCCCGACGGGATGGGTGAAGCTGACTGACCCTGCCCCCAAAGCCACTCCGGAAAGCAGCAGCAAGGCGGAAACGCCGCCGAGCAGTGCCCGTCTGGATGAGGATTCGCGCAAGATCCATAACAAAATCGTGGCAAAACCGGCGGTGGCGAGTCCGACCCCGTACTGTCCCAGCCAGGCGGAGAAACCACCCAGAAACTCATGGGTCTGCGTATATCCTGTGGCCAGCCAGGGGAAGCCCGTGAAGAACCGGGCGCGACACCATTCCGCAAATATCCACAACACCGGCAAGGCGATAAGCCGCCCATTGCCCCGAAAAAAACGGGTAGCCAGCCATAGGGCCAAAGCTGGATAAATGGCACAATATGCCGCCAGCAGCGCCACCGCCCCACCCGCAAGGAACCAGTCCATATGGGCAAAATTGTGCAGGGTGATGGATATCCAGCTGACTCCGCTACAAAATGCCCCGAAACCAAAAGCGTACCCCAAAGCGGCAGCCCGCCGGGGACGTTCAGCCGTGCTAGCCAACCAGAACAGCGCAACTAGCAGAATGATGGCGAGAAACCAGGCATTAAAAGGGGCAAAAGCCAAAGGCCAGAGCACACCCAAAATTAATGCGGCCAGAAGCCGCAAAGGAAACGCCCATGTTTCGATGGAATCCTGAATCATGCACTATCCTGATCGGGCAATTCGGGCAGCGCTGCACTGCGCGGAGGAGACACCCGGACAATTTGTACCCGGCGTCGGTCGGCTCTTAACACTTCCAGTCGCAAATTACCCCCCTCAATCACTTCGCCCACCCTTGGCACATGCCCAAGCCGCGTAGCCACCCAGCCACCCAGGGTGTCCGCGTGTTCATCTGCCAGATGCGCCGCAAAATGTTCATTGAAATCCTCCAGCGGAATCAGCGCATTCACCAGAAAGTCACCATCTTCCCGTGAGGCTATCATGACATCTTCGTCAATGTCATATTCGTCTTCAATTTCCCCGACGATGATTTCCAGCACATCCTCAATGGTAATGAGGCCAGCCACCCCGCCATATTCATCAACCACCACCGCCATGTGGTGGCGACCGGTGCGAAACTCATAGAGCAGGTGATCCAGATGTTTGCTTTCGGGAATAAACGTCGCCGGTCGCAACAATTCTCCCAAGCGTGGCATGGACATGCCCGAACGACAGGCCTGGAGCAAATCCTTGGCCAGCAGGATGCCGCGCACATCGTCGCGGTCCTCTCCCACCACCGGAAAACGCGAGTGCCCGACTTCCGAAACTCTGGCGATGATTTCCGGCAATGGCATATCCATCTCAATCACTTCCATCTGAGCGCGGGGAATCATCACGTCACGGACGGTCAATTCGCCCATCCGAAAAATCCCATCCACCATGCGGGCCGCTTCGGCATCAATCACCTGACGCTCGCCAGCCTCCCGGACCAGATCCAGCAAACTGTCCTGATCTTCCACATTGCCGCGCAGAGACTGCGTAAAACGCGCCCACCAACTCCGCGGGCGCTCATGGGTACTTCGATCTTCACTCATGTATTTGGTTCAGGTAGGGGTCGGCCACACCCATTTCAGCCAGCAATCGGGTTTCCAGTTGTTCCATGATCTGTGCTTCGTGGTCTTCCACATGGTCATAGCCCAACAAATGCAAGGTACTGTGAATCAGCAAGTGACGATAATGATTCAACAAGGTTTTCCCCTGCTCGGCCGCTTCCTGAAGCACCACGGCCGGGGCTATCACAATATCGCCCAACAGGTCGCGGCGGAACACTGGAGGCAGGGGATCCTGGGGAAAAGACAGACAATTGGTCGGTTTTTCCTGCTGCCGATAGTGGGCATTCAATCGGGTGATTTCGGCATTACTCACAAAGGCGAGGGAGATTTCGACCATACGCCCTGCGTCCGCTGATCGCGGAGTCGCAACCGTCAGCGCCTGAAGAATGGCAGTCCTGGCCTGGTTGCGGGAAGGGATAGCAGCCAGATCCACGGAATCATCCACGGATAGACGCAGATAAAGTCCGCTCATGCCTTATCCCCAAAGCGATCATAAGCCTGGATGATGCGGGCCACGAGCGGATGCCGGACCACATCGGCACTTTCAAAAAAGACCATTTCCACTCCCGGCATGGCGTCCAGCACATCCAGCACCTGGACCAGACCGGAAAGCTGACCGCGCGGCAGGTCAATCTGGGTGACGTCGCCAGTGACGACCACTTTTGCGCCGAAACCCATGCGGGTCAAAAACATTTTCATCTGCTCCGGGGTCGTATTCTGGGCCTCGTCGAGAATGATGAAGGCGTCGTTGAGCGTCCGGCCGCGCATGTAAGCCAGCGGTGCCACTTCGATGATTTGCCGTTCGATGAGTTTCGCCACCTTCTCGTAGCCGATCATTTCATGCAGTGCGTCATAGAGGGGGCGCAAATAGGGGTCCACTTTTTCACTCAAAGATCCGGGCAGGAAACCCAGCCGTTCACCGGCTTCGACAGCGGGACGCACCAAGACCAGGCGGCGTACCTGATTGCGTTCGATCTGTTCGACGGCCGCTGCGACGGCCAGATAGGTTTTTCCCGTACCGGCCGGACCGATGCCAAAAGTCAGGTCATTGTGCCGGATGGAATCCAGATAGCGGCGTTGACGCAACCCTCGACCCCGAATGGTCCCTTTGAGGGTTTGCACCCCCGGGGGTTCCGACGCTTCCTGCGTTTCCGCTTCGGCTTCCACCTGAACACGCTGAATACATTGATGCACCCAGTGGCTGGAAAGCTTCCGGCCTTGAACGACCTGAGCATGGAGCTCTGCCAGAACGGTTTTTGCGGCCTGCACCGCCGCTTGTGGGCCGGTAATATGGAAACGTTCCCCACGCGGAAGAACTACAACGCCCAGTCGGGACTCCAGTTGCTTGAGATGGCTGTCCAGTTCGCCAGCCATTTCCGACAAATCAGTGGCGCTGGCCTGCTCAGCAATAAAATCAGCATGGCTGACGGCGGGATTCTTACTGGGAGGCTCCATGGGATTATACGGCAAGACGTTGTGCCGCAGGATTGGGCTGCCCGACCAGACGACCTCGCAGGCTATTGGGCAAGGCGGCCGTAATTTCTATATCCATCATTTGTCCTGCCCAGTCGGGATTGCCGGGCAGGTTGACCGAGCGGTTGCAGGCGGTTTTTCCGGTCACTTCTCGCGGATCACGGCGCGAAGGGCCGGTAATCAATACCGCCTGACGGGTACCCACCAGGCTCTGGGCATAGGCTTGAGCCAAGCCGTTGATACGTGCCTGCAAAATGGCGAGACGAGCATCTTTTTCGGCTTCGGGGACGCTGTCCTTGAGCTTGAGGGCGGGGGTATTGGGCCGCTGGCTGTATTTGAATGAGTAAGACTGGTCGAAACGCACGGCCTCGATCAAATCCATGGTGGCCGCAAAATCGGCCTCACTTTCACCTGGAAATCCGACGATGAAATCTGATGAAATTTGTATGCCCGGACGTGCCGCCCGCAGGCGCGCAATTTTTTCCAGATATTGCTCGACACTATGCTTGCGGTGCATGCGCCGCAAAATCCGGTCTGAGCCGCTCTGCACCGGTAAATGCAGATGCGGAGCCAGTTTTTCGATGGAACCGTGAGCAGCAATCAGTTCGTCGTCCAGATTGTTGGGATGGGAGGTGGTGTAGCGCAGACGCAGCAAACCTGGAATACGGGAAAGCCGCTCCAGCAGTTCGGCAAGGCCACCTTCGCCAATCAGCCCGGTTGCACCTCGGTAAGCATTGACGTTTTGCCCCAGCAAGGTGATTTCACGCACCCCCTGATCGACCAGACTGCGGGCCTCACGGATGATATCGGGCATGGGACGACTGTATTCCCGTCCCCGGGTATGGGGCACCACACAAAAAGTACAGAACTTGTCGCAACCTTCCTGAATGGTCAGGAAAGCCGTGGCACCATCGCGACCGGGACGCTGGGGCAGGCGGTCAAATTTTTCGAGGACCGGAAAATCCACATCCACCTGAGGATGACGTTCAGCCATACAGGCATCGAGCAGATCGGGCAGACGGTGCAACGTCTGAGGACCAAACACCAAATCGACGTAAGGAGCACGACGGCGCAATTTTGCGCCCTCCTGACTGGCTACACAGCCTCCCACGCCAATAATCACTTCCGGGCGCCTTTCCTTGAACGGACGCCAGAATCCCAATTGAGTGAATACCTTGTCTTCAGCTTTTTCGCGAATGGAACAGGTATTGAGCAAAAGCACATCAGCCTGCTGGGGATCTTCTACCAATTTCAGTCCATGACTCTGCGCCAGCAGATCCGCCATGCGCTCGGAGTCATATTCATTCATCTGACAACCGTAGGTTTTAATAAACAGATTTTGCAATGCATTTCCGGAAAAAGCGGCCTCATCACGATGATAGGGCCAGCAACCCGGATTGACAAGGGCCCCGTTTCGCTCAGTTTCGCTCCGCATGCTGCCCATGCTAGAGTATCGACCGTTCATATGGGTTCTGCGCAAATCCGTGCATTGCCCTTTATCCGGTGGAGAGCATCCATGTCCAGATCTTCCGGGCCGGTATCCCAGGCTTGGCACTTTACCCGCGAGTTTTTACGCGACCCCCAGGCCATTGGCTCGGTACTGCCCAGCTCTCCTTTTCTCGCCAGACGCATGGCCGCCATGGTCCCGGATGGACCGGGACTGGTGATTGAACTCGGACCCGGCATGGGGCCGGTCACCAAGGCCCTGCTCGCCCGGGGTATAGATGCCAGTGATCTGGTGTTGGTGGAACAGGCGCCGACGATGGTCCAACACTTGCGCCACCAGTTTCCGCAACTGGAAGTCATCGAAGGCGATGCTGCCCGACTCCAGGAAATGATTGCCCATCGTGGCAAGGTCCGGGCTATTGTTTCCAGCCTGCCGCTGCGCACCATTCCCCAGGAAATCGTCGCCCGTATTTTTCAGCAACTGCCGGCAGTCAGCCAGCAGGGCACGGTATTTATTCAGTTCACCTATCATTTCCGCAGTTCCTGCCAGGGCTTGCCCACTGAATTCCGGCGCGGGCGTCCCGCCATGGTGTTGCGCAATTTACCTCCCGCCCGCATTGATCAGTTTGTTTTTCACGGCAAAGGATCGGTCTGATTTGCCCCGAATCATGGCTTACAAAACCGCAGCACTGAATCATGCGCCCAGGCATTTATGGCCCTGGTTGGCGCTCCCGGCATCGCTGACTGCAGCACTGCAGCGCGCCTATGGTCATACCCATCGGGTCACGGCGCTGCTTATGGGGAGTGGACGCCGCAAACCGACTTATAGTGAACAGCAGCTCTTGCATTTAAAGCGGGGCGAGCGAATTTTCTGGCGGGAAGTGCTTCTCCACGCTGGTAATCCGGATCGGCCCGCCATATGGGCTATGACCACCATACCGCTTTGCGGTCTGCGCCATGGTCTGTTGCCCTTGGCGCGCCATGGTTCCCGTCCCATCGGCAACACCCTGTTTCGGCATCGCCGCCTGCGCCGTTCCCCCATCACCATGGAGGCCTCGCCGCGCTTCGGCCAACGCGTCTGGCGGCGACGTTCCATTTTACGTCGGGGTCATACTGAAGTGTTGGTTGAAGAACATTTCCTGCCGGACTTACCCCCCTGGGCGGGTCGAGGTCGACGCTGATGAATGATTTCATCCCGTTTCGTCAGCGTTTTTCCGCCTATCTGGCGCTGATGCGCATGGACCGCCCCATTGGTACGCTGTTACTGCTCTGGCCAACGTATTGGGCACTCTGGCTAGCGGCCAAAGGGACGCCTTCCCTGCGCCTGTTTGTGATTTTTACCCTGGGAACCTGGCTGATGCGCTCGGCAGGTTGCGTCATCAATGATTATTTTGATCGGGATTTTGATAAACAGGTAGCACGCACCCGGCACCGGCCCCTGGCAGCGGGACTCATCAGTCCCGCTTCAGCTTTACGTCTTTTTGTTTTGCTCTGCCTGCTGGCGGCAGCCTTATTGCCCTTTTTGAATCTGCTCAGTCTGGCTTTGGCCGCTGCTGCAGTATTCATTACCATTACCTATCCCCTGTTCAAACGCTTCACTCATCTTCCCCAGGCTTATCTGGGCATTGCCTTTTCCTTTGGTATTCCCATGGCTTTTGCAGCTACCAAAGGGACTGTTCCAGCTATCGGCTGGTGGCTGATGCTTGCCAATGCCTGCTGGGTGATTGCCTATGATACGGCCTATGCCATGGCCGACCGGCCGGATGACCTGAAGGCCGGCGTCAAATCTACCGCCATTTTGTTTGGCCGCTGGGATCGTCATATCATCGCCGCTCTGCAACTGGTGATGTTATGCGTATTTGTCGGCATTGGCGTCAGCATGCACATGCACTGGCCCTTTTGGTTTGCCTTGCTGGTGGTGCTGCTTCTCGGCATTTATGAACAGGGCTTGCTGGGGGGTGACAGAGATCTGGCTTTTCGTGCTTTTCTGCACAACAACTGGATTGGGCTGGTGCTGTTTTGGGGAATAGTGGCCGGTTTGGCGCCATCAAGCAGCTTGCCCATACCGGGAGCCTGGGGCTGAAACGGAGCATCCTGTGCGTTTTTGAAAAACTTATACACAGTTTACTCATAAACCAACAAAAGCCAGAGCAGCGCCGTTAAGTGGTTGTTGAAAATCATCATCTAGTTGTTTTTATTGGTTATTTATCCTTGCCGCTTTTTTGGGCAAGCGGGCTAAGGTCTTGAAGCACTAGGCATATGCGAGTTTTCCTGAGGTCCATGCACAGACTTATCCACAGAACTTGTGGGCAACTTTGATGCCCGCTGCGACGGCCTGCCTGCAAGTGGCTATTTTGGGGCATCTGCCCCGGATATTTTCCTATGCCCTGCCGGAAAACCCGGAACGCTTGCCTCCCGGCGTACGCCTGCGTGTCCCTTTTGGTCAAAAAAGCCGTATTGGTATTTTGGTGGGATATGACCACTGCCCACCGGAAATCACCCTGAAACCCATTGAGGCTGTTCTCGATACGCAGCCCCTGCTTCCGGAATCCTTGCAGCAGCTTCTGAATTTTGGTGCGCATTATTACCAGCATCCCCTGGGCGATGTCTGGGCTGCCGCCCTCCCGGCGCTACTCCGTCAGGGTCGGCCCTTGCCAAGGCCCGCAGCACAGGCTTATCAACTCACCCGGCATGAACAGATGCCTGCCCGTCCCGGCAAACTGCAGGAAGCCCTGATAACCCTGCTCAGCACTTCAAGCCCTACCGCCGAAACAGCAGTACCAGCACGTTTACGTCCGGTCCTTCGCCAAGCGCTTCAAAACGGCTGGGTAGAAGCCCTCAGCCTTCCCGCTCCCCGGGTAACTGTGCAAGCGCTTCCCTACCCTCTGAATGCAGAACAGCGCATTGCCATCACCCAATTGCGGGCTACCCAAGGCTTTACGTGCTGGCTGCTGGATGGCGTTACCGGCAGCGGCAAAACCGAAGTCTACTTCGAAACAATCCGTCCCCATCTGGAAGCCGGTCGGCAGGTGCTTATTCTCGTCCCGGAAATCGGTCTTACCCCACAATTGCTGGCACGCTGCCAGGCCCGCTTCGGCAAGGCAGCGGTCGCCGCACTGCATTCCGCCCAGACCGACAGCGAACGTTTGCGCATCTGGGCATTGGCGGCCATGGGGCATATTCAACTGCTCATCGGCACCCGCTCCACTCTTTTTGTGCCCATGCCGCAGCTGGCCTGTATTGTTGTTGACGAAGAACATGACCCCTCTTTCAAGCAACACCGGGGCTGGCATTATTCCGCCCGGGACTTGGCCATTCAGCGGGCCAAACTGGAGAATATTCCGGTGATTCTCGGTTCGGCCACGCCCTCTCTGGAAAGTCTCTACAATGTCCAGCAGGGACGTTATCAAAGTCTGCAGTTACGGCAGCGCGCCACCAACGCGCCTCTGCCGGGCATCACGATTATTGCCCTTCGCCGCCAATATCTTCAGGGGGGGCTCTCCAGTGATCTCCTAAGCGCCTGTGCAGAAACGCTTGCGGCGGGAAATCAGGTCCTGCTGTTTTTGAACCGGCGGGGTTATGCACCTGCCGTACTCTGTCATGATTGTGGCCATGTCCTGCACTGCCCACGCTGTAGTGCCGCCCTCACCTGGCATCGTCACCAGCAACGCCTGCGCTGTCACCACTGCGGATACGAGTCACGCTGGCCTGAAGACTGTCCGGAATGCCACAGCACCGCGCTGATCACTGCCGGACAGGGAACCGAGCAACTGGAAGAAGTCCTGCGCCAACGCTTCCCCGATACACCGGTCTGGCGGATTGATCGGGATGCATTACCCGGTCGGGAGGCCTTTTCCGCCGTACTGGAGCAAATCCATCAAAACCAACCCGCCATCCTGGTTGGCACGCAAATGCTCGCCAAAGGCCATCATTTTCCGGCCGTCACCCTGGTCGGTATCGTCAACACCGATCAGGGCCTGTTCAGTGCCGATTTTCGGGCTCCCGAGCGCTTGCTGCAGATGGTTCTGCAAGTGGCGGGACGGGCAGGTCGCGAAGACCGACCCGGACGAGTCCTTCTGCAAACCCATCTGCCCCATCATCCCCTGATCCAGAAACTCAGTGAGGGAGACTATCAGCAAGCCGCCCGCTTACTCCTGGAAGAACGCCTGCAAGCAAGTCTTCCTCCCGGCACAGCCCTGACGCTGATGTGTGCCGAAGCCCATCAACGGGCAGCCATTCAGGCCTTTCTGGAAGCGGCAAAAGCCTGTGCTCCCGATTCGCTGGTAATCAGCGGACCGCAGCCTGCACTGCTGGAAAGACGGGCCGGTTTTGAGCGCGCTGAACTGTGGGTGGAAGCGCCTACCCGCCAGATCATGCAGAAAGCCCTTAAAACCTGGCTACCCTGCTGTCAGCAACTGCCAGAAGCCCGGAGGGTGCGCTGGTTTGTCGATGTCGACCCGCAATTCATGCCTTGATTCCGGCGTGGAGGTCACCACTCTAACGTAGTCTAATAGACTGATCAGGATAGTAAC
>DYJM01000219.1 GCA_020723125.1 Acidithiobacillus ferrivorans
ACCAGCGGCCGCGCTCAGTGGGTTTGCCTTCCACGCGCCAGTAGGGGTACCAGACGTCTTCGGTTTGGCCATCGCCCATCATGACGGGGATGGAGAGAGGCACTTCCCGCCCATCGCGCTTCAGGGTCAGTTCAACGGTTTGTCTGCGGTGGTTATCCTGAACGTTTGTGTTGTTCTCTTTCGCCACCGAGTTTACCTTCCATACCTGGCTTTCGGTCCGGAAGGCCAGCATGTGCTGTCCGCTTTCGATGACGGCGGTCAGGGGCATGCGGCGGCCGGCATAGACCACACCCAGGTGCAGGGGCAGGCGGTTGCGCACTTTGCCCATCTCTCGCTCGTACTTTGTCTTGATAGCCTGAACCACCTCCAGGGCCTTATCCGCCGGCACCAGGGCCATGAGGGTGCGGGGCTCGGCAAAGATGGGAATCGCTGTAGCATATTGATTAGTTTGGTAGTCTACGTCACGGATGAAAATATTGTGCAAGAGATTTTCCTTTTGTCCTGCTTGTGTGTCCGAATTGTATAGGATAGGCTGCTGACGAGGCGGATTCACAAACTTTTCGCGCAAGCGGTCTTCAACAAAAATGGCGGCTGCCGCTGGGTCTTTGTAAATATCCGGTTCAGCATTCAATTGGCGCGCCAGATAGCTCAAGTTGTCTATGCTGATCAGATAGCCCTCGTGATTGGCCTCCGGTGGCACCCACACGACGCTGAGTTCAGCAGCCCCTACTGTGAGGTCGTAAGCGTGAAAGGGCCTCAACCGGGGCGGTTTATCGAGGTAAATTTTCAAGCGACGGCGGTCGTCACTCAAATCTTTCAAAATATCAGTTTGGACTTCATTCCAGAAAATGTGTGTAGTTTCCCAGATGCGGCGCAGGCGGGCGAAGGTTGGGTTTTTGGTGACGGCCTGACCATTCTGCGGCTCATTGACAACCAGTGTCTGGACCATGGTGCCGTCCAGCCAGCGTTTCAGCCCAAAGTGGCCTACGATCAGCGCCAGACGGCCGTTGACATCAGCGACTTCATCGTTCCAGATGGTCTTATCCGTTTGGGAGGTTGCCCATTCCTGAGAGCGGTCTGCGCGGCGCTGTTCGCACACATCACATACATTGCGCTCTTTGGCTTTCTGGCTCGGACCTTGAGGCCGCAGGCGGCAGACGGTGCAAATATCGGCCGGTTCGGCATTTTGCCAATAGCGTTCGATTTGGCCTGCGTTTGCCGGTGAAGTAATCTTCCGAGAAAGTAAGTCACCGATGCCTGGCAGCTTATCGTTGGAGGTATTTGGCCAATTCGGATCTTGCCCCCACCAGGGACGTTGTTCTAACTCCAGGTAGGGGATCATCTCGCCGTCCAATTCGACTTTGGACTTGCCTTTTACCGTGCCTTGTGCGAATTCCGCCAATATGTGATCCCACAGACGCACATTAGCGCTATTGGTTCTTTCCAGTAGGTCGGCCACATCGGGTACGACATAGACGCTCCCGTTTTCGTCACGGTACACCTCACTGCCGAGGGGATACGTGACCTCGAGGAGGTGGCGTACCCTGTTCAGGCTATCCTCAAGTAATTCCTTCCTGGCCAAAAGATCAGGAATTCGCGCTGCATTGAGGAGATAGTCCAAGCCATTGACACGGACAGCCAATAGCCGCCAGCGCAGGTCTTTTGCATCGAGGGGGTTCCCAGTCAACAGCGCGCC
>DYJM01000220.1 GCA_020723125.1 Acidithiobacillus ferrivorans
CACTGGTCACTGGCAACTGGCCACTGGTCACTGGCAATTGGTCACTGGATACTTTCTCGATCGCTCCAGCCATGACCTCCTGGGTATTGCGCCAGATTTCCAGCGGATCGTGCTCCACCCAGCCGGGCTTGGGATAGATTTGGCGATGTTCTTTCTGGTGGACGGCAATGGCGTTTCCGCTGTGATCAAATATCATGCAGCGCGTGCTGGTGGTGCCCTGGTCTATTGCGGCGACATATTTTGGCATGGCTGTTCCTCCGATTTCCCGCTTATTTTATAACAAAATCCCTCTGTACATTAGACCTCTTGCATAACCGTCCCGAAGGCTGGGCTGTGCGGCATATCGCCTGAAAAAGCCTTCGGGACGATTTGTAAATGTGCAGGATTGTTACTTTTGCAAGAGGCCAATTCAAAAAAGGAGGCTGCACTGGCACAGCCTCCTTTTTGGCGCACGAGACCCTTTGGTGACGCAAACCGCTCCCTCGGGGTGACATCGTTTATGGGGTTTCCATCTCCGGCTTCCAAACCTTCCACACGTTGCCAACCAGGTCGGGACCGGGCTTCAGGGTAGGTTCGCCCGGCATCCAGCCCGCGGGCGTGGCCTCGGTACCCTTGCTGGCCCGCACGTGCTGGAAAGCCTGGACCTGACGGATTGTTTCCGCGAGGCGACGACCCACGGGCGGGGTCATCACTTCCATAGCCTGGATTATGCCGTCGGGGTCAATGATGAAGCGGCCGCGCAGTTCGATGCCCTGGGCTTCATCCCACACGCCGTAGGCCCGGCCCAGGTTCCCGGCCTGGTCCGAGGCCATGTGGAAGGGCACGCCGCCCTCCACCATTTTTGTCAATTCATGGTCGTTCCACATTTTGTGGACGAAGTGGCTGTCCACGCTGACCGAGATGACTTCCACGCCCAACTTTTGCAGTTCGGGATATTTGTCGGCGACCGCCGATACTTCGGTCGCTCAGACGAAGGTGAAGTCACCCGGGTAGAAACAGAGCAGCACCCACTTGCCG
Organism: Acidithiobacillus ferrivorans; assembly: GCA_020723125.1. Taxonomy (GTDB): domain Bacteria; phylum Pseudomonadota; class Gammaproteobacteria; order Acidithiobacillales; family Acidithiobacillaceae; genus Acidithiobacillus; species Acidithiobacillus ferrivorans_A. The sequence goes on from DYJM01000220.1 coordinate 1,018, forward strand.
AGGTAATCCGAGAGTTTGATATTGGTGAATTTGCCCCGGTAGTAGGCGGGGGCTTCGAAATCTGGGGCTTTTTGCCCGACACGAGCGGTCATGGTCATCTCCTTTTTGGTTCCTGTGGATTCAATGGCCGGGGCAGCGGACGGTTGTTCACCCACCACGGCTCCGGTCGTGCGTGCGCATCCTTGAGGTTGGTCTGCCATCTGGCCTCCTTTCGTTGGGAATGGATTCGCGCTTAAATTATACAGGGTATCACCTTATATGCAATACTCAGTTTTGGAAATTTTAGAAATCTAAACGAACTCGCTGACGAAATTAAGGTATCCCTGCCGTCCGTTCTGGCGGTTCCAGTGTTCGATGGATTTGCGGATGCGCTTCAGACACAGGACGATCTCCTCCACGGTCTTCGGCGCGATGGGCATCTCGACAGGTTTTTTAGAGGGCCATTTGAAGAACGATTTCTTCTTTTCCGTCTCCATTTGAACCCGCCCCAACCGCCACTCGCACATGACCTTGACCGAATGGTAGGTTTCCTGTGCCAGCGGGTTCATGGCGACGACCGGCACGGGACGATTGGTCGTTTCGGCCTGGTATTCGCGGATCAGGGCTTCGACGGCTTTCTGGGCGTCGTAGTCCGTCATTTCGGGATGTTCTCGATAGACGGAAACGATCCCGGCTTCG
>DYJM01000067.1:0-4706 GCA_020723125.1 Acidithiobacillus ferrivorans
ACTTAAAATCCCTCGGTTTATACCGTGCCGGTTCGAGTCCGGCCCTGGGCACCATTCTGTAACATCAAGGATACCCCTCATGTCGAATGACTCCGTAAACCCTTCCGCTGCGGTCCCTTTGAGTAACGTGATTGATGTGCGCGGGATGACCTATACCGAAGCACAACCCATTGTCTATGCAGCCAGCATTCGTCTGTCTGTCGGGCAAAAAATACAGGTGCTCGCAGATTCAGATCCTGCCGCCATGATGCGTGCCGTAGCTTTTCAACTGCGGGATGCCATCTCCTGGCACATGGAAAGCGACGGCAAACTATGGCAGGTCGAAGTTCAACCCCGAGCCGAGGCAGAAGCCAAAGATGTGGTTGATCTGTTGACTTGGGACCATTATCGCCTGGATCGTCAGTTCGCTCAGGTTCTTGCTGCAGCCAACGAAAACAGAATTGCTGAGGCTGAGAGTATATTCAGGGATTATTGGATTGGTCTCCGTCGTCATGTTCATCTGGAAAACAATCTGCTGGGTCCGGTTCTTGGGGGAGGCGAAGAGCAAGGCCCCTTGGCAGATATGCTTTTTGAACATGACAGTATTATTGTGCAATCGCGCCTGGTCGAAGAAACTTTTGACGAAAAAGACTATGGTATGTTGCCGGCCATCTGCGCCATGCTTTCCGGCTCACTTGCGAAGCATGAAAACCGTGAAGAAAACACCCTGTTTCCCATCTGGCAGACTGCAGATAACAGCGATCGTGGACGTGCCATTGAACATCTTGCCAGAGCAAAAGAACTTCTATCTGGTTCAGAAGATAGCCAGGTACTGAAGGTTTTTTCCTGAACAACCAGATAACTTAGCGATATGCTCCAATCCGGCGCTGGGCTCGCAGCATATACCAGCGACCCAGAAGAATGAGCATCAACACTCCGGCGGTAATCAGGAAAGCTGCGGCAAATGCCAACATATGCGATTCCGCAAAAGGCTCGTTGATAAATGTCCAGATAACATAAGTCAAATAGCCGATGGGCTCTTTGGTTAGATTACCGGTCCACATATAATTGGACCAGCCGGCGGTATACAAAAGCGGCGCGGTTTCACCCATAGATAAGGCTACCGCGTAAAAAAGACCGGTCATAATCGCCGGTGCCGCACCTGGAAGTAATATCTTGAAAACAATCCGCCCTTCCCCTGCTCCCAATCCATATCCTGCTTCGCGAACAGACAAAGGGATGTTGCTCAACGCCAATTCGGTGGAACGGGCAATGTAGGGAAGGAGCATGACCGTCAGAGTGATGATTCCTGCAGCCACTGAAAACTGCCAGCCCAAATAGATGACCATCGTAATGTAACCGACGTAACCCAGCACTATGGATGGTACACCTACCAGAACGTCTGAGAGAAAGCGCAGCAGCTTGCCAGCATTCCCATGACCATGTTCGCTCAAATAAATGCCTGCAGATATCCCGATGGGCGCAGCTAACAGCAAGCTGCCAAGAGACATGATAATGGAACCTTCAATGGCATTCTTCAGGCCGCCACCAATACCATTGGTAATTTCTGTCAACAATTTGATATTGAGCGCTGGCCAGGCATGTATGAGCACATCAATAATAATGGAAAGAAACATGGCGGCCAAAAAGATAAATGAACCAATGACCATGACTGTTGCTAAAGCAGTCATGAGTTTGCGCCACAAGGATACCTTGAATTTTTTAGGACTGCCCATTTTGGATAAGACCTGCTCTTCCAACACATTGATAGCCATCAGCGCACCCTTGCCATCCACAACATCATTCTGGCAGCTATATTGACAACCACCGTAATCAGCAATAACACCAGAGCTATTTCAGATAATGCTTCAACAGCCATATTGGTTGGGTCTTGCAGTGCACTATCCAGCTGCGAGGCAATAAATGCTGCCATAGTTGAAATAGGTGCATAAATGTTACTTGGTAAATAATTTAGCGCATTACCACTAACCATTAATACGGCCATGGTTTCACCCAAGGCACGGCCCAATGCCAAAATACCTACACCAATCAATACGGTTTTTAGCTTAGGTAAAATGATATGCCAGAAAACTTCGAGACGGTTCAGACCTAAACTCAAGCCAGCCTCTTTCAAGGCAGGTTCCGTCATTTGTATGGATTCACGCAGGGTCGCCGAAATGAGAGGAATGATCATGACTGCCAAGACAAAAGCTGAGGTCAAAAGCCCATATCCGCTTCCTGCGGCACCATTCAGGAAAGGAATAAAAGAAAAAGTCGTTACCATGAAAGGAAAAATGGTGTGCCCAAACAACGGCACCAGCAAAGCATATCCCCATAAACCATATACTACACTGGGAATGGCGGCGAGCAGATCGACAAATAAGGATAAGGGCCCTGCCCAGGATTTGCGAATCCCTTCGCTGAGAAAATAAGCAGCACCAATGGCAATGGGCATGGCCATCAGCATCGCCAGTACGGAGCTGACAATGGTTCCGACGACCAGAAACCAGATGCCATACTTGGCACCAGGCATGATTTGGTGCCCATTTACTGAAACCGGGTTACCATAAAGATTGCCAAGATTCCAATCATTCGTCCACAAAAAATGAAATTGATTATACTGAATAGCCGGCCATGAATACACGGCCAAAAAAATTATCAAAAGGAGTAATGAAATCGGCAAAAAACTTGCGGTAGCCACTAATGCCGTTCTGAATACAGGAATTTTCATTAGAATGATTCCACTTCCCGAATTAAGTTAATGTGATATAAAAAGTCGTATTAAAAAACACCGGTGCCGGGATATCCCGGCACCGTTCAGATCTTAGTGAATTTCTGCGATCTGTTTACGTGACAGCTCAGCTGCGCTGTCGGGTAGCGGCACGAAGTTTACCGCAGTGATAAAGTGTGGTGCATTACCACCCTTAGGATCAATGGCCCAGTTCAGGAATTTCTTCAACGCTGCAGCCACTTCTGGCTTGGCCTGGGTCTTGCTGACGATGGCATATTCGTAGTTGATGATGGGGTAAGACTTGGCACCCGGCGCGTAAACCAGACTGATCCGTTCATCAGCAGGGGTCTTGCTGACCATTTCACCAGCTGCAGCCTTGGCATTTTCCACTGTAGGCAATACGAATTTGCCTGCGCGGTTTTCCAGCATGGCCAGACCCAATTTGGCTTCTTCAACGGGTTTCTTCCAACTGATACCGATGTATGCCACACCATAAGGCGTTGTCTTCAGAGCCTGGACCATGCCGGGGTTGCCTTCGGCACCAATTCCACCCGGAACGGCCGGCCAACTCACCGTCGTACTATAGCCAACGCTTTTTCTCCATGCCGGAGTGGTGTCAGACAGATAGGTGGTGAAAATGAAAGTATCGCCGGAACCGTCGGTACGGTGGATAGGGACAATCTTGTGGTTGGGCAGTTTCACGCCAGGATTCAGTTTGGCAATGGCGGCATCGTCCCAGTTGGTGATCTTGCCTGAATAAATACCGGCAAGCACAGGACCGGAAAGCTTCAGATGCTTGTTGTTCAGACCGGGCAGATTGTAATTGATCATCTGAATGGAGATGGCCAAAGGAATGTTGAGGATGTTCGGATGCTGTTTGATCTGGGCATCACTCATGTATGCATCAGAAGCGCCAATCTGGGCAACCCCGGAAATGGCTTCAGCAATACCGGTACCGCTACCCGTTCCCTGAGTGGTGATCTGCACACCGGGATTCATTTTGGTATACACGGGTACCCACAGGTTGAAAAGTGGATATAACAGGGTGGAACCGGTTTCCAGCAAGGAAATCGTGGCAGCACTGGCGGGCATCGCATACATGCCGACAAGACCCAATGCAGAAACCATAACGGCACCCTTTACACTGCGAGAAAGCTCTTTCTTCAAACGATACAGCATAAGACCTCCAAAGATGGCGAATAGGTTGATTTACGGCTTATTCCCAAACACACCGTACGTCCTCAATGCCTGACAGGCAGCCTTGAAGAAACGTAAGTAGCAATCTAGCACAGTTATATGACAGTTTGATGACAATCCTTCTGGTACAAATAGAGCCCGTCCAAAAGGACGGGCTCCTCAAGGTAATGAAGGTCTGTACCACCGATTACCAGGTCAGAATCCGACCTGCAGCGGCCAATGAAGGCAGCGCAGCACTGGGATTCATCATGGGAATGGGTTTGGCCAGATCATCCTTGGTCATACCATTCAATTCCAGTGACTGCAGGCACCCAATAATCTGAACTTCATTATCTTCAGCCAGCTTCATGAAATCGGCGACACTTTTGCCGCCTTCCATCGGAAATATGCTTTCGGCCTTACCTTTGGCAAGCAACTCCGTGGCCGGTCCGGTGAAATACATGACGACTTTCTGCTCGGCGGCGGCGGCAGTGGCAGCCAGGAAAAAAGCGGAAGGGAGACGCTTGGGATTTTCAGCGCCGGTGATAAGAATGATAACAAGATCCGCTGCTTCGGACATTTAACACCTCCTGCTTGAACGTGTGAAGTGACTTATCGATTGTACACCAATTTGCGCTGCTGACTAAAACGGTTGTGCTTAGGCCTTGTTCTCAGTCGCAACGGCGCGCAGCATTTCCGGCTGGGCATACCACTGAAGTTCACCTTCCAGTTGATCAACAGCTTTCAGATGGATGCCAATCACGCTGGCTTTTTTGACGGGGACACTGACCCGGGTCAGTCGCGTAGTCCAAATTCCGAG
>DYJM01000067.1:4806-11265 GCA_020723125.1 Acidithiobacillus ferrivorans
CGGCGTCCACCAACCATGGGTGGCTGATGGGTTTCAATAATCTCGCCCAAGACCCGATTCAGCTCTCCCGTTGAAAAATGTTTGCGGGAATCCTGCCAAAGGCGATCAATACTTTTGTACAAATCACCAACACCGGTACCATGCAAGGCGGAAATGGTGTAGACCGGCGCATATTGAATAAAACTCAGGCGGCGCTCGAGCTCCTGCTTGACCGCCTTACGGTCGTGAGGACTCATCCCGTCCCATTTATTGATCACGACGACAATCGGGCGTCCCAACTCTACAGCGACCCCCACCAGATGTGAATCCTGTTCGGCAATACCAGCCCTGGCATCGAGCACCAGCAGCACGACATCGGCTTCCCGCAAGGCGCCCAATGTTTTCAAAACACTGAGTTTTTCCAGGCCCTCGCCGACTCGGGCACGTCGCCGCATGCCGGCCGTATCAATCATGACATAGGGCTTGCCATCGCGTTCATAGGGAATGCGGATGCTGTCCCGGGTAGTCCCCGGCTCATCAAATACCAGCACTCTTTTTTCGCCAAGCATGGCGTTTACCAGAGTCGATTTGCCGACATTGGGACGGCCGAGCATGGCTATGCGGGGGCCTTTTCCGGCATCCTGCTGCGCCGTTTCCTCAGCAGGCAGATCCGAGAAAACGGCTTCCAGAAGAGTTTCAACACCATGTCCATGGGCAGCAGAAATCGTATAGGGCATTCCCAGACCCAGGCGATGGAATTCCGGGAGTTCGCTGACGGCGCCTTTGGCATCCATCTTGTTCACAACCAGGTAAATCGGTTTGCCAACACGGCGCAATTCCATGGCAATTTCTTCATCCTGGGCAGACAAACCTTCTTTGGCATCCACCAGAAAACAGATGGCGTCGGCTTCCTGAATAGCCAGTCTGGTCTGAATGGCCATGGCTGCAACCAGACCCTCGCGTTCTTCGGGTTCAAAGCCGCCGGTATCAATGACCAGAAACTGACGCCCTTCAAACTGCGCGGTTCCATAGTGACGATCACGCGTCAGCCCGGGGAAATCGGCAACCAGCGCCTCCCGCGTACGGGTAAGGCGATTAAAAAAAGTGGATTTACCGACATTGGGTCGCCCCACCAGGGCAATAACTGCAGTCATGATACAGCCTTAGCGCTTTTCGAGCTTGATCCGATACAAAGTGCCCGCATCACTGAGAGCAAGAATCTGGTTATTATCCAGACATACAGGACTACTTTGAATTCCACTGGAGGAAAGGCGTGTCTGACCAATCCGATGCCCGGATTCGGGATTGAAGGCGTAGAGATAGCCACCATTATCGGTTGCCAGCAAATCATTTCCACAACTACTCAGACCGGTCATGGCATGGCCCTTGAGTTTCGCGTTCTTCCACAGGATACTGCCGGAACCCGGATCTATTTCATAAATTACCCCATCTGAATCGGCCACATACAAATGTCCCTTGAACCAGACTGGAGTTAGGTACACCGACATGGGGACACTCCAGTTCTGGGTTCCTCCCTGCTCGGTATAGGCCGCCAGATTACCCTGATAGGCTGCGGCAAAAACCTGACCGTCAGCAACTATCGGACGCGCTGCCACATCCACCATCCGCGCCAGCTCGTTGCTGCCATGGGCGATGGCGACACGGGCATGCCACAACTCAGCACCCGTGGAAAGACTGAAAGCGGCCAGAGTCCCATCAGCAAAACCGGCATAGACCACACCATCATGCACCGTCGGGGTAGAAACTGCCCGCAGGATGAGGGAGGGCTGGTTCATGGAGAATGTCCATTGAATTTTGCCATCCTTGGGATTCAGCGCCCAAAGATGACCATTTACGGTTTGCATCAGTAAGTGATCGTCAGCATAGACCACCGGCGTCAGCACTTCGGAGCTGAGTTGTACCGACCAGAGTTTATGACCATTTTTGGCATCAAAGGCAAATACCTTGCCGGCATTGGTTCCCGCATAGACGACGCCATGGGCGATGGTAGCGCCTCTCGCACTTTTATTCCCCAAACTGCGCATCCATTGCTGACTGCCGGATTCGTTCAAACTGACCAGATGACCGGAAGCATCACTCACTACAATCTGATGAGCAGCATGAGCGATTTCGGTACCTTGATATGGGTTGATAGGCCATAGTCCATAAAGCCGGGCCTGCCATTGGGTCGAAAAAGAAACTTTATCCTGACCTTTACTGATGGGTGGAGGCGTTTTGGGACTGGGTGAAGACTGGAACCAGGACATGATGCCACAGCCATTCAGCAGGGCAGCAACCATTCCCAGAGCGGCTAAACGCCATATGCTTTTGAAAAAATCCTTCCGCATCACGGCGCAACTCCAATATTGGCGATTTTCATTTGCAGATAAGTACGATAAGGATCAGCCGCCGGCAAGGCGGCCATGGCCGAATGGTAGGCTTGTTCTGCCTGGCTGACCTGATTCAGAGAGGCATAAGCGTCCCCTTTGATTTCATCGGACAAGGTAATATAGGCAGGCTGGGGGTTTTGCAGCAAATCCAGGGCTTTTTTGGGCTGATGCTGATCCACATACAGGCGTGCCAGATCAAGGCGGGCAAGGCTGCGCATGCCACGCGGTGCGCTGGTATTCTCTATCACGCTCTTGAGCGTTTTTTCTGCGGCAGGAATCTGTTTGCTCTCCATATCCATGCGCGCCAGGAAAAAACGCGCCATGGTTGCATAAGGAGTATGTGCATACTGATGAATCAGCGTATCGGCACTGGCCCGGGCCGTGCTGGTCTGCCCCTGAACCATGGTGTCTACCAGCTCACTATACAGCACTGCCGCTTTTTCGGTTTGATGGCGTTGATATTTTTCGTAGCCAAAAAAACCCATGGCGGCAAAAAGAATCACGAGAATACCCACAATCAGGGCAACACGATGGCGGGAGAGCAATGCGGAAAGTTCTTGACCGGTCACTTTGATCTTCTGGCAGTGGCAAAATTTTGCCCAGTATGGGGTGCATGCTTGGGGAAATCAACGCCGAGGCTTTGCAGACCAGTGATCACGGCCCCCAGACTACCCTCCCAGCGCCCTTCCCCACCCTGTTCCTTGATGATTACTGCTTCTCCTTGCAATTGCCCCAACCCGATGAGCAACTGGAACTGCGCCCGGGAACGTTCTGCCTGTTTCAGCAGAGCCTTGAAAGCTGCAGGGCCGCCACTGACCACACTGATACCCAGATCACGGAGGGATTCAGCCAGTTGCCAGGCACGGACAAGACTATCTTCCTCCATGGCCCCGATAAAAAGAACGGGTTGGTCGGCGCAGGCCTGGTTTCCCTGAATTTCCTGCAAGGCGAGCAAGCGCTCCAAGCCTACGGCAAAACCAATGGCGGGAGTATCCTGACCACCCAGCTGGGCAACCAGTCCATCATAACGACCACCGGCCAGCACGGTTCCCTGCGCACCCAAGGCATCCGTAACCCATTCAAAAACCGTCCGGTTATAGTAATCCAGCCCGCGTACCAGGCTGTGATTCAATTGGTAGGGAATATCAAGAGCGGTCAGCAGTTTTTGCAGGCGGGCAAAATGCAGGGCCGATTCGGTATCGAGATGATCCACCAGATGTGGTGCGCTGCTGGCAATCTGCTGACAGCCAGGCACTTTACAATCCAGAATCCGTAATGGATTGTGCTCCATACGGGTCTGACAATCCGCACATAAGGCTTCCTGTTGCGGTCGCAAATACTCCAGAAGTCGCTCACGGTAGGCTGCTCGCGCCTCTGGACTGCCCAATGAGTTGATTTGTAAAGAGGCCTGCACTCCGGCCTGCTTCAGAATACGCGCAGACAGGGCGATGATTTCGGCATCTGTACCAGCTCCGGCCTGACCGAAAACCTCAACGCCCAGTTGGTGGAATTGCCGATAGCGGCCTTTCTGGGGACGTTCATGGCGAAACATGGGGCCCATGTAATAATAACGCGGAGTCTGCCCGCGCATGGTCTGATTCTGGATCGCGGCTCGTACACAACCAGCGGTCCCTTCCGGACGCAGAGTAAGACTGTCGCCATTACGATCGGCAAAGGTGTACATTTCTTTCTGGACAATGTCGGTGACGTCACCAATGGCGCGGGCGAAAAGTTCCGTCGATTCCAGCAGCGGGAGACGGACTTCGCCGTAATCATACAGTTTGAGCAAGCTCCGTAAATCCGTTTCCAGAGCCTGCCAGGCTGCTGCTTCTGCGGGGAAAATATCGTTCATTCCCCGCACCGCCTGTAATCCCTTAACAGCCATACGGATAACTCACTTTCCCCAAACGAAGCATTACCAGGCGCTCAGGCATCATTACGGGCTGCCTGACGCTCCGCAATTTCGGCACGAATCCGTTTTTCCAGAACATCAACTATATTCACATTTTCTACCCGGTCTACCTGCTTGCCGCGATAATAGAGAATGCTGCGTTTGTCTCCGCCCGCCAGACCAATGTCCGCTTCCTTGGCTTCGCCAATACCATTGACCACGCAGCCAATCACCGACACATCCATGGGCTCAAGAATATCCTCCAGCCGCGCCTCCAGGGCATTGATGGTGTTGATGACATCAAACTCCTGACGGGAGCAGGAAGGACAGGCAATCAGGTTAATACCCTTCTGGCGCAGGTGCAGGCTCTTGAGAATATCAAAGCCAACCCGGATTTCTTCGACGGGATCAGCGGCCAGGGAAATACGGATGGTATCGCCGATGCCATCGTGCAGCAGCAGACCCAGACCAATGGCGGATTTGACTGTACCCGAACGCAGACCACCCGCCTCGGTAATGCCCAGATGCAGGGGATAATCCACTTTTTCCGAAAGCAGTCGGTATGCCCCTACTGCGAGAAAAACGTCGGAAGCTTTCACGCTGATTTTAACGTCGTGGAAATTCAGCTCATCGAGAATGCTCACATGCCGCAAGGCAGACTCTACCAAGGCTTCGGGCGTGGGTTCGCCATATTTTTCCTGAATATCCTTTTCCAGGGAACCGGCATTGACGCCGATGCGAATGGGAATGCCCTTGTCCTTGGCCATTTCCACGACCAGACGGGTTTTGTCCAGTGACCCGATGTTACCGGGATTGATACGCAGGCCATCGACACCATCAGTCATGACCTGCAGGGCAATGCGATGATCAAAATGAATATCGGCAACCAGTGGTGTTTCCACCTGCACGCGGATGGACTTGAAAGCCTCAGCCGCCTCCATGCTGGGCACCGAAACGCGGACAATATCGGCACCAACGGCTTCCAGACGGCGAATTTGCGCCACCGTGGCTGCTACGTCCCGGGTTTCGGTATTGGTCATGCTTTGCACGCTGATCGGCGCATCTCCACCGATGGCGACTTTTCCAACGTGAATTTGCCGGGTTTTACGACGCTGAATAGGAGATTCATGGTGCATGGGATGCCTCGCTAGTAACAGGTGCGCTTACGGAAAGCGCTGCGGAAGTGATTGGGGCAACAACGTCGGGTTGTGCACTATGCTTTAGCACAGCACGGTGCCGCTTAACGGGGCTGTGAATATCTGCCGGACTGTGTACTGGCGCTGTAAGCGCTGGAACAGCAGCAGATTGTGTGCTTGCGGTGGGGGCGGTTCCCAGTTGCAGACGGGCCACACCCATGGCGTTCGCAGGAAGCGCAATGGCTTTACCCTGATAATGAATGGTCACGCCCTGGGCATTGCCAACCAGAACCTGATAGGGGGGGGTTCCTGAGTTCACTTTGAGCAGATCACCCGGACGACCGAGGACCGCCAGCAAGGTTTTACCGGTAGCGTCCCTGACCTGCACCCAGCAGTTGGCATGAAACTGGAAAACGATTCCTGCAGTCGTATCGCTGGTCACTGTAGAGCTGGTCGCAGCCGATTGCGCGGTGGCCGTCACTGGACTGGAGCTGCCCAGAGCCTGACTGCGAGTGGCTACGACCACACTTTGCACAGAAGCAGTGGGCGCCGTATTGGAAATTGCCGGCTCAGCCAGGGTCGCCGGCATGGAGGAAACACTGTGGCTGTTATGTTCAGGTGCTACGGTCGAAGCGTTCTCGCCCCGCCCCCAGAACCACCAGACAGCCACTATCACGGCAATCAATATCAAGAAAGAAATCAGCAGGGTGCGTTTACTGTAATCCAGCAGGGGGCTTTCGCCATCAGGAAGCAATTGGCGCGTCGGAGAAATTCCCGACCCCGCGTTGGCGGCGTCAAAATTGCGCAGCAAAGGTTCCGGATCCAGATCCAGAAGGCGGGCATAATTCTTGAGGAATCCACGCGCAAAAGTGGCTCCGGGAAGCACGGCATAATTCCCTTCTTCGAGCCCCTGAACCTGAATTTCAGTAATATGTAAGCGTTCCGCTACCTGCTTTAGAGTCCAGCCACGTGCTTCACGGGCATTTCGCAAATCCGGATTGCTGAGGCTTTCATCCATGGAGTCCATCTCTTGGTCAACCATGTTGCAGCAACAATTGTTGCG
>DYJM01000221.1 GCA_020723125.1 Acidithiobacillus ferrivorans
GGGGAGTCCCCCGCAGGGCATTGGCCAGCCGGCCCAGGCGGTGCAGCGCGCCTAGCATGGTGCTACGATGTATTTATCCTGTAACACATGAGGGCAACACCATGAGCGAGTCTACCTTTACTTTCCGGGTCGATGAAGCACTGAAATCCGAGTTCTCCACCGCAGCCAAAAACCGCGATCGCAACGCCGCGCAGCTCCTACGCGATTTCATGCGCGACTTCGTTCGGCAGCAGCAGGAAGCCGCCGAGCATGACGCTTGGTTTCGTCGCCAGGCGCAAATCGGTCTTGACTCAGCCAATGCCGGCAATCTGATCCCAGCGGCCGAGGTCGAAGCAAAGTTCGCGGTCAAGCGGGCAGCAACACGCCGCCGACTTGAAGCCTCCGCCGAATGATGGCGTTGTTCTGGACGCCAGAGGCGACACAAGACCGCGACGAAATCTATGACTACATTGAGGCCGACAACCCAGCCGCCGCATTGGCCCTTGATGAACTGTTTGCAGAAAAGGCCGGGCGTTTGCTCGATCATCCCGGCATCGGTCGGCCTGGTCGCGTCGCAGGCACTCGCGAGCTAGTGGTCCATCAGAATTACATCCTGATCTATGACGTCGCTGGCGACCTGGTGCGCGTGCTGCGTGTGCTACACGCTACCAGGCAGTGGCCACCCGGTCGGAGGTGAAAAGGGCGGCCAGATGGCCGCCCTTGCGCGTTTCATTCGCTCTTACATAGGCGAACAGGACTGCGCTGTCCTCGATGCCCAATCGTCGTTTTTCAGCTAAAGAAGGCATGTGGTTCTCGTGATTTGTCGCCATACAGCTAATATTATGGCGTTAATGTCGCAAAATGGCTCATTTAATGATTATAGGCGGTCTATCATGATCACAATGAGACGCCCATGATCAGCCTTGATACGGTTTGACCCATCCTCACAACCGGACCAGCAGCTTCTATCTGTCAGGACGTAGGATGCCGGATACAGGTTCTTCCACAGGGCCCCTACTCAACCCAAAAAATAGCGATGCGGAGCATGGATAAGCGGCATCACCGTGTTTCATGGATTTGTCGTTAATCATCCATTTATGGTATTTTATGCGCAACAGTAATCCATAGATGGATAATAAACAGGGTGAAGCCATTAGCCAAAAACGCCTTGCCGCCCAAGGTGCGCAAATCTCTCAAAAAACTGGGGGAGGATTTGCGTACCGCGCGCTTGCGCAGAAATATCACGGTGGCCCAACTCGCCGAGCGCGCCGGGGTATCCCCCGGAACCATATTGCGGCTGGAAAACGGAGATCCCGGGGTGGGCATGGGTACATTGACGCTGACCTTATGGCTTCTGGGGTTGAATGATCGCATGATGCAATTAGTGGATGAGACGAAGGATGGTATTGGTCTTGCCCTAGAGGCAGAGCAGCGGCGGAAACGGGCGAGAAAAATCGTCTTCAAGACGCAGTAATCCAGGATGTTAGCGTGAAACACGAAGATGCAGTGCACGTTTTCCTGGATGTTGCAGGAAATCCTCACCTGTTAGGTAGATTCTGGTGCCATTATCGGGGTGGCCATGAAAGCACATCGTTCGAATACGACAACGCATGGTTGACCAGTCAGATCGGGTTTCCCATCGATCCTGAGTTACCGCTACTCCCCGGCGTATATCATTCTCCGTCGCTTTTTGGTGT
>DYJM01000068.1 GCA_020723125.1 Acidithiobacillus ferrivorans
CGTTAGAACAACAGGCAAGGAACAATGGAGCAAAAAGCACCCCCGGCAACTGCCGCTTTTAGGTTAAATCTAGGAAGCACTAGGTTTCATCCCGCTCCGCAGAAGCATTGCCACCATCGGGCACCAGCACATAGCCGCGTCCCCACACGGTTTGTATATAACGCGGATCACCCGGATCCGTTTCGACAATGCGCCGCAACCGGGAAATAAATACATCAACGCCCCGCGATCCCGCAGTGACTTCTTCACTCCCATGACTCATGGCCAGCAGCCGCTCTCTGGACAAGGGTTGCCAGGCGTGACTGGCGAGGGCATGTAAAATGGAAAATTCACTATCGGTCAGGGAGATTTTTTCCGCCCCCCGCCACAAGCTGCGCGTATCCAAAGCCAGACGAAAGGGGCCGAATTCTATGACTCCAGGCGCCGGATCCACCGTCCGGATTTCCTGACTACGCCGCAACACCGCCCGAATACGCGCCGTCAGTTCACGGGGTTCAAAAGGCTTGGGCAAATAATCATCGGCGCCCACATCCAGCCCCTCTACCCGGTCACTGAGGTCGCCCCGTGCCGTGAGCATGATAATTGGCAGATGAGCTTCCTGCGCACGCAGGCGACGACAGATGCTGAAACCATCTTCGCCGGGCATCATGACATCCAGAAGCAGCAAATCGTAATATTCCCGCTCCAGATGGCGGTCCATCTGTACCCCGGACCCCACTGCCTGAACGGCAAAACCCTGCCCTTCCAAATAGCGGACCAGCATGGTCCGCACTCTGGGATCATCATCGACCAGCAGTATCCTGCCGTTCCCGGCCATTTTATTTACCCCAGGGTCCTGGACGATGGCCCTGGTGCTCCGCCATCTTCACGACGGTCTGCCATTGCACCGGGGTCAGGATTTTGTGCAGATACTGCACCTGCGCAATACCCCGATCCAGCATCATTTCATGATCCTTGACCACAGCCGCTTTCAGGGGTGCCAGTGCGGCCCCCGATTCACCATTAAGGAGGGCATCGCGCAATGCCTTGTTATGCGCCATCATGCCCTGACGCCAGGCCGGAAAATCCTTACGCTGGGTGTTCCGCCAATTTTTCAGATCGCTCTCCTGTGCCGGGGTCAATTTCAGGTCAATCGCATGGTGCCAGACAATGGGCATCAACATGGGAACGGGCATATTCTGCATCCAGGGGCCACGCCTGGGTCCATGCTGCCATGGTCCGTGATGACCATGCATCATCCCCGGTTCCATGGGCGGCGGGGGTGCATCTTCGGCAAATGCCGGCAAAGCAGCCATACCAAATGCGGCAATCATCAGACCGGATACTGCATATTTCAATTTTGACATCACATTGCTCCTCGTCTCTCAGGGGGAAAGGGTGCGTCCCTTTCCGTGGAACACACGTTAACGGCTTGCCCCCTCTGTTGCCAGCGACAAATTGTCAATAATTGTGAATAAGCCGCCGAATCCATTCACACTTTGCAACAATTTTGCACAAAAATCTGCTTCCCTCCCTGGCGTTTTTTCATGGAGAATGCAGGCTCCACGAATGAGGAGCTTGAGCGTGCCCCACAAAGTGCTAAGCGCTGTCACTGGCGTCTTGTTGGCGGTCACCGGACTGACTCAGGCGGATGCCGGGGTGATGGGCTGGTTGGCAGATCCCTTTGATACCGATGGCGGAATCAGCCAGCAACCCGGACAGCCGTGGACCGGCCCCAGTAAACTGCCGACCATCCCCGCTGCCCATACGCTTGGCCCGGCTGAGCAGGACCAGGTCTGGAGCCTGCCGCAACTGACCGCCTATGCCCTTGCCCACAATCCGCAAACAGCCGCCGCCTGGGACTCCCTGCGTGCCGAAGCAGCAGGAGTGGGTGTAGCAGAAAGTGCCTGGTTGCCGACTTTAACCCTCGGCACTTCGGCTTCACGTCGCCAGTCAGCATCTACGGCAGGCTTTACCGTACCCGCGCGCAACAGCGTCAATCCCAATTTGACCCTCAGCTACACCCTTTGGGATTTTGGCCTGCGTTCCGCCAAAATCGATGCGGCAAAAGCCCAGGAATGGGTAGCCGGCTTCACCCAGAATCAGGAAATCCAATCTGTGGCCTTCAGCGTGGCCCAGGCCTATTATCAGGTGCTCGGCAACCAGTCCCTGCTCCTTGCCGATGAAAAAACCGTTGCCGAAAATCAGAAAAACCTGGAAGCCGCAGAAGTCATGCACCGCGCCGGTCAAGCGACAGTTGGGGCCCTGTATCAGGCGCGGGCGGCCATGGCTCAGGCGCAATCCACCCTTGTCGCCCAGCAGCAGACCCTGCGCAGCAGTCAGGGCGTACTGGCCAGCACCCTTGGCCTGAGCCCCAAAACCGTTCTGAAAATTCACCCGCTGCAGCTCAACCAAACACCTCCGCAACTGCACGATGCGGCAGAAACCCTGATGCAATCCGCGCTCAGCGCCAACCCGGCCTTGCAGGAAGCACGAGCCCAGGTGGCCGCCGCCCGTGCCAATCTGCGGAGTGCTGAGGCCAGCGGCTTGCCCACTCTGGGGGTCAGCAGTTCCTATGGCTACCTGTTTCAGGGGGGCTTCCGACCCGGCGACACCTGGACCGTCGGCTTTACGCTGACCGTTCCATTGTTTACGGGCTTCAATAACCACTACCAGGTACGCCAGAATGAGGCCCTGCGTGATCAGGCTGAAGCCAATCTTGCCAGCAGTCGTAACAGCACCGAAAGCACAGTCTGGCAGGATTATCATAATTTTCAGGGTGCTACGGCAGCATGGCCAGGAGCTCGCAGTGGTCTGCAAAACGCCGAGAAAGCCCTGGAAGTAGTACAGGCACAATATCGCGTCGGGCAAGCCACCATCCAGGATGTATTACTGGCAGAATCCACGCTGGCGCAGGCACGTTACACCCTCATTCAAAATCTGGTCAGCAGTTATGTGGCACTGGCGCAACTCAGCCAGGCTGTGGGCATGCCTTTGGGAGCACAACAACCGTGATGCGTTATTCCCTTGTTTTTCTTATGATCGCTGTTACCTTGAATCTGACAGGGTGTCAGGGCAAAGTCCGCCATGAAATGCCCCCACTTCAGGTACAGTTGATCACTCCGACCCAGGAAAATATGACCCACGACGTCGGTTATCTTGGTACCGTGACGCCCATCCAGACCGTCACCATCATTCCCCAGATTTCTGGGCTGTTACAACGCATTGCTTTCACCCCGGGGGCCATGGTCAGCAAGGGTCAAACCCTGTTTACCATCGATCCGGCCCAAACCCGGGCGGCACTTGCTCAGGCGCAGGCCAAACTGGCTGCCGATCAGGCTACTGCCCGCTACAACCGCAATCTGGTTGATCAGGATCGCCCCCTGGCGGAAAAGGATTTTATTACCCGCCAGAGCTTTGACCAGGCCGTTTCCCAGGCGCAGGCGGCGGCGGCCCAGGTGGCTGAAGACCAAGCTGCCGTGCAGCAGGCGCGGATAAATCTGTCTTACACGCAGATCATCGCCCCTATCAACGGGCGCATCGGGCAGGCACTGGTCAAGGCGGGCAATCTGGTGGTCGCCAATCAAACCCAATTAACCACCATCAATGAAATCAACCCCATCACCGTCAACTTCAGTGTTCCTCAAGCACAACTGGGGGCCGCCAGACTGGCGCAATCCCAAAACACCGATCTGCCCATCCAGAACGAAGCCGGCGGGACCCTACTGGCTCAAGGCAAGCTGACTTTCATCGATAACACCGTCAGCGCCAACACTGCCACGGTCAGCCTGCAGGCCACGGTGTCCAATACCGACCATAAACTCTGGCCGGGTCAGTACGTGCTGGTGCAAATGCCGGTTCAACACATCGCCAATGCCCTGGTGCTGCCCGTAGGGGCTGTGCAGCAGGGTAGTTCCGGTCCTTTCGTTTATACCGTCGAACAGGGCAAGGCAAAGGACAAGGCCATTCAGGTTCTCTGGGAAACGGGAACAAAAGCGGTGATCAGCGGCATTACGCCCCAGACCCAGGTCATTTTCCCGCTCCCGGCCCGACTATATCCCGGTGCTGCCGTACAAACCGGTGTGGCCGGACACCCCACCAAGCAGCAGCATCAAGGTAACCCCTCGTGAATTTCTCGGCGTTATTCATCCGGCGCCCGGTGATGACCGTCATCATCATTCTCGGGTTGGTGATTTACGGTATTTTTGCCTTTACCAATCTGCCCGTCGCCCTCCTGCCCAGCGTCGATTTCCCAACGGTCATGGTCTCGGCCAGTCTGCCCGGCGCCAGCCCCCAGACCATGGCCAGCGCCGTCGCCACGCCTCTCGAAAAACAGTTTTCTTCCATCCCCGGGCTGTCTTCGATGAGTTCCGTCAACAATCAGGGTTCCACACGCATCATTCTGCAGTTTGATCTCAGCCAGAATATCGACGTGGCCACCCAGAATGTATCCAATGCCGTCACCCAGGCCAGTCATCTGTTGCCACCCGGCATGACCAGCCTACCCTTTGTCAAACAACTGAATCCTTCTGCGGCCCCCATTGAATTCATCGCCCTTTCCGCACCCAACATGCCTATCTACCAGCTCAATGCGTACGCAGTAGATAAGGTGGTACCAGCCATTTCCGGGATTCCCGGGGTCGCGCAGGTGCAAATATTTGGCGAGCAGAATTACGCCGTACGCATTCATGCCAATCCATTTGCCATGCAGGCACATGGTATTTCCCTGCAGGAGCTCAGCAGCGCCATCAGTAGCCACAATGTGAATTTACCCCAGGGAACGGTTCTGGGCGCCGTCCGTAATTACGCGGTCAATGTTCATGGTCAGCTACAGGACGCCCAGGCTTTCGCCAACATGCCGGTGACTTTTGCCAACGGCGCTGTAGTCCCCCTTTCCGCCATCGCCCAGGTGCGCAATGGAGTGGATAATGACCAGATTGCCAGCTGGATTGGCAAGCAGCGCGCTCTGATTCTGGCGGTCGTCCGTCAGCCCGACGCCGATACGGTCGCCATTTCCGATGCCATCGGCAAGCGCCTGCCGTCGCTTGCTGCCAGCCTGCCCGGCGGAGCCAAAATGACGGTGGTTTATAACAAGGCAGACTATATCCGCTCTGCCGTGGAAGAAGTGGAAATCACCTTGCTTCTGGCTTCCCTGCTGGTCGCGGGCGTGCTCTGGCTGTTCCTGCGCCGGGGTAGCCCCACGCTGATTGGGGCGGTAGCCATCCCGACCTCCATTTTGGCCACCTTCGCAATCATCTACGAGCTGGGCTACACCCTGAACACCCTGACCCTGCTGGCCCTGACTCTGGCCGTCGGCTTTGTGGTGGATGACGCCGTGGTCATGCTCGAAAATATCACCCGCCACGAAGAAAATGGTGAAGAACCTTTTCAGGCGGCCATTACCGGCAGCCGGGAAATTGGTTTTACCGTCATCTCCATGACGCTTTCGCTGGCCGTCGTGTTCCTGCCCTTTCTGGTGATGGGCGGCATTATTGGTCGTCTGTTCCGGGAGTTCGGGGTTACCATTGCCGTCGTCATCCTCATGTCCGGTCTGGTCTCGTTGACTTTGACCCCCATGCTCTGCGCCCGTTATTTGCGGGTAAAACATCATAGTCCCAGCCGCTTTGAGTCGGGCTTCTCGCGGCTGCGCAACTGGTATGGACGCAGTTTGCGCACAACCCTGCGGCATCGCGGCTGGGTGTATATGGCGGCGCTGCTCAGCCTGCTGGGCATGATCGGCCTCTTCGTCATTCTGCCCAAAGGGTTCATTCCCAGCGAAGACAGCGGCATGATCATGGGCAATCTGGAGTACCCTCAGGGGATTTCCTTCAGTCAACTGGAAGACACCCAGCAACGTATCGCCACGGCCGTAGGTCACAACCAGGCCGTACAGGCGGTCATGTCCAGCGCCGGGCAGGGAGCGGGCGCATTCGGAGCCGCCAACAAGGGGCGACTCATCATCCGTTTGAAACCCTTGGGGCAAAGAGCTTCCGGAGAGCAGGTCATCGCTCAGCTACGCCAGATTGTCAGTCGCTTTAAAGGCGTCGAGGCCAGCTTCCAGTTGCCTCCCGCCATTCAGATGGGGCCGGTGTCGTCGCAGTCTCACTACCAATACATCCTCCAGAGCGAAGATCAGGACAGTCTCAACGAAACAGTCCCCCAATTGGTAAAAGCTCTCCGCAAAGTGCCGGGACTCCAGGCCGTCAATAGTGATCTGCAACTCGCCAATCCCGAAATCGAAGTCCATGTATTGCACCAACGTGCCCAGGCCCTCGGGGTGACACCCCAAGGTATTGAGCAGGCCCTCAACTTTGCCTTCGGCGGCACCCAGGTCGGCACCATTTATGCCTCCACCAACCAGTACGAGGTCATTCTGGATCTGGAGAGAAAGTTTCAGGAAAATCTGGGAGCCCTTTCGGCAATTACCATTCCCGGTACTGCCGGTCTGGTCCCCCTGGCAGCCATCGCCCATTTTGCCTATGGCCTAGGGCCCTTGAGTATCAGTCATTATGATGGCCTGCCCAGTGTCACCATTTCCTTCAATCTGGCCCCCGGTGTCTCCCTGGGAGAGGCCACCCAACGGGTGCAAAAAACTGCCGCAGAAATTCTTCCCGTCAACGTGCAGGGTGAGTTTGGCGGCTCGGCAGCAGCCTTTTCTCAATCCACGAACACACTGCCCTTGCTGCTTCTTGCTACGGTCGCCCTGATTTATGCGATTCTGGCCATTCTCTACGAAGACTTCATCCACCCGCTGACCATCCTGACCGCCTTGCCACTGGCAGGTTTCGGCGCGCTGCTGGCTTTGTGGATATTTCATCAGGAACTGGATCTGTTCAGCTTTGTGGGCATTATCATGCTCGTGGGTCTGGTCAAGAAAAATGGCATTATCATGGTGGATTTTGCCGTCCATCGGCGGCGCGAGGGTGCCAGTGCAGAAGATGCCATTGTCGATGCCTGCATTACCCGGTTCCGCCCGATCATGATGACCAACCTCGCGGCGGTATTGGGCATTTTGCCTATCGCCATCGGCATTGGCGCGGGTGCAGAATCGCGGGTTCCGCTGGGTGTTGCGGTAGCCGGGGGCATTGTTGTTTCACAATTTTTGACCCTTTATATCACTCCCGCTTTTTATGTGTTTTTTGAAAACTGGAAAGGACGCTGGCGACGCCAGCCTCAGCCGGCACAGTGCAGCCCGGCGATTTCCGGGGATCACCCATAAACCTCAAAACGGCAGTTGGCCGGGAAGTTTTGCAGCGACCTTGGTCCGCGCCGCAGGCGGCACGACCCTGTTCAGGTATGGCACCTGAATGGATAAGTTCTGCATTATCACTGAATTGTGATATATAACGAACAACTATCCATGGAGTAGCGAGTCCGTAATGCCTGCAAAAATCCTGTTACTACTTGTCCTTGCCAGCCTGGCCGGCTGCGCCACTGTAACGCCCTCCGGGCCCAACCATTTGACGAGCAGCGCCGCCACCCAAAGCGCCCGACTCGCGCAACAAAAAGCCGAACTGGCCGAACAGCACCTGGCCGCCATTGCCAGCCAACGGGCTGCTGCAGAACGGCAGTTTTGTCCCAACTGGCAACAGGCACTACTGCATGCCCGTAATAATGCCATCGGCTGCGCCCGAATGCCGATCAATGCCCAGTCCGCTTGCTGGCAGGCGGTTGCCCAATGGGCCAACGAAGAAAGCCAATATTTTCATGCTCTGCATCCTTTATTCACCCACAGCCCCTACGCGGAACCCGCAGGGCATGCCGCACACTTTTTCGATTTGGCCCAAAGCTGGGCCATGACCTGCGAAGATGGCGGTGCTGCATGCACCCAAGCCTCAGGACATCAGCAAATGGATCAGGAGAAAAAGCAGGTGAATCAGTTTTGCATGCACCAATAAATAATGACCCAGGCCACTTTTTTAGGCGAAGCTCTAATAGGCATCTCTGGAGGAATTGCGTTATATTACAATTAACTATAAGATTTAACCCCCACAACTCAATAAGGAAGAAACCATGTTCCAGGATTTCATAAGAGACTTCAAAACATTTCTGCAGCGTGGGAATGTGATTGATCTGGCCGTCGCTTTTGTTATTGGTACAGCTTTTTCTGCCATAGTCACCGCTTTGGTAGGTGACATCATCATGCCGCCCATCGGCCTGTTGCTCGACAAGGTCGATTTTTCCAATCTATACGTCATATTGAAAGAAGGCAGCACTCCCGGTCCTTACCTGACCCTCGCTGCGGCGAAAAAAGCAGGCGCAGTCACCCTCAATTACGGCCTGTTCATCATGTCACTGATCGACTTTTTCATTATTGCTCTGGTCATATTTTCCATCGTCCGCGTCATCAACAAACTCTACCCCAAGCCTGCTGCACCGGTTTCCACCAAAAGCTGCCCCTATTGCTTTTCCTCCATCCCCCTGGCGGCCACACGCTGCCCCAGTTGTACCTCCCAACTGGAATCCTGATTAGTTGATGATGTTGGCGAAGCCCGTTCACTGCGAGCCCCTTCACCTTTCCTGCGTAGTTGCCGTATGCTCATGACTCATGATGTATAAGGGATGGATCATGTGATCTGGGAGCTTCTTCTGGTTTTTCTGGCCGGGCTGTTGCTCGGCCTGGGTATTCTGTTTTTTTTGAGTCGGCAAAACTTAGGTCGCCAGCAGGACGAGGCAGCAGCTGTCCAGGCACGTCAGGAACAAGTCATCAGCGAACTGCGCGCCCACATTCAGGCGCAACAATCCGAGCTGCTGAAACAAAATGAAAGCCGGGTCCGGGCAGAGACGGAAAATCAGCAGATTCCCTTGCTGAATGAAGCACTCAAAAATGCTCACAATGAAATCAGTCAGTTACAGCACAGCCTTAATCAGATAAGCAGTCAGCAGGCAGAACTGCAAGAACGCCTGGAACAGGAGCGCCTGCGCAGTAACGAGAAACTGACTTTGCTGGAAGAAGCCCGGCAGCGTCTGGCGGAAACCTTCCAGTCCCTCTCTGCCGATGCCCTGCGCCGCAATAATCAAGCTTTTCTGGATCTCGCCAAGGAAAACCTCGAACGCTTTCAGGAAAATGCCAAAACCGACTGGGATGGCCGTCAGAAAGCCGTGGGACAACTCATCGAGCCCATTCGTGAATCCATGGAAAAAGTGGGCCAGCGCATGGATGCCATGGAAAAAATGCGCATTGATGCTTATGGCGCTTTAAATGAACAACTGCGTGGCCTCGTTCAGGACCATCTGCCCCGTCTGCACCAGGAAACAGCAGCCTTGGTAAAGGCACTGCGCCAACCTGCCGCGCGCGGCCGCTGGGGCGAAATGCAGCTCAAACGCGTCGTGGAAATGGCAGGAATGCTGGCCTACTGTGATTTTGCCGAACAGGAAAGCGTGCAGACGGAAACCGGGCAGCAACGCCCCGATCTGGTTGTCCGACTGCCCGGAGGCAAACGCCTGATTGTAGATGCCAAGGCGCCGCTCAACGCTTACCTGGAAGCCATGGAAAGCGAGGATGAGCAAAAACGTCAGCAGTTCCTGCTCAAGCATGCCCAGGAACTGCGCACGCACATGACCCAACTCGGCAAAAAATCCTATTGGGAACAATTTCAGCCCACCCCTGAATTCGTGGTGCTTTTTGTCCCCGGAGAAGTATTTTTCAGCGCGGCGCTCCAGGCCGATCCTGCGCTGATTGAATTTGGCGTCGAACAAAAGGTCATTGTTGCCAGCCCAACTACCCTCATTGCCCTGCTGCGCGCAGTTTCCTACGGATGGCGGCAGGAGTCTCTGGCAGAAAATGCCAGAGCCATCAGCGAGCTTGGCAAAGAGCTTTATGACCGTCTCCATACGCTTGCCGGACACTGGAGCAGGGTCGGAAAAAATCTGGGACAGGCCGTTGATGCCTATAACAAGGCCACCGGCTCACTGGAAGGCCGAGTTCTCAGTTCCGCCAGAAGATTCCGGGACCTCAAGGCGATAGCAGACGACAAGGAATTATCTGTTTCGGAACCGATAGAACTCAATCCGCGTCAATTACAGGCAGACGAACTGACCGGCGAAAAGCTGCCTGACTCCAGCGATTAGGCGGGGGGGTCCCCGGCCACCTGCCCGGCATCCTGGCGACGGGATTGCGCCTGCACGAGTGCCAGAGGCAAGCTGAAAATGACCTTTTCTTCAACTCCCGCCGTTTCCTGCGGCGCAGTAGCGCCCCATGCCTGTAACTGGTCGATAATGCCTTTCACCAGACTTTCCGGTGCCGACGCACCGGCACTAATCCCGATTTTGCCGACATCAGCAAACCATTCCCGACGCAATTGGCCCGAATCTTCAATCAGATGCGTTGGGGTATTCAGTCTTCCGCCCAGCTCGGCCAGACGACTGGAGTTGGAACTGTTGGGCGCACCGACCACCAGCAAAATATCCACCTCGGGAGCCAGGGTCTTGACGGCATCCTGACGATTTTGCGTGGCATAACAAATGTCATCTTTTTTGGGGCCCTGAATATGGGGAAAACGCGCACGCAAGGCCTGAATCACCTCGGCAGTATCATCCATACTCAGGGTGGTCTGGGTAATATAAGCCAGCTTTTCCGGGTTGCGCGGCGTCAGGCTGGCCACATCAGTCACATTGGAGACCAGATACATCATTCCTTCTTCCACCTGCCCCATGGTGCCTTCCACTTCCGGATGCCCGGCATGACCAATCAGCACCATTTCCATCCCGTCCCGACTGTATTTCTTGACCTCCATATGGACCTTGGTGACCAACGGGCAAGTCGCGTCAAATACACTCAGCCCCCGGGCGGCCGCATGCTGACGCACCGCAATGGGCACCCCATGGGCACTGAAAATCACCGTTGCCGCATCGGGAACTTCGTCCAGTTCCTCCACAAAAACCGCCCCACGGGCACGCAGGTCCTCGACGACATGGCGGTTATGCACGACTTCATGACGCACATAAATCGGTGCCCCGAAAAGCTCCAGGGCGCGGTCCACAATTTGAATGGCACGATTGACCCCGGCACAAAAACCACGCGGATTGGCTAACAGAATTTCCATATTGAAGTTCTCTAAACGATTTAAGGGAATGGTCCATCCTGCCGCAGGCGCTGTCAACCCAAGCGGCACCGTCTGACCAAGGCTCAAAT
>DYJM01000069.1 GCA_020723125.1 Acidithiobacillus ferrivorans
TAGAACAACAGGCGAGGAACAACGGAGCAAAAAGCACCCACGGCAAGCACCGTTTTTAGATTTATCCATCCATCCACAAGGATCAAAATGCGTGCTTCCAGGATACGCTAACTTACACATAATTTTAGACTTTTGGGCCAAATCGAACAATCGGGACAATACGCCTGGTTCCGAAAGGGCCAGCGTGTTCACCCAGGCTCAGGCTTGCGGCGGTGTACTTTGATCCAGTCTGGCCAGCAAGCGAAAACCGCCGATGACACCCTGAATGCGTTCTCGCAGGTTATTTTCAGGATCCGTGGAGGAAACTGGCCAGAATTTGCATTGGGTATGAGTTGCCCGTTCCAGATCGGGGATCCCATCACAGTCCAGCGCAATAATAAGATCGGGCCATAAGTATTCTGCTGAATTGGCTTTGGCGATCAGCCACTCACCGCCAAGTTCAGCGGCTAACTGGGCAGCAAGTTGGGCCTTTTCAGGTTTGCTCGGATGCCAAAAGAGTATGTGTGCACGTCGTTTATACATGAATGCCCTATTTATGGCGGAATTGTGTAAAAATAGCAGGACAGAGCGCGTAGTGGGAGTAGGCATGAAATTCAGGCGTTGTCAGTGATAGACTGGTCAGAAAATCTGGGACAGAATGGGGCCTTGGCACAACGCTTGCCGCAGTTTCGGGCGCGTGCCCAGCAGCAGGCCATGGCCGCGCAGGTTGCCCAAACCTTGCAGCAGGGTGGGGTGGCATTGATTGAAGCGGGTACGGGTACAGGTAAAACATTTGCCTACTTGTTGCCCGCCATGCTTTCCGGACGCAAGGTGCTGGTTTCCACCGGGAGCAAGGCACTGCAAGACCAGATTCTCGAAAAAGACATTCCCCTGCTTCTGCAGGTGGTGGGTAAGCCGATGCGCGTCAGCCGTCTCAAGGGGCGGTCCAACTATCTTTGTCTGCACCGTCTCCAGCGTTTCAGCAGTGAGGGCGTCGCGCCATTGCTGGCGGCTCCTCTCGCCAGAATTGTGGATTGGGCGGGGCGCACCCGGGAGGGAGATATTGCGGAAGTCAGTGGGGTCCCGGAAGACTCGGCGGTGTGGCCGCTGGTGACTTCAACCCGGGATAATTGTCTGGGCAGTGAATGTCCTGATTACCAGCGTTGTCATGTCGTGGAAGCGCGGCGCAAGGCCCAGGAAGCCGACCTGTTGGTGGTGAACCACCACCTGCTTTTTTCCGATCTGGCACTCAAGGCCAATGGCATGGGCGATCTGTTGCCCCGGGTGGAAGCGATGGTGCTGGATGAGGCCCATCAGGTTTTTGACCTGGCGGGCCGCTACTTTGGCCGGCAACTCAGCAGTCACCAGTTGTGGGATTGGGCCAGGGACAGTCGTGCGGAGGCCCTGAGCGAAGCGGCAGATGATGCGCCCTTGCTGCAGGCCGCTGCCGAACTGGAGACGGCGACCAGTGCCTGGCGCACTGCCCTCGGGGCGGGTGAAGAACGGATTCTGTGGACCCTGACACCGGGGTCTCCCGAGGAAGCGGCCTTTATCCATCTACGTCAGGCCGGACTTACGTTGCTGCAAGCCCTTCAGCAGGCCTCCGCCCGAGGCAAGGGACTGGAGCAATGTGCGGCACGGGGCGTGGCGCTGCTGGCCAGCGTCGAGTTTTTTCTGCTGCATGATGCTCCGGAAATGGTGTTCTGGCAGGAGAAGAGAACGCGCACCGTGCAGTTACACGCCACCCCCCTGGATGTGGCGGAACCGCTGCAAAAATATCTGCTGGAACCCATCGAGGCATTGGTGTTGACCAGTGCGACCTTGCGGGTGGGAGACAGTTTTGCTGCCACCGAGCGCGCGCTGGGTCTTAGTGGCGCACAGACGTTCAATGCCGCTTCACCTTTTGATTATGCCCGCCAATCTTTGTTGTATTTACCCTCCGGCCTGCCTGAGCCCAGTCATCCGGGTTATACGACAGCCTGCTTGCAAGCCGCCATACCAGTGATTGAGGCCAGTGCCGGGCGGACTTTTATCCTGTTTACCAGTCATCGCGCCCTGCAGGAGGCCGCAGCCTTTCTGCCTCGCCAACTGGGGTTTCCCGTACTGGTACAGGGCAGCATGCCGCGTTCGCGCTTGCTGGACCGCTTTCGTAGTCTGGGCAATGCTGTCCTGCTGGGCGCGGCGAGTTTCTGGGAAGGTGTGGACGTGCAGGGAGAGGCCTTGTCCTCGGTCATTATTGATAAACTGCCTTTTGCCAGCCCCTCTGATCCGATTTTGCGCGCACGCAGCGAGCAATGTCAGGCAGCGGGCGGCGACCCCTTTCGGGAGCTGCAAATACCCCAGGCCGTCATTGCCTTGCGCCAGGGCGTCGGGCGCCTGATACGCTCGGAAACTGATCGTGGCGTGCTCATGCTCTGCGATCCGCGTCTGCGCAGCAAAGCTTATGGCAAGATTTTTCTGGAAAGTCTGCCACCCATGCGGCGCGTGAGCAATCTGGAGGCCGTACAGCAGTTCTGGAAGGCATCGCTGTCATGAGTGATCCGATTGTTCTCGCGATAGATACGGCCACCGAAGCCTGCTCGGTCGCCGTGAATGGCGTTGCCGGGGTGGTTGCGGAGTGTCAGGTGGCGGCCAACGCCCACAGCCAGATCTTGTTGCCGATGATCAGCAGGATATTGCAGCGTGCCGGACTGGTTCTTGCCGATCTGGACGCGATCGCCTGCGGGGTGGGACCCGGCGGCTTTACGGGTGTCCGTATTGGGGTCAGTACCGCGCAGGCTCTGGCGATGGCGCGGGGGTTACCCGTATATCCGGTTTCCAGTTTGCAGGCGTTGGCGGCAGCGACCGTTCAGCCATCGGTTTTGACGGCTCTGGATGCGCGTAAAGGCGAGGTCTATGCCGCCGTCTATGTGCAGGATGAGCTTACAGGCTTGCCAGTATTGCAGGGCGAGGAGCGCGTTTGTCCGCCCGGGGCAGTGGCCTGGCCCCATAAGGGCGGGTATTGGGGGCTGGGCAGCGCTTGGCCCCTGTATCATTCTGAATGGCAGCAGGATAACGTCCTCGGGTGGACGGAAGACGCCTATCCGCAGGCAGATGCAGTTCTGCGTTTGGCACGGGCTCGTTACCTCGGCGGTGATGAAGGTTGTCGTCCTGATCAGCTCGAACCCCATTATATCCGGCCCTTTCTGCCTCAGGACCAACAAAAATGAAGTTGCGACCGATGCAGGCGGAAGATCTGGATGCGGTGGCGGCACTGGAGTCGCACATTTCCCCCGGACCCTGGACGCGGGGCGTATTCCGGGATTGTTTGCAGGCCGGATATGATGCCTGGGTGCTGAAGGATGAAACGGATCTCCTGACTGCCTTTGGTGTCCTGTCTACCGGAGCCTCTGAAGCCCATGTGCTGAATCTGGGAGTAAGTCCGGCACAGCGCCGCCGGGGTTATGGCCGGAAAATGCTCATGCATCTTTTGTCGCGCGCCGGACAATTGGGTGCGGAACGCGCCTTTCTGGAGGTCAGGGTATCCAATACGGCAGCCCAGCAGTTGTACCGCTCGGCGGGTTTTCATGAAATCGGGGTGCGCTTGAATTATTATCGAAACGCCGAGGGTCGCGAAGATGCTCTGGTTTTGTCCATGACTTTGGTTCGTGATGTGCATTTTTTCAAAGAAGGTTAAAAAAGCTTATGTCTTCCTCACCTGAAGCACTGGTTCCGTCAGTGGATGCCTTTCTGGAGGCTATTCAACGGCGCCGGACTTTTGCCATTATTTCCCATCCTGATGCGGGTAAAACCACTCTGACGGAAAAACTGTTGTTGTTTGGCGGTGCCATTCAACTGGCAGGGACCGTCAAGGCGCGTAAAAGTAGCCGCCATGCTACCAGTGACTGGATGGCTATTGAAAAAAATCGCGGCATTTCCGTGGCGAGTTCGGTGATGCAGTTTGAATATGCGGATCACGTGATCAACCTGCTGGATACGCCCGGTCACCAGGACTTCTCCGAAGATACTTATCGGGTGCTGACGGCCGTGGATTCGGCCTTGATGGTCATTGACGGCGGTAATGGTGTGGAAGCCCAGACCATCAAATTGCTGGAAGTCTGCCGGTTGCGCGATACGCCCATCATCACCTTCATGAACAAGTTTGACCGCGAAAGCCGGGATCCCACGGAGCTGATGGATGAAGTGGAGTCGGTGCTGGGCATTCAATGTGCCCCGGTCACCTGGCCGATTGGTATGGGCAAGCGTTTCCGGGGGGTCTACCACCTGTTGCGGGATGAAGTGCTGGTGTTTGCTCCCGGTGAGGAAACCCGCGAGCAGCAGATGGAACGGATTTCCGGCCTGGATAATCCGGAACTGGACCGGCGCTTCCCTGAGGAAATGCCCGAGTTGCGGGAACAGGTGGAACTGCTGCGAGCCGCTTCCAACCCGTTTTCGCTGGAAGATTTCCTGGCGGGACAGCAGACCCCGGTATTTTTCGGCTCCGCCATCAACAATTTCGGCGTTCGGGAATTACTTGGAGCCCTGATTGACTGGGCACCCTCGCCGCGCCCACGACCAACCACTGGCCGTGCGGTGCAACCCGATGAACAGGCTTTCAGCGGCTTTGTTTTCAAAATACAGGCCAATATGGATCCCCAGCATCGCGATCGGGTGGCGTTTTTGCGGGTTTGTTCCGGTCATTTTCAGCGTGGCATGAAAATCAAGCATCTGCGTATAGGGCGTGATATTCAGGTGCACAATCCCATCACTTTTCTGGCCCAGGAAAGAGAGCTGGTGGAAGACGCCTATGCCGGAGACATCATCGGCCTGCATAACCATGGCAGCATTCAGATTGGTGACAGCTTCAGCCAGGGCGAGGCGCTGCAATTTACAGGAATACCCTATTTTGCGCCGGAATTGTTCCGGCGGGTGCGGCTGCGCAATCCGCTCAAGGCCAAACAACTGCAAAAAGGCCTGCAGCAGTTGGCAGAGGAGGGCGCGACCCAGGTTTTCAAGCCACTGCAGGGTGGCGATATGATTCTGGGGGCGGTGGGCGTGCTGCAATTTGATGTGGTGGCAGAGCGCCTGAAAACTGAATACGCGGTGGAAGCCATTTTTGATCCGGTTCCCGTCCAGACGGCTCGCTGGATTCAGTGTGAAGATGCCAAAATCCTGGCAGAATTCACCCGCAAGCATGAGGATCAATTGGCTGAAGACGCCGGGGGGCGCCTTGCCTATCTGGCCCCCTCGCGGGTGAATCTGGATTTGACCATGGAACGCTGGCCGCAGGTCATCTTCCATGCCACCCGGGAGCATGCGGATAGCTGAAGTTGTAGACAAAAGGAGATTGCACGGATGAAAAAATCCACCCTGATGATCCTGATGCTGCTGATTTGGCCCTTGGCAGCGGCCGCCCAGGATCTGGAGTCATTGCGCAATCAGGCCGAGTCTGATCCGGCCGCCTTAGCGCAGTTGCAGACCCTCGCCCGTGGGCATGATGCCAAGGCGGCATTTTATCTGGGGACCCTCTATTCACCGCTGATCACCCGCAAGGAAGTCACCGTCCATAAAGGCTGGCCGGAAACCCTCCATTGGTACCGTAAAGCTGCAGGATTGGGTCTGGCCCGTGCGGATTTTGATCTGGGTCTTGCCTATGAAGAAGGCTTGGGTGTACGCAAAAATCCGCAGCAGGCCAAGGTCTATTTTGCGCGCATGGCCCATATTGCCCAGCTTGAAACAGCCCTGCCAGCCGCTGCTCAGCTTCCCGCAAACCCGCAGGTGTCGGCGCGGCAGGATTGAGCAGGCTCCTGGTTAAGACTATTCAGCGGAAGTGGCTGCCAAATCTAGGATGAAGGAGACCAACCGATTGCTATACGAACGGCATGATTTACCTTTGTCCTGCTACAACTTCTACACCTGAAACAATTTTTACAGACCACCCAAACTGCTGGAGCTTCCAGAAGATAGGGAAGGGCCACTTATGGTGTTAATACCGAGTGAGAGCAGAGAAGCTTCCGCAGGATTCTGGTTGATGCCGATAGATACCAAGCTGCCTACGGATAAAGCAAAACCTGGGGCTTGGCCAGTGACATCACCCAGAAGAGCACCCAGATCGCCGACTACTCCACCGACTAAGCCACCGAGCAAGCCCTGTACATCAGCGCTGAGCGTTTCGCCAGAGCTGCCTTGAGCGGTGTTGGCGTCAACCTGGACAATGTTACCGGTGTGACTTGGGGCATTGATGGAGACCGAGGCTGCAGTACCAACTTGCACCTGTGCGCCATCGCCTTGATTGGTGATTCCACCCAGTAGCTGTCCTACTGAATCCACCAGATCGGCGAGAACGCTGCCGAGACTTCCCTTTGCACTAGCAAAAATTCCGATCATTCAGAGTACTCCTAATGTTAGATGCCGAAATGGATTTATATTTGAAATTATCCCAATATTGTCGGGACGTTATCTGGAAAAACGCCTTCCGAGGGAAAGGGTACGACTACCAAGCAAAAATCATGCCTTTTTTCTGTAAGCAGGGTTAGTTTTCTTAGTGGTTGTTTAAAATTAGTTTTTCAAAATAATATAATATAACTATTTTATTATAATAAAATATTGTATATTATTATGTAACATATCCAGGTGTGTGGGTTACAAGTTTTTCCGCTTCATCTTCCTCGATAAGGCCCCCATGCTGTGTAAAGATGAAGACCCGTTGGTAGAGGCTCCGGCAGGACTGGGTAAGCTCTTGGCTGCGACTATTTAGCAGAATTAACTGCCGTTTTTAGGATAAACGGGTTGTAGCTTGTCTAGAAAGCAAGGGTTTGCGCCAGCCGCCGATACTGGATGGCCTCGGCCAGATGCTGCAGGCTGATCGTGGTGCTTTCTTCCAGATCGGCAATGCTGCGGGCCAGACGCAAAATGCGGTGATAGCCACGGGCGGAAAGATGCAGGGTGTCAGCGGCGCGCGTCAGTAAGCGGGCGCCCTCGGGCTGTAGCGCACAATACTGGTCCAACGCTTCGCCCTGCAGTTGGGCATTGCGGCAGGACTGTCGTTGCCACTGTCGGTTTATGGCCGCGCCGATCCGCTCGCGCCAGTAGGCAGAACTTTCGCCTTCTGGGGCTTTTTGCAGGAGTTCTACCGGAAGACTCGGTACTTCTATTTGGATATCCATACGATCCAGCAGGGGGCCGGAAAGACGGCTGCGATACTGGGAAATTTGGGTTGGGGTGCATACACAGGCCTGGTGGGGGTTACCGAGATTGCCGCAGGGGCAGGGATTCATGGCGGCAATCAACTGAAAACGCGCCGGGAAGGTGCTTTGCCGGGCGGCTCTGGAAATATGGATTTCGCCGGACTCCAGAGGTTCCCGCAGCACTTCGAGAACACTCCGCGAGAATTCCGGCATTTCATCCAGAAAAAGAATACCATGATGCGCAAGACTGATTTCTCCGGGGCGCGGGCGCGATCCCCCACCCACCAGCGCTGCCGAAGAGGCACTGTGATGGGGGGAACGAAAGGGGCGTTGTCCCCAGCGTTGCACATCAAATCCACCGCTTTGCAAACTATGGATGGCGGCCACTTCCAGGGCTTCGCTGCGGCGCAGGGGCGGAAGCAATCCGGGCAAACGCGCGGCCAGCATGCTTTTCCCGGTCCCGGGAGGCCCGGACAGGAGAATATGATGACCTCCGACGGCCGCAATGATCAGTGCCCGTTTGACGGTTTCCTGACCGCGCACATCCCGCAAGTCCGGATAGGGAAGAGCATCACCGTCGATCTCGTCATGAGGCACCGTTTCCGGCAGTGCTTGGGTGCCGCGCAGGTGGGCCACGGCTTCCACGAGATTGCGACAGGCCAATACGGGCGCCATGCGAGCCAAAGCGGCTTCCATGGCATTGCCCTCCGGGAGCAGTAAAGCATGTCCGGCCTGACCAGCAGCCAGACTGCTGGAGAGGGCTCCGGTCACCGGACGCAAACTGCCATCCAGCGCCAGCTCTCCGATCATTTCCAGATTGTCCAGGGCTTTCAGAGGAATCTGACCGCTGGCGGCGAGAATACCAATGGCAATGGGCAGATCAAAACGCCCCCCATCCTTGGGGAGATCGGCAGGAGCCAGATTGACGACCATGCGTCGGGCCGGAAACTCGAATCCACTGTTCTGAATGGCGGAGCGGACGCGATCCCGGGATTCCTTGACGGCAGTCTCGGCCAATCCCACCACGGCAAAAGTGGGTAGACCCGGCCCCAGATCGCATTCTACGGCGACTGCAGCAGCATGAACCCCCGTGAGCGCACGACTCTGGACAACCGCCAGAGGCAAGGTTCAGTCCTTGTCGGTATTTTCGTCGAGGGCTGCTTTGGGAGCCAGGGCGTCCAGGCGCGCTTCCAGGGCCGCAACCCGCGCGGCCAGTCGGGATACCAGATCCTGCTGGACATCAAATTCGTCGCGGGTAACCAGATCCAGACGATCCAAAGCGTTGGAGAGAATGGCCTTGACCTGTTTGTCCACATCTTCCTTGACGCTGCCCAGGCGTGCAAATGCGTCGCCAAGAGTGGCAGCAATATCATCAGCAATACGGTGTTGCATGGTGGTCTCCTTAAAGGCCCATGGCCTGACGAATCAGAAAGCGTTTAACCGGTGGCAGCATTGCCGTTCCCAGCATGCCAATGTCGCGCAGGCGGGCAAGACCGCGACTGCGATTGGAAAACAGATGGCTCAATGCCCCGCAGGTCATCACGTTGAGAAGATTATCAGGGCGTCGCGCTCTTTGATAGCGGCGCAGCACAGAATCATCTCCCCAGTCCTCATGTTGGACTTGTGCGTCGCGAATGGTGCTGATCAATGCCTGAGCATCGCGGAAACCCAGATTGACCCCCAGTCCGGCCAATGGATGCACCCCATGCGCACTATCTCCCAGAACCACGCAACGCTCACCCACATAACGGCTGCTATGCAGACCGGAAAGCGGGTAACTGCTGCGTTGGCCGATACGCACAAAGTGCCCCAATTGTGGTCCGAATGCCTGATACAGAGCGGTCAAAAACGCGCTGTCATCCATGGCCATCAGGCGCCGCGCCAAGGCGTGTCTGGCACTCCAGACGATGGATGCACGGGGATGATTTTCGGCATCCGCGCTGAAGGGCAGGACGGCCAGAGGGCCGGTCGCCAGAAAACGCTGATAGGCGATCCCGCGATGGGGTTTTTCCATCCATACGGTGGCGGTGATGGCATCCTGGCCGTATTCTTCCTGAAAAACCGGTGCCTGAATGAGCTGCTTGCGAAGCGGAGACTGACGGCCTTCGGCGATGGCGAGGAGGATGGCTTTGTATCCGGTTCCATCTCTCGCGGTAAGTTGCATGTGTTGCTGATCAGCCCAGGCCCGGGCGATTTCCTGCGCGTAAAGCACCGTGACTCCTGCCTCAGCCAGGGCGGCATGGAGTTGCTGCTCCAAACGCCTGTTTTCAACAATATGACCGAGAAAGGTTTCGCCGGCTTCTTCGGCGTCCAGATGAATGCTGCCGGAATTTTCAGCATCCCAGACCCGCATTCTTTCGACTTTGCTGCCAAACGTGGTCAGGTCGATACCGAGTTCCTGCAAAAACCGCTGCGAACCATTGGTCACCAGGCTCGCCCGTTCAAAGGGATCTGCCAGAGCGCAGACCGATTGCGGACGTTTTTCAAAAAGAGCGACCCGGAGTCCGCTTTGCCGGGCAGCCAGCGCCAGACTGGCGCCCACCATGCCGGCTCCGGAAATGATCAGGTCGTAATGTGCATCAGTGGACATGGACAGGCTCCCGCATCAGGTCCGGGATGCTGCTTCCGGCGGGCAGGCGAATTCCCGCCAGACGGGCAGCGAGCTCGCGTTTCCCGAACGTGCTTTGTTCGAGCAGGGCAAGGGCTGCAGCCCGGGCGAAACGCAATGGCAGGCGCGGATTGCTGAACAGGCGATTCATGGCTTCGGTGAAGGCGATGGTTTCCAGGCGGTCCCGGCGGCGAATCCGGCTGTAATCTTCCAGCAAGCGTCTGGCTCCTGGATCCTGCCCGGCAGCGGCAGCCTCCCGAAGCAGGGCGGCCAGGGTGATGACATCGCGCAAGCCCAGATTGTAACCTTGGCCAGCCAGGGGATGGAGCGTTTGCGCGGCATTTCCCACCAGTGCCAGACGTTGACTGGGCTGAGCCCATAAGCGCTGGAAAAACAGCGGATATACGCTACGTGGACCAACGCCGGTCAGTAGAGGAAGATGGGGTGGCCGCTGGCGGTTCAGGGCTTCCAGAAAAGCGAAATCACTTAAATCCAGCATCTGGCTGGCAGCACTGGGACGCAGGCTCCAGACAATGGAAAATTGCTGTTGACCAATAGGCAAAAAAGCCAGTGGCCCGCTCTCCTGAAAATGTTCAAAGGCAATGCCCGGTAAGGCTTCACGCGGAGTCACCGTGGCGACGATGGCATGGCGGTTATGATCCCAACCCATGCGCTGCAAGGCAGTCAGACGGGCAAGACCCCCATGCCCTCCATCGGCCACGACCGCCAGCGCCGTGTCCACGCGCAGGTCCGGCCAATCCAGCTGGAGACGATCGGGAAACCACTGCATGCCTGCCAGAGGCCCCGCCGCCTCCTGTTGCAGCGTAGCACATTGCGCCAGCGGCATTGCCAGCGCTGCTTGCAAGGTGTTCAGTCCGGCTACTTCTCCCAGGCGTTGTTCCGGCGCTTCCAGAAGCTGTTGCTCCAGGCGGACCCGTCCGCTGAGTCCCTGCTGGGTGATCTGGACGGTTTCAATGGCGGCAGCACCATGCAGGGGCATTTGGACGCCGAGATGGCTGAGAAGACGACGACTCCCCAGTGCCAGGGCAACCGTCCGCTCACTATGCGCAGGGCGGGGCTGCTGCAGCGGAAAGGTGTCCACCATGAGTATGTTGAGGGATGTCTGTTTCAGGGCCAGCACCAGACTGTGCGCCACAGGCCCATTGCCGAGGATGGTGATATCGGCGGTCAGGCTACGCATAATTTCTCCGGTACTTGAGCATATCCCCTCATTTAAGACCAAGATGCCGCTTGCAGCAAGTCATGAAGCTGCAAATCCGGCGGTGCATGCGGACACAAGCCATCGGAAAGTCCTAG
>DYJM01000222.1:0-788 GCA_020723125.1 Acidithiobacillus ferrivorans
CCATATCAAGCAGCAATTGACGCGGTACAGACGCAACAAATTCCTGCATTTTTTTCCGAAGTTTCAGATCATGGTCATTCAGCATTGCTTGAATAGACATTTCTGGTCTCCTTTTCCGAAAGGGTACGCCGCTGCGGGCCCTGCATTCTACTTTGTGAATTGTTCGCGCAAGGCGACTTTATTGATTTTTCCAGCGCTGGTCAGTGGAATGTCGTCCACAAACTCAAACGTATCCGGAATCCAGTAACTGGCAATCGTGCCATCGGCGACTTTTGGCTGCAGGAATTGACGCAAGTCATCTGCCGTCACATCGCCGGTGGGTTTGACCACCGCCATCGGACGCTCCCCCCAGCGTTCGTCGGGGCGGGCGATGACCGCCACTATGCCTACTGCAGGGTGTTCCGACAGCAAGGCTTCAAGCATACCGGTGGGAATCCACTCGCCGCCACTTTTTACTGCATCCCGCTCGCGGTCTGCCACATACAACCCGCCATTGGGATAGAAAACTCCCAAATCGCCGGAACGGAACCAGCCGTCAGTATAGACTTCGGCGGTGAGTTCCGGTTCTTTGTAATAGCCTTCCGGAAGCCACGGGCTGCGCACCCACACTGTGCCGAGCGTCTGTCCGTCGTGCGGAACCAAATTACCTTGTTTGTCGCGGATTTCTACTTCTACCATTGGAAAGGGGCGCATGCCGGTTCGTAGGCATTCCAGCGCTTCGGGGCTATCTGGGTCAACATCTTCCGGAATCACCGAAATTGCCGTGCCGAGTTGGTCGGAGCCACCGT
>DYJM01000222.1:884-1656 GCA_020723125.1 Acidithiobacillus ferrivorans
ATCGGGCTGTTCAAGGAGCATGTGCAATTGGGTAGGCACCATATTCAACCAAGTGACTCCTTCCTGCTGGATGAGTTTTGCCTGCGCTGCGGGGTTTGCTGCGCCTGGCAGCACCAATTTTGCGCCGATATATGGCGGGAAAAACGCCATACCCCACGCGTGAATGTGGAAAAACGGCACTAGCGGCATAAAAACATCGCGGCTATCAATACGAGCGCCGGTTTGGTGCATTGCCATATGATGGAACAATTGCAATGCGCCAAGCAAGATTTGCTTGTGCTGGTAACGAATACCTTTTGGCTTTCCGGTGGTACCGGTGGTATAAAAGATGGAAAAAATATCGGTATCTTGAACTTTGTCGGCATCAGGCAGTTCGCGTTCCACACCTTCCGAAACCAAATCTTCGTAGCGATGCGCCTTTGCCACATCCGGCAACGGATAATCGTGGTCATCACTCATCACCACCCAGTTGGGAAATTTTGCTGTGAGTGGTTTCACTGCGCCCATAAACGTGTCCGAAACGAACAACCATTCATCGGCGGCGTGAACCATACTGTACACCATCTATTCCGGTGACAGCCGGAAGTTGATGGTATGCAGAGTTGCCCCCAGCATCGAAAGGGCATAGTGCAGTTCCAAAAATCGGTGGGTATTCACGTCCAATACCCCCACGATCGTGCCTGCACCGATGCCCAGCGTCTTAAAGCTGTTTGCCAGGCGCAGTACGCGGCCATATAGCTGAGCATACGTCAGCCGCGTATTGCTGGAAATG
>DYJM01000223.1 GCA_020723125.1 Acidithiobacillus ferrivorans
GAAGGACAGCTTCTGCGCCGGAAAGACCGTTTCGATCAGGGCCGGGGCATCTTTGAGGGCCAGGGATATCAGTTGGGGTTTGCCTTGCTGCTTGGTGGTCTGCATTGTGTTTGTCCCGGTCAAAGGCCCAATGTAAGCCTCAAGGCCTGATTAACCCTCTCCATGGCGGGACAATTCCCAATGACCCGTTCGATCTCGCGGTTTAATACCGTTGCCAGGTTGTCCATCACGATAACGGAGTCGGTGAGCAGCCCCATGGCCTTTCCAACGCTGTCATCTTTCTTGACGGTGACACGCGTCGGGCCATCGCGTTTCAAGTTCGAGGTGATCAGCGCAACGATTCTCTGATTGAGTTCTGTGCCCAAACCATCGCCCTGCACGATGAGAGCAGGACGCTTCTTGTACGTTTTCAGGTCAGAATTGGGGAACCTGACGAGAATGACATCGCCTCGCTTATAGGTCATCGTAGGCTTCCATTCCCGGGTGATCCCAGTCCTCGGCAAAGGTGCGCAAACGCAGCAGGGTTTCCAACGCATCCGCTTCGGACCATCCCAAGGATTTGATGCTGTTGTGCTGTGCGACTGTGGTCAGGGCGTTGCCGGAGACATAGAGCACGGCAAATGACCTTTTTGCAGGTAATTGAGGGGGTGCTTGCTGCGCTTCGTCATGCCTCGTCGTTTGTGTAATTGCCGAATGCCAGTTTGAGGGAATCGATGTATCTATTGTTGTAGCGAGCATGATCAATACTCCGGTTCCAGGCTCTGAATGGCACTTTCAGTCAGAATGTGGTGGAAAAACATCGCCTTCGACTGTGTGTGTAATATTTCCAACTGTGCCTGGGCAGCGTCCCAATCAGTGGGGGGGATCTTGGGCACG
Organism: Acidithiobacillus ferrivorans; assembly: GCA_020723125.1. Lineage (GTDB taxonomy): Bacteria > Pseudomonadota > Gammaproteobacteria > Acidithiobacillales > Acidithiobacillaceae > Acidithiobacillus > Acidithiobacillus ferrivorans_A. The sequence continues at coordinate 877 of DYJM01000223.1, forward strand.
GTTTCAAGGTCAACCAGGGTACCAGTCAAGGTCTCGTTGGGCAGGGTGGCATTAGCCGGTGTAACAACCTGTATGACATGAACAAATTCATCTTCCGGAATTTCTAGGCGAATCTGACAGTTATGCTGCCTGATTTCATGCCCTCCCAGCTCGACTTTCAGCTTGAGCGCTGTCAGGTCAGGTGGTGGCGTTAGGGTCAATAAATCAAGGTAACGTAATGAATGGCGCTGGATATTTAAAATCAGGCCACTTTCCTGAAGGGTATTCATCATTCTTATAATTTCTTCCTTGAAGGATTTCCAACCCACATAAGGTTTCTGACAGTTGAGCGTAACGACCCGGTCCCCGACTTGCCAACGGAAGGGTGAACCGGGGTCTTCCATTATTACCTTGGCGATAAAGCGCAGATTTGGGTCAATCTGGGCCACAGGGGCTGGAATGTCTGCTGCTGGCAGTCGGCGTAACGAAAGATTGCGACATCGGGTTTTTAGTTCGGAAAAAAGCACACCGGGCAAAACATCCCCGATGGCGGGGCTGTCAAACTGAATCTGCCATATAGCTTCTATCAATGGCTCCTGTCGTAATCTCGCTGGAACAGGGTTCATTTGGCTCTCCGAGGGGTTACAAGTCGTATTGTTGTTATTCGCTGTCGAACATATTCAACATGGGCAATTCAGATCCTTTGACTTTCTCCCGTAGGGCGCGAGGCTGGAGCAACCCGCTTTGCGCCACATCGCCCAGGGCATGCTGCAAGGCGGCTCGCCAG
>DYJM01000224.1 GCA_020723125.1 Acidithiobacillus ferrivorans
TCGCTCAGGCAGCTCGTAACCGGAAGAGAGGTTTGATTGTAAAAATGGACGCGTTAAGAACCTCAAAATCAAATCTCTGTCTGTTAATTCCTCTCAAGCGGGACAGGCACAAAAAGATTGTAAAAATGGACGCGTTCGCGGTGGAACTCTCTTTTTTTCCGCTTGATAACCGGCCAGCTTTGGCAGCCGTGCCCTGATTGTAAAAATGGACCATATTGATCTTTCGGTCATTTATCCCGATATTTGGCCACAATACAATCAACGCCGGTCCTCTCATGCAATTGTCGAGGTCAATATGGTTAGCAAGTTTCTACTCGTTCCGGAGAAAAGACGCATTCTGGCGCCACCTTTTGCTTGGATTGACCGCCGTTTCTTCTTCTCCGGCTTTATGGCTCGACTCAGCGCAGCGGAAAATCTCTTGTACTTCTTCCTGGTGTTGGTGGCAGACAAAGACGGGCTGAGTTATTACAGCTACGACAAAATCTGCCAGTTCCTTAACATCAGTGCCGATGAGTTCATAAGCGCCAAAAACAATCTGGTCAAAAAGAATCTGATTGCCTTTGACGGCCAACGCTATCAGGTGCTGCAACTGCCCGAGCGTCCGATCAGTGCACCGCCGCGCCTGCAGCCCGATTCCGATCAGAGGCGAAACGAACTTGCCAGCCTAGGCGAGATTCTCGAGCGCGTTCGTGTCCGCCAAGGCGGACTAACATCCTAACATCTTTGCTCCATGGCGACCTGAGAGAGAACGATCGTTGTCATTTGGGCTTATAGCCCGTGCAGGAGACTGTTCCTCTCGCGCTTTGACGCGAATCTGAATGAAGGATTTTAGGCGTCCTGCAGAAGCAGGGCAGCTTGCATGTAGTCACGAGTTGAGATGGTCATCGCGGTCGAGAGTTCCTCTCTGGGTCGTGCACAAGGAAAAGGAGAACATCATGCATACTTTGTTTGTCGGCATCGATGTGAGCAAAGCTTGGCATGATATCGCCATCATCGATGCCGAGCAGCATTTACTGATGCCGATCTTTCGCGTCCCGGAAAGCCGCGCCGGTTATGAGGAGCTGCGCAGCCGTCTGCTCCAATGCCAACAGCGCCACAGCGCCGAAAAGATTCACCTCGGCATGGAAGCCACCGGCGATTATTGGAAGAATCTCTATCACTTTCTCCAAGAACAGTCGCCGGCCTGGATCACCAGCGTGCTGCATCCGGTGCAGACCAAAAAGTTTGCCCAAGCCGAGCTGCGGCGCGCCAAGACCGATCCAGTCAATGCACTGGACATCGCGCGCTTCTTGGTGGAGAAACGTTCGCGCCCGCATCCCGTCCGGCCGGCGTGCTTGGAGGCGATTAAGGATATAGACTGTCAAATCTCAGCCTGTACCAAGCAACACGCCATGACCCTCAATAAGCTGCGGATCGAGCTGGGCAAAGTGGCGCCTGAGATTGAACAGCAGATGATTACGCCCGTCTCCCAGCAACTCCTGGCCTTACTGGCGCGTTTCCCTACGGCAGAAGCCATCCGCCAAGCGTCGTGGGAAGAGCTGCGCGCCGTGCGCTATGCCGAATCACGCTGGCCGCTGCCCCAGACCTTTGTGGCGCGGA
>DYJM01000225.1 GCA_020723125.1 Acidithiobacillus ferrivorans
AAAGTTTTCCTGGGACGAGACGGCCAAACAGGCCATTGCCGCGTGGGAGTCATTGCAGATTGCCCGCCCTGAACGGCAACCAGCGCTGCCTCTAGGCCGCAAGCCAAGGCTGGCCTTCGTCTCCCCCATGCCTCCCGAGCGCACCGGTATAGCCGACTATAGTGCAGAACTACTCCCTGTCCTGTCGAAATACTACGATATCGATTTGGTGGTGGCGCAAGATCAGGTGGACGACCGATGGGTGAACCACTGCGCAAAGGTGCGCGATGTGGTTTGGTTGCGCGCCCATGCCGGCGAAGTCGAGCGGGTGCTCTACCAGATGGGCAATTCGCCTTTCCACCGGCACATGCTTGCACTGATTGAGGAGATTCCTGGCGTTGTCGTTTTGCATGATTTCTATCTCAGCGGTTTGATGGCTTGGCTGGAGCTGCATGGCGGAGCAGGTTATGTCTGGACGAAAGCCTTGTATGACACCCATGGCTATGCCGCAGTCCATGCGCGCTACCAGAAAGCGAAAGTGGCGCAGCAGCATTTCCCTGTCAATGGTCATGTTGTGCGGCATGCGCTTGGCGTCATCGTGCATTCTGAGTTTTCTCGCAATTTGGCCCGGAGTTGGTATGGCGGATGCTGGGGTGCTGATTGGCGGGTAATCCCTCTTCTGCGGGCACCGAGTAAGGGTATTGATCGGGCTACGGCACGCAAACAGTTGGGTTTTGACGAGCGGAGTATTTTGGTATGCAGCTTCGGTTTTCTGGATCAAACAAAATTGAATCACCGTCTTTTACAGGCATGGCTAAAAAGTGCGCTGGCAGCCAACACCCATTGCCATTTGGTCTTTGTCGGCGAAAACCACGGCGGCGACTATGGCGCTGATCTACTCAAAACCATTAACAAAAGTGACTGCAAGAGCCGCATACGCATCACTGGTTTTGCCTCGCCTGAATTGTTCAAGCAATATCTGGCGGCAGCCGACATCGCGGTTCAACTCAGAACACAAAGCCGCGGCGAAACCTCAGCTTCCGTTCTGGATTGCATGAATTATGGTCTGCCCGTGATCGTCAACGCCCATGGCGCCATGGCGGAACTTGGCTATGACACCGTCTGGATGTTGCCTGACGAATTTGACGATGCCATGCTGGTGGATGCGCTGGAACAACTTTGGCGATCGCCAGAAAAGCGCTTGCACCTCGGCGAGCAGGCCCGCAAGCGCATCATGGAATACCATGACCCCGATGCCTGCGCCAGGCAATACGCCGAGGCCATTGAGGCTTTCTATGAACGCGTGGCCAACGGGCTGCCCGCACTGATTCACGCACTTGCTGAGGAGATGCATACCCGGTTATCAGATAACGACATGATGCAGCTTGCCTCTGCATTGAGCCATAACCATCCCTTGCCCCGCTTGAACAAGCGGCTGTATCTGGATATTACGGCCACCAGCCGCAACGATTTGAAGACCGGTATCGAACGCGTCGTCAGGGCCTTGACACTGGCTCTGCTGGAGGCTCCACCCGAAGGCTATCGCATCGAACCGGTCTATTTGAGCTATGAAAACGGAAGATGGGTTTACCGCTACGCGCGGCGATATACCCTCGGGCT
>DYJM01000226.1 GCA_020723125.1 Acidithiobacillus ferrivorans
GCAAGGCGGTCATTTCCCGCAAGCCTTCGGGCACAGGTTCGTAGCGGCGCGAGTTGTCTATTTTGTGTACCAGGTTCTTGCCGCGCAGTTTCTTCAGGTCGTAAGCGGCTTGGCGAGAGGTGTAAGGGCTGACAATGTGTTCCTGCACTTTGGCAGCCAGGTCTGCGCATTGGAAACCTTGCGGAGCTACCGACAGGGCTATTGCGGCTTGCAGAACAGAACGCATTCTGGGCTGGTTGATATCCACGCCCCCGACACGGGTTCGGCCAACCTGGGAAGGTTTGGGCAACTCATCCAGACGGTCATCCGAGATGGTTGCAATCGTGATGCCATGCAGGGCATTCAAGAAGCGGTTCAAGATTTCCTTCAAGCGCAAAACAATCCCGGAGAAATTGGGCAGCGAGCGGCTACAATGCAGTTCTTTGGTATTGTGAACAACGATCTCAATGCGCAAGACGCGTTCGCCTTTGGTGTATATCTTGGCGGTAATCTTCCCAAAATGGATTTTGAAAATCGTCAAGTCATACGCAGGTCTCTCGACCACGACTTCGCAGCGAGGTTCTTTTGTGTGCTTGCAACGGCTGGGACGCTTTTTGGTTCCGAAGATGGTCTTCAAGGTTTTGACATCCAGCAGACAGCGGGTGCGGTCAATGGTTCCTTGGAAGACTTGCTCCAATTCGCTGCCGCGTCGGAAAAGGAGATTGCGACTGTATTCTTCCTGGTAGATCGAGTAGTCGTAATGAAAACGGGTCCTTTCCTGCTCGGTCAAATCCAAAGCAAAACACAGGCAAGCCGAGTAAATCCAACGCTCACAGACTTGCGTCAAACGCCCTATGATGTCTGGGGAAGACAAGGTGTCTGCGGTTTGCGCCAGTCGGGTTGGGTTGGAAATCTGTGTGAAGCAATTGCCTTCTTTGGTAAATTGGATGCCTTCCTTTCTGGCCTGACAGGCTACATACTCGTGTCCATTCAAGATGATCTGTGCGCCGAAAGGCGGATGACCGCTCATCTTGATGGTGACGTGTCCCCAATCGGGGTCGAGAATGTGAAACGAGTAGTGATTGACATATGGATACTTGCGGGCCAAGTTGACGATTTTGCCGCTTTTGGAACATTGCACATCCCAAACTGGCGCAGGTGCACGCGCGACCAGGATCAGGAATACGCCGACGAAACTTGGGTCTTTGGGAAAATATTCCTCGGCAAGTTCGTGTTTCCGCTCTCCTGGCGCACAGTTCATCACCGGAATCTGGTGCGCTTTCGCATGGGCGCGCACGCGACGGCTGAAGCGTCCAGCCATTCGCATCAGGTGAGTGTTGTCCAATTTATCATCCGAACCCATCAACTGCCTCCACCAGGTACGAAAGCCGCCTGGCGTCTGACCCATAGGAAAGTAGGCGTTGAGAACAATCCGATCCACACAGTCATACGTGTCGTCCAACAAGTCGGCGTAATAATCACTATATTCATCCAGCGCTGCTGTCATTCCTTTACCTCCACGAGGGGATGTGTGGAGTCTAAAGGAAAACAAACACTATTTCAACTGCCCCGTAGGGGCCTCATCTTCTGGGCGCAGTCCCAGACGATGCGTAGT
>DYJM01000070.1 GCA_020723125.1 Acidithiobacillus ferrivorans
CCGCATGGGCGCAAAGATAAAGGTATCACCCATCCTTGTCAAGATCAGCGCCAGAGGCCATCAAACTGGGCCAGGCGGCTTGCAGGTAACCGAGCATACTCCACAAAGTCATGATGGCGGCAATAACCAAAAGTCCGATTCCGATAATGCGGGCGGACACCCCCCACAACGCTTCGCGATAAACCAGAAATAAAATGGCGAGCATCTGGGTGGTCGCCTTGACCTTCCCCAGCCAGGATACCGCCACCTTTTTGCGCTCACCGAGTTCCGCCATCCATTCCCGCAGGGCGGACACGGTAATTTCCCGCCCCACGATCACACTGACGAGGATCCCGGCCAGCACTGGCGGCATTTCTTGCGAAGAGGCAATAAGTATCAGGGCGGTCACTACCATGATCTTGTCGGCCACCGGGTCCAGAAAGGTTCCGAATGGTGAAACGCCCTGATAGCGTCGCGCCAGATAGCCATCTGCCCAGTCGGTAATGGCGGCAATGGCAAAAACCGCCGTTGCTGCATAGGTTCTTGCTTCGCCCCCCCAATAAAACAGGGCAACAAATATAGGCACCAGCAGAATGCGGAGAATGGTCAGATAATTGGGTAAAAGCTTTATCACAGTCCGCTAACTTCCTCAATGAAAATGATCATAAATGCGTTGGGCCAATTCCTGATGAATTCCCTCCACTCTTTGCAAGTCGTCCAGACCCGCATCGCGAACGCCCTTCAGCCCACCAAAAGCACGCAGCAACGCCATGCGGCGTTTGGCACCAATGCCCGTGATGCTATCCAGATCTGACTCCTGACGGTTTTTGCTGCGTCGCGCACGATGACCGGTAATGGCAAAGCGATGCGCTTCATCCCTGATTTCCTGAATGACCAACAAGGCAGGGTCATCGGGCGGCAACTGCCGGGCCATCGGCCAACCGGATACATGCAACAGTTCCATCCCGGGTCGGCGGGTTGTCCCCTTGGATACGCCGCAAAGCTGAATCTCATCAATTTCCAGCATCGCCAGTGCTGCCTCGGCACGTGCCAATTGCCCTGGTCCGCCATCTATCAGAACAATCTCCGGCAACGCCATTCCTTCTTTTTGCAGACGCCCATAGCGCCGATAGACCGCCTGCTCAATCGCCGCGTAATCATCGCCACCAGTCACATCACGAATGTTGAAACGGCGATAGGCTTCCTTCATCGCCCCATCTTCACCGAAAACCACACAGGAAGCTACAGCCGCCTCACCACGGGTATGACTGATATCAAAGCATTCCACCCTCTGCGGCAACTCAGGAAGCTCAAAAAACTCCTGCAGCAACAACATTCTTCGCCGCCCCGCACGGGCGTTCTGGGTCCGCTGACGCAATGCCCCCACGGCATTGGTATATGCCATAGCCATCCAGCGTTTGCGGGGCCCCCGCTGCGGCGCATCCATAAGCACTTTATGCCCGGACTGGGTTATCAAGGCTTCTGTCACCGCAGCGCTGTTGCGAGGCAACATGTTGATCAAAAGAATCCCCGGCACATCCTTGCCATTGTAGAACTGCATGAGAAAACCTGCCATGACATCCGGCCCGCGCAGGTCTTCAGTATGCTGAGGAAACAAGGCCCTGCCACCCAGTTGCCGACCATTGCGGATAAAGCTGACAAAAATGACCCATTGTCCGTTTTCCTGGGCCAAAGCAATCACATCAAAATCCCCACCACCCGCTTGCGCCACATATTGGCGCTCCTGAATTTTGGACAGGGCGGCAATCTGATCACGACGCCGGGCTGCTTCCTCAAAATTCAACTGTTCCGCCGCCTGCTGCATCCTCTCGCCCAGATTGCGAATGGCCTCATCACTCCTGCCCTCCAGAAAGCGGACGGCATCATTCACATCCCGGGCGTAGTCTTCGGGGAGAATATGCCCCACGCAGGGGCCACTACAGCGCTGAATCTGGTATTGCAGGCAGGCGCGACTGCGATTGCGAAACGTTGGTTCTTCACAAGTCCGCAGACGAAAGGCCTTTTGCAGCAGCACCATGCTTTCACGCAAGGCCGACACCGCCGGGTATGGACCAAAATAATGTCCCTTTTTCTTTTGTGCACCACGGTGCAGACTCATTTGCGGGAAAGACACACCGGTCTCAATCAACAAATACGGATAACTTTTGTCATCGCGCAGCAATATATTATAGGGAGGATGGTGGCGCTTGATGAGATTCGCCTCAAGCACCAGGGCCTCTGTTTCCGTATGGGTGGCGACTACTTCGACCTGTTGCACCTGCGCCAGCATAGCGAGGGTTTTGGGGCTATGCCGCTGTTTCTGAAAGTACGAACTCACGCGACGCTTCAGATTGCGCGCCTTACCGACATAAAGCAGGCGTCGGCCGACACCGTACATCTGATAAATGCCGGGCTGACTGGTCAGCGTACGCAAAAACTCCCGGAGGTCAAAAGGTGCATCGGATTCCAGCACCTGATTGGCAGAGTTTTCGGAGGATTCTTGCATCATCACATTAACGGGGGTTTATGCCGTTTCGGCCTGCTGCTGCGCATCCAGTCGGCGTAAGTATTCCCAGGTAAAAATTCCAGTGCTGTGGCCATCGCTGAAATGAATTTGAATGGCATAATTTCCAACCGGCAACACATCGACAATACTCACATTTTCCTTGCCAGTGATCACCTGGGCTTCATCCGGGGTGTGCCCTTTACATTCCGCACAGGGACATTCCACCCGCAGACACTCAAAACTGAGCACACTGGTATGACCGTCTGCCCAGTCAATCTCCATCTTCCGACTGATCATCAAGGGGCGAATTTCCAGGGGCTGGGTGTGCAGGTCGGACATGGGAAACCTCCTAAGGAGCGGACTGGTCAGCAATAAGCCTCTAGGGTACAATCCACGACCTCTAAAGTGAATGCCCACAAGGATGATGGTATGAAGATTTCGGCCTTTGATATTCGCCCCGGCAACATTCTGGAACATGAAAAAGGGCTCTGGCGTGTACTCAAAACGGATTTTGTGAAGCCTGGCAAAGGCGGGGCCTTCGTTCAGGTCGAAATGAAAAACATCGAAACAGGGACCAAATCCAATACTCGCTTCCGCTCGGGTGAAACCTTGGAAAAGGCCGTGCTGGAAGCCCGAACCATGCAATATTTGTATGCCGACAGCAGCGGTTATGTATTCATGGATAACGAAAGCTTTGAACAATCCATTCTCAGCGAAGATCTGCTGGAAGGTCAGACCGGGTATTTATTGCCCAATACCGAAATTCAGGTCAATTTGCATAATGATCGTCCCATTGGCGTGGAATTACCTTCGGTGGTCGTGCTTGAAGTGACTGAGGCAGATCCGGCCATCAAAGGACAGACGGCAACAGGCTCCTACAAATCGGCGCGAGTGGAAACGGGTATTACGGTGATGGTGCCCCAGTTTGTGAATTCCGGAGAGAAAATCCGGGTAAATACTACTGATGGAAGCTATATAGATCGGGCCTGAATGAAAAAGCCGCCTGAGCAAAAGGGGATAGGCGGCTTGTTCAGGATTTTTCCGTTGCCGGAATCACCCAGACAAAAATCTCACCTTTACTGACCATCCCCAAATGGCGGCGCGCCAGTTCTTCTACAGCGCGATCGCCGCTTTGCAGGCTGAGCACTTTGGCTTCCAGATGGTCATTGCGGGCTTCCAGCTTTTTCAGAACGACCTCTTTACTCTCCAGTTTCTGGTGTAATTCACCCACATTTAACCAGCTGCCCGTTCCAAACCACAGCGGATATTGCAAAGCACATAAAGCGGCGAGCAGCATGAAATCAATCAGGCGCATTTCTGATTTTGCCGTATTCACTCTGGCTTTGAACTGCGCCCAATCAAACATACCGAAAAAATCTCCGAAAAAAAAGCAAGCGTTTTGCAAACGCTCTATACAACTACCTTTTAGTCGAGATTATAAAAAGTTGCAAGTCCTGGATAACGCGCAACCTCACCTAATTCTTCTTCAATACGCAACAGACGATTATATTTGGCGACCCGATCGGTGCGTGACAAAGAACCGGTTTTAATTTGTCCACAACCCGTAGCCACGGCCACATCCGCCAGGGTCGTATCCTCCGTTTCACCCGAACGATGCGACACAATGGCGGTATAACAATGGGTTTTGGCCATTTCAATGGCCGCCAGAGTTTCTGATAAGGTCCCGATCTGATTGAGTTTAATCAAAATGCTATTACCCACACCGCGCTCAATCCCTTCACGCAGAATGGTGGTGTTTGTCACAAAAATATCATCCCCCACCAGTTGCAGACGGTCACCCAAACGATCTGTCAGGGTAATCCAGCCTTCCCAGTCATTCTGGTCCATACCGTCTTCAATGCTGATCAAGGGATAACGATCAGCCAGCGCAGCCAGATAATCCACAAATTCCGCACTGCTTAAATCACGTTTTTCGCTGGCCAGATGATAACGGCCATCCCGATAAAATTCGCTGGAGGCCACATCCATACCCAGCCAGATGTCCTTACCCGGTTGATAACCGGCCTGGGTAATGGCATCCATCAGCAGTTCCAGGGCCGCTTCGTTGGAAGGAAGGTTCGGGGCGAAACCCCCTTCATCGCCAACCGTTGTCGCCAATCCTTTCTTGTGCAGGACCCCTTTCAGGCTGTGAAACACTTCCACTCCCATCTGCAAGGCTTCCGAAAACGATTCCGCACCCGCAGGAATCAGCATGAATTCCTGCATATCCACATCATTATCAGCATGGGCACCGCCGTTAATGACATTCATCATGGGTACCGGCAACTGCACTGGACCCAGGCCACCAATATACCGATAGAGCGGCTGTCCGGCGGCGTGAGCGGCGGCATGGGCAGCGGCCAGGGAAACGCTCAAAATGGCGTTGGCCCCCAGACGGGACTTGTTTTCAGTACCGTCCAGGGCACACATGGCAGCATCCAGATGCTCCTGATCTTCCGCATCCATCCCCAACAGGGCGTCCTGAATTTCACCATTTACATGCTCTACCGCCTTGCGTACGCCCTTGCCACCATAACGTGAGCCACCGTCCCGCAATTCCATGGCCTCCCGCTCACCCGTCGATGCGCCACTGGGGACAATGGCGCGCCCCATGGCCCCATTTTCCAGATGAACTTCGGCTTCTACAGTAGGATTACCACGTGAATCCAGTACTTCACGACCTTGAATGCGGACAATGGCGTTCATATTAAATCCTCAGGATGATTTTCAGGAAAATCTTGGGCTTTGACCAACTGGTCAATGTGTTGAAGGGTGCGCAGCAGGCTTTCCAGCCGACCCAGTGGCCAGGCATTGGGACCATCGGACAGGGCTTCGGCAGGGCGCGGATGGGTTTCCATAAACAGACCGGAAATCCCCGCAGCCACAGCGGATCTGGCCAGTACCGGCACAAACTCCCGCTGCCCGCCAGAACGATCCCCCTGCCCTCCAGGCAGTTGCACGGAATGGGTAGCATCAAAAACAACCGGGCAGTCAGTCTGGCGCATCACGGCCAAAGAGCGCATATCCGAAACCAGGTTATTGTATCCGAAAGAAGCGCCCCGTTCGCAGACCATAATCCGGGTATTACCCGTCGCCCTGGCTTTTGCGGCAACATGAAGCATGTCCCAGGGTGCCAGAAACTGGCCTTTTTTAATGTTGACCGGCTTTCCGGCTGCAGCCACGGCCTGAATAAAGTCGGTCTGACGGCACAAAAAAGCAGGAGTCTGGAGGACATCCACGACCTCGGCAACCGCCTGCACCTGCTCTTTTTCGTGGACATCGGTAATGACGGGCACGCCCACCTCCCGGCGCACTTTTTCAAGAATCCGCAGCCCTTCATCCATGCCTGGGCCGCGAAAACTGCTTCCCGAAGAACGATTCGCCTTGTCATAAGAGCTTTTGTAAATAAAGGGAATATTCAGGCGATGACAGATGTCCCGGAGCGTTTCCGCTGTCTGCAAGGCCAGCTTTTCACTTTCTATGGCACAAGGGCCCGCAATCAGGAAGAAAGGACGATCCAGCCCGACCTCAAAACCGCAGAGATTCATGTCTGTTTCTCCCGCCGGGTAAGCGCCGCCGCCATGAAGGCATCAAAAAGCGGATGGCCCTGACGCGGGTTACTGGTAAATTCAGGGTGAAACTGACAGCCCAGAAACCAGGGATGATCCCGCAATTCCACCACCTCGACCAAGGCACCATCCGCTGAAAAACCGGTATACTGCAAACCCGCCGCCGCCAAAGGCACCCGATAGCGGTTATTGAATTCAAAACGGTGGCGGTGGCGCTCATAAATGGCGGTTTGGGCATAGGCTTTAGCGACCAGACTGTCCGGCTGCAAAGTACATTCCTGCTCACCGAGACGCATGGTTCCCCCCAGATTACCGCCCTCTTCCCGATAAGCCGTATTACCTTCGGAGTCAGACCATTCGGTCATCAGGGTAATCACCGGATCCGGCGTTTCCGGGTCCAGCTCGGAACTGTTGGCATTGGCCAGCCCGGCACAATGGCGGGCAAATTCCACTACGGCCAACTGCATGCCCAGGCAAATTCCCAGATAGGGTACTTTATTTTCTCGGGCATAACGAATTGCGGCAATTTTCCCCTCTGTACCACGCCCACCAAATCCACCAGGTACCAGTACCGCATCGGCTTCAGCCAGCATGTCCGTGCCCCGGGATTCAATATCTTCGGCATCCACATAGAGAAAATGCACCTTGCGCCGGGCCCGCAATCCCGCATGTAACAGGGCTTCCGCCAGCGACTTGTAAGACTCGGTCAGCCCTACATATTTACCGACCAGGGCAATGACGATATCCCCTTCGGGATTTTCCAGGGCATGGATAATCCCCTGCCATGCGCCGAGATCCGGCGCCGGAGCCTGCAGGCCCAGGTCCTGCAATACCAGATCATCCAGGCCCTGGTCATGGAAAAGTAACGGCAGACGGTAAATACTGTCTGTATCAATGGCCGAAATAACCGCTTTTTCAGTGAGATTGGAAAACAGGGCGATTTTGGCCCGATGATCTTCCGGGATCGGGCGGTCTGCCCGACACAACAGAACATCGGGCTGAATACCAATAGCGCGCAGCTCGCGCACTGAATGCTGGGTCGGCTTGGTTTTCATTTCACCAGCCGAGGGCAGATAGGGTACCAGGGTCAGATGCATGAACAGGGTATTACCGCGCCCCTCTTCCACGGCCATCTGGCGGATGGCTTCCAGGAACGGTTGAGATTCAATGTCACCCACTGTTCCACCGATTTCCACCAAAGCCACATCCGCATCACTGGCACCAATACGAATCCGGCGTTTAATTTCGTCGGTCACATGGGGAATCACCTGCACGGTGCGGCCCAGATAATCACCACGACGTTCTTTTTCAATCACTGTCTGATAGACCAGCCCGGTCGTGAAATTATTGCGCTTGGTCATCCGCGTCGAAATGAAACGCTCGTAGTGACCGAGATCCAGATCAGTTTCCGCACCGTCGGCGGTGACAAACACTTCGCCATGCTGAAAAGGACTCATGGTACCCGGATCGACGTTAATATACGGGTCCAGCTTCATCATGGTTACTTTGAGCCCGCGCGCCTCCAGCAACGCGGCAAGAGCCGCGCCGGCGGCACCCTTGCCCAACGAAGAAACCACACCACCAGTAACGAAAATGTATTTGCTCATAGGTCTCGACGTGCACGCGCTTGATGCTGTGCATGGTAGCCAATTCGGACCTATGGCACAACGCGAACAATAGACCTAAAAACGGCAGTTGCCATTTTTAATGTGAAAGAAATGGAACCGTTTTCTTTCAGTCTCCGGGGTGGCGCGAGTCGCCATGTCCGTTAGACCAGGGATAACCACCAGGCCAGCATCAACAAGGTCAGAAACAACACCGGTGGGGTAATGAGCAGACCGGTTTTCATATATTGCCCCCAACCTACGGTGACGCCCTTGCGACTGAGCACATGCAACCAGAGCAAGGTCGCCAGACTGCCGATGGGGGTAAACTTCGGCCCCAGATCGCAACCGATGATGTTGGCATAAATCATGATTTCACGGAGCATGGGATCCGCCGTGGCAGGCAGATGATGAATGGCCAACGCACCCACCAGCACTGCAGGCATATTGTTCATGATGGAAGACAGCAGTGCGGCCATGAAACCGGTGCCCAGCGCCGCCACTACCGGACCATGGCTGGCAAAATCATGGAGGGCCATGGTGACATAATGGGTCAGTCCGGCATTGCGTAAACCATAAACCACCAGGTACATGCCCAGACTGAACACCACAATGGCCCAGGGAGCGCCGCGCAGCACCTTGCGCACCGGAATCTGTGCATCGCGCCCCCCCTGCAACCAGCGACCAGCCAAAGCCAACATGATCAGGGCCCCGGTTCCGGTGACTACCGACACGGGTACATTCCAGTGCGCCGTCACAAAATAGGCTACTAGCAATAAGATAAGCACCGGAAAACTGGCACGAAATACCAGATGATCTTTAATGACCGTCGCCGGATCCGGCAAATGCGCCGTAGGATAGCTGCCCGGCACACTACGCCGGAAATACAGCCAGAGAACCGCCAGAGTGGAAAGCAATGCCACTATATCAACGGGCACCATGACGATCGCATATTGTGAAAAGGTAATATTGAAGTAGTTGGCGCTGACAATGTTCACCAGGTTGGAAATCATCAGCGGTAAGCTGGTGGTATCGGCGACAAAGCCAGTAGCAATAATGAAAGCAAAAGTCGCTGTGGGTGAAAAATCCAGACGGAGCAAAATGGCCATCACAATGGGCGTCAACAAAAGAGCGGCGCCATCATTGGCAAAAACCGCAGCAATACAGGCACCCAACAAGACAATCAGGACAAAGAGCAAGCGACCGCGTCCACCGCCCCAACGCGCCACATGCAGGGCTGCCCAGTGGAAAAATCCGGCCTCGTCCAGAATCAGGGAAATGATAATCAGGGCGACAAAGGTGAAGGTAGCATCCCAGACGATGTGCCAGACAATAGGAATATCACTCCAGGTAATGACGCCCGTTGCCAGGGCAACGACCGCCCCGCCCATGGCACTCCAGCCTATGCTCAGGCCTTTGGGTTGCCAGATGACCAAAATCAGGGTGACAAGAAAAATGACTACGGCCAGCATGGGGCTATGCTCCAGACGATTGGAAAGTGATGTTAGTCTTGACGAGGCGATGATACTTGTCAATACTACAAGAAATATTCGCGGGTAGAATCATGGAAATTTCAAAAGAAACGGAAAATATTGTTCAGCAACTGGAGTCACTAGCCTCTCCCGTGCGCCTGGAAATTTTTCGCTTGCTCGTTGAACAGGAGCCCACAGGACTGGTTTCCGGTGATATTGCCGAACATCTGGACCAACCCCACAATGGTATCTCCTTTCACTTGAAAAGCCTTCAACATGCCGGTCTGGTTACGGTGCAACGCGAGGGTCGTTATCAACGCTATCGGGCTGACATGAGCGTAGTTCGGGCATTAGTCGCCTATCTGACAGAAAATTGCTGTCGTGGTACCCGGAATTGTTCTTTACCCCAACCTGCAGATCTGCCACTTGACGAGGAAGAACTGAATGAAAACTCCTGAAATCCTGTTTCTTTGCACTGGAAATTCCTGTCGTTCCATTCTTGCCGAAGTCACCATGAACGGACTGGCCCATTCACGTCTGCACGCGACCAGTGCCGGAAGCCATCCTGCGGGTTATGTTCATCCGCGTTCGATACAGCTTCTCCAGCAGGAGGGGTTTGCCACGGAAGGCCTGAGCAGCAAATCCTGGGATGAACTGAAAACCACGCCGGACATTGTCATTACTGTTTGTGCCAGCGCTGCTGGCGAAGCCTGCCCAGCCTACCTGGGACCCGCCATCCGCGCACATTGGGGGGTGGAAGATCCGGCCAAGGCCACTGGCAGCGAGGCAGAAATTGATGCGGCTTTTCAAACGGCATACCGTATTCTCCGGCACCGCATTGAAGCCTTGCTGAAATTGCCTGTTGCTGAATGGCTCGAAAAAGATCCCACTCAGTTAAGACAGGAACTGAATCGCATTGGCAGCATGGAGCCCTGAGTACATGGATACAGCCAATCAGAACCCAGTGATGATTCCTGCTGCCCAGGAATTTCATCTCAGTTTCCGGGTCAGCGACCTGGCTGAAAGCACCCGTTTTTACGAACACTTTCTGGGGGTCGCGCCCAAACAGAGCACGGCACGCTTCAGCACCTTCATCGTCCCGCATTTGTGCCTGAATCTCGTTATTTTGGTGAATGACCGGGGAGAAACGCTGGATACTTACAGTCTTTACCATGTAGGGCTGGGCGTGCAAGACCGGGCGGCAGTCATCGAAAGCTATCATCGCGCCATGGCGGCGGGTGCCGAAATTGTTAAACCACCCCGCACCACCTGGCGCGGAACGCCTCTCCACGAACTTTGGCTACGGGATCCCACGGGCTACAACATTGAAGTGTATGCCCGCCTGACCGATGCCGAACTGGCAGAAATGCCTGCTGATCAGGAGCCGTTTTTCCTGGTGCCAGGCACTGAACCGAAAGAAAACGCCTGATTTATCATTCATCCAAAAACGGCAGTTGCCGTGGGTGCTTTGCAGCGACTTTTGTTTCGAGCCGTCGTT
>DYJM01000006.1 GCA_020723125.1 Acidithiobacillus ferrivorans
GCTCTAGGACAGATCCAGTTCTTCCAAAAGCTGCATGATCTTTTCCAGCGAACCGCGCTGCCTTTGGACAAAAGCCAAAGCTCTTTTTCCCTGTTCCTGAGCGTCCTCAGGCTGGCGCAGCCAGTGCGCTAACTGGGCCTCCAGAGCTTCAGCATCATCCGCCTGAACGGCAGCTTCAGCAGCCAGCATATCCCGCGCAATACTCCGAAAATTTTCCATGTGTGGGCCAAAAATAATGGGACAGGACAATACCGCTGCCTCTAATGGATTATGTCCACCCACAGGGACAAAGCTGCCGCCGACCGTCACCAGATCCGCCGCTGCATAAAAATCCATCACTTCACCCAAGGTATCCACCAGCAAGACGTTTTTACTTTCAACTTCAACATCCCGGGAGCGCAGCACATACCCTATCCCGGCCGCTTGCAGCTCCGCCTCTACGGCACCGCATCGGCTGGGATGCCGGGGAATCAGTACCAGCAAAAGATGGGGCCAATGCGCTCGTAAATGTTCGAGCACCGCTATTGCTATTTTTTCCTCACCGGCATGGGTGGAGGCAAACACCCAAACCTGCCGGGTAGCCAGATGTTGCCGCCAGATGCGTCCCTTTTCCAGGGCATCCACAGGTTCAGGAAGATCGTACTTGATATTTTCGATGACCAGGACCCGGGAAGCGCCCAGACTCTTGAAAGCCTCGGCATCCTCGGGACTTTGTGCCACTACCGCCGTCATGGAGGCCAGCGCCGGGCGAAACAAACCCGGAAAACGTCCATATCCCCGCAGCGAACGCGGCGACAGGCGCGCATTGATCAATAATAGCGGGATAGAAAAGCGGGCCGTCCAGTAGCACAAATTCGGCCAGATTTCGGTTTCCATGATCAGACAAAGGCGCGGCTGCTGACGCTTCAAAAACCGTCTTATGGCTACCGAAGTATCATAGGGCATATAGTGCTGGCGCACCGTCGAACCCAGACGCTGGGCGACGATGGCAGCACCCGTTGGGGTTGTGCTGGTCAGCAGAATGGGAATGTCGGGATAGCGCTTTTGCAGGGCATGCACCAGCGGGATGGCGGCAATGGCTTCTCCGACACTGACTGCATGAATCCATAGGGGACGATCCTGATGCATTTCTCCCCAGCCGAAGCGTTCCCGCCATCTTTCCCGGTAAGACGGGCGACACCAGCCGCGCCACAAGGTGAAAAGCAACAGGAACGGACTGAAAAGACCGAGTAATCCCGCGTAAATACGGCGATTCATCATTCGCGATGCAACAGACGATCGGTCAGCCAATCCAGACGATACCAGGGGCGGAAACTCTTTAGCAGTACCTCCCGGTCATAGTCGCGCTCAACCCACTGGCGCAAGGTCAACCCCGGTTCATTGCCAAGAGCCTGCCGATAACTCGCAAAAAACCAGTCAAGAATCCCGGTATTGGCATGACGGATATGACCAAAGGGCCATAAGCGCAACTGCTTTTGGGCTTCCGCAATGGGTTGCTGCAAGACCAGGTGCATGTACAGAACGCTCATGAACCCGGCCCGATCTGCCCCCGATTTGCAGTGCAACAAAAAAGGTTTAGGGAGCTCTGTCAACAAATCCATGGCTGCCAGTAAACGCTCTTTTTCGGGTAAATCCCGGGAACCAAAACCATGCAGAACAATATGCTGCATTCCGGTAGCGTCACAAATTTCCTGTTCCAGACGGTAATGGGGTTCCTTGGGCGCAGGAGCCCGCAGGTTCAGCACCGCCCGGAGAGCATGGCGCCTATGCCAGAGCCGCAACTGTCTTGGCGAAGGTTGTGCCGAACGAAATACCCCCGGTGCCATTTCATGGAAATTGGCATAAAACCATTCCCGAAATATGCCGTGATCGGTCCAGAATTGATGGCGGCGATAGCGTCGACGCTCTTCCGGCAAAAGCCTGAGGGACGGATTCATGAAGCGGACGACTCCAGCAAGGAAGATAAAGCGGCCCAGACCCGATCAGGCTCCAGCGCCTCCTGGCAAAGTATCCGGCCATTTTGCGCCTCGGGCAACGGACAGCGGGTTTTGCCGCAGGGGGCGCAGGATTGCGGGCTTTGCAGGTTGATCTGTTGCGCTCCTCCGTGGGCTAACTGTTCTACAGATGTAGGTCCATACAGTGTTACTCCTGCCAGCCCCAGCGCACTGCCCAGATAAGACAGCCCGGTATCCATCCCGACAAAAGCCTGCGCTTTGCTCATGACCATAGCCAGAGTTTCCAGATTCAAGCGCGGAAGCGCTATAACATTATCAGCACCAGATTGAATGCTAGCCACCCGCAGACGCTCGCGTTCGTCCGCTGCGGGTAGCAATAAATTCAAGCCGTTTACGCGCATGCGAGAAGCCAATGCCCTCCAGTGCCGTTCCGGCCACTCCTTGGTTTTCCAGGCAGCAGAAGTCGCGTGAAACCCTATGACAAAAGGCCTTGTGACCCATTGAGCCAACGGATCATCCAACGCCTGATCCTGCCATTGCCTGCGAAGATAAGCCAAAGCAAAGTCAGGCAGCGTATCCGGAAGCGGATATTGCAACGCCGCCGCGAACAACTGACGATTGCGGGCAATGGCAGGACTGGACCAGGGAACCGTAAAGCGCTGTTGATACAAGCGGGAAGCCCCTGGCTCTCTGGCACTGTCCGCCGCCAGTCCCAAAACCGGAGCACCCGCCAGCCGGGCCAGCAATGCACTTTTATAGAGTCCCTGACTATCCAGCACCGCATCATAGTGCTTCGCAAGCAGGGTGTTGCGGAGCTGGCGCAGTTCGGCAGGAAAAGTAAGTGGTGTTTGTTTCAGAGCCCGCAGAGAAAAAGGCATGGCATTTTTGACTTTCGGATGCCAGGCAACAATCGGAACGAAAGCAGGCTCCACCAGCCAGTCCACTTCCACATCAGGACAATGCACCGCCAAATCGGACATGGCCGGCAAAGTATGGAGCACATCCCCCAAGGAGCTGAGGCGCAGCAGCAGCAAATTCACGAATTTTCCTTGTCCTGCAACTGCATCTCACGGGCAATGGCATATTTCATGAAGGCCCCCAAGGCAGTAGTCCAGGCAATGGCAGCACCATCGACGCCGTCGAGAATGCCCAGGCGCAGGAAATAAGCCCTGAAAAAAGCCCAAAATGCATGAGTCGTCGGAGTCCAAGACGATATAGCATGCCCCCTAGACTTTACCAATTGCGCATTCAGTTCTGCATATCGTTGAGTTTTCTCCATCAATTGTACCAAGGAAGCATAGGAGTGATGTGCTAAAGCGTAACCAGGAAGATTTCCTGTTTTCCCTTCGCATTGCCAGGACTCATGAACTAAATCGTCGGGATCATAGGCTCCTCGACGACGATCAAAAATACGCAGAACCTCATCATGGCGCCAGTCTCCGAAGTTAATTCGCCGACCATGGAATACACTGTAGCGCATCAAAAAATAAGCTGATGCAGCGGGCTCTTGCTGCAGTAGTTGCTGAATTTTCTCCCTACCATCGGAGGTCAGCACTTCATCGCTGTCCATCATTAACACCCAGTCATTAATTGCTTGCGCCAAAGCCCAGTTACGCTGTTTCGCGAAGCCTTCCCAAGAATGATTTAAAACTCGTGCGCCAAAGGAATTGGCGATTTCCAGAGTATCATCGCTGGAACCAGAATCGACAACTAGAACTTCTTGCCCTATTCCAGTAATGCTTTGCAAAGAAGCACGTAAAGTACGACTGGAATTATATGTAAGATAGACTATGGATAGCGGGATCAGAGCTCAGCCCTCTCGCGCCTATGCAATGGCAACCCAGCCATGAGGGCTACAGTGATGGCATCTGCATAACCCCAGTTAAGAGAATCAAAAAGGCCGCCCACCAGATAGATAATGAAATAACTCAATGCAAACCATCCCCAAGGAGTATTCCGTGCAAACCAGGCTTCCCGGCCGACAAACCAGATCACCAACAGGAAAAGTATCAAGCCGATACTGCCTTGACTGGCTGCCACACTTAAAAAGCTGTTGGCGGCAG
This sequence comes from Acidithiobacillus ferrivorans, assembly GCA_020723125.1. Classification (GTDB taxonomy): domain Bacteria; phylum Pseudomonadota; class Gammaproteobacteria; order Acidithiobacillales; family Acidithiobacillaceae; genus Acidithiobacillus; species Acidithiobacillus ferrivorans_A. Next base: position 4,019 of record DYJM01000006.1, read on the forward strand.
TGTTCATAATGAACCCGCCGTCTCCGGGTATGATGTGAGCGTGCATCAATTGCAATGCTGCAGGATAAAAGTTTCCGGTACCAACACCTACCAAGGGATGATTAAAGAACATTAATAGTCCTGCCCACATGGCCAACAAGCGTAATCCCCAACTGCTGCTAATATCATTCTTACCCAGATTGAAGTGCAGCAGTTCCGTAATACCTTGAGAGAAATGAACACGCAGTTCCGGTGTAAATGCTACCACCAGAATCAATGCCAAACCTAAAACTGGAAGCCCCCAACGCCAACGCCCCGGGTATAAAATAGCGAGAGCAATCGGAAAGAACAAAACAAATGTCAACTGCCCGGAGCGCGCAGGGGCGATAAAAAGTTGGAGAATGAATAAAAGAAATAAGAGGGTTGTTGTCCAGCGAGGGAAACACCATTGGTATTTCCAGTCATAACTGAGCCAAAAAAGGGCATGGGCAAGGATGAACGACAAAAAAATATGATCGCATAGACCGGTCATAGGCCCGTCCCCATTCGGCCAGGGCAAGAGCTGCAAGGTCATCATGATGGCAATTAGCTCATTCAGTAAAATGCCAAAAAGAAAATAACGAATAACAATCTTTATTGTTGCCTGATTCCAGCTCAGAGTGGCGCCCAAAAAGGCTAACAGGCCATAACCAGTGGCTACGGCTACTTTCTGCCCAAAGAACATGTTAGTTGTCCACGCTAGACCGATGAGAGTCCAAAGGATGAATAAGGCCCACGGCCAAGCCCAACGCCGTAGACCAATCTGTCGCCAGTTTTGCCACTCATTGCTGAGTCCATAGACAAGCAGCAATAGTCCCAATGCGATACCTGAACCCGCAGTAGTAATCGGAAACAAAAAGAGGGGAAGTCCATAAAAATGTGGAACCACCCGGGCATGGATCAACCTTTTCATGAGGCCCTCTCGTACTGGAAATGATGGCGTAAACATACACCCAGCTGCTCGATCGTGGGTGCGACCAGTATCTGAATATTTTCTTCACAATGATATGCTGTTGGTTCTTCAAAATTAAACAGCGCAATTGTTGGAATGGCTAAACCGACCGCCATATGGTAGGGCCCAGAATCGCTGGAAATAAAAACCTGGCACGCATTGATTAGTCCGGTAAGTTCAGAGAGAGAAATCTTACCTGCGAAATCCATGATAGTTCTGGACTCTCCCCAACTCTGGCGATATTGCTCAACGAAGCTTTCATTAATAACTTGTTCTTCTGCAGATCCGCTAAGTAAAATAGTTACATCGTCAGGAAGGTATTGAGGCCCCAAAGCTGCAACGAGCAATTCGACAGATGGGCGTCGAGATTCAGCTCCCTTTGTTCCACAGCCAATATTAAGTCCTAATAACCTACTCGTGCCAAGTTTATTTAATTTATTTTCCTGCCAATTTTTCCCTGCATTAGTGCAAACTAGTGATATAGGTTGACCGTGACGCGCCAAACCCAAAGCTGTCAAGGCAACAAAATCTCGCTCGGTATAATCCATCGGCCAAAGGATATTTCTTTCACGCGCATATTCTTTGAAGGAGATACTAGCGCGATCATACAAAAATCCCCGTCCAGGCACTTGAGCCACGCCGATAGTCGCTACGTCATGGAGCTTATATCTCAGAAAGCGGGTCACAAGAGCTGTTTCCAAACCATGAGGTTCATGATCAATAATTAAATCAGGCTGAATCTGCTCGGCAATTTTCCTCAATTCCGGCAACAGACGTCTCCAGGTTCGAGGCCCCACTCCACGCATCCCCCAGAAACGCCCTTCCTGCATAGGCAGAAAATGTGCGCTGGAAAGCAGAAAATGTTCACGAATCAATGCTTCACTGGGATATCCTGGCCAGCGCGTTAAAAACAGCAAATGCAACTCGACATCGGGCCAACGTTTTTTGAGGACGGCCCAGGCCGCAGAGCTGCGGAGAATATCACCTATGCCCGCGCTGTGGGATTTGATCAGTAAAATACGCCGGGGATTGGCAGGAATAGCACGCGCCATGTTTAGCCCACAAAACCAGCAATCATTGCTGCAACTCCTGCAAAAATTTACAGGCAATGTTTTCCGAGGCAAATCCTGTTGCGTAAACAGGTCCTGCATCAGCAAAATTTTCTCGCAACGCCGGATCCGCCAACAAACTCAGCAGAGCATTTTCCCAGCGCAAAACATCTCCAGCCGGCAACAACCATCCTCCCTGACCATCCACAAAACTTTCGGGAATACCCCCTATGTCCGCGCCCAGCACTGGTGTTCCACAGGCCTGGGCCTCCAGGCAAACCCGGCCGAAAGTATCGGGTTCTATGGACGGCAGGGCCAGAGCATCCATCACACTATACCAAGGCATTACCGGATTTTGCCAACCCAGCACATGGTGCCAGGATTTATTGGCCAGTCGGGAGCGTAATGCTTCCTCATGCGCTCCGCCGCCTAACCATAAGCCATGAACATGGGCATTTTGTGCGTGGGCGGCATCAATGGCATCGGCCAGCATGAAAACGCCTTTACCCCGATGCCAGGCACCCACAAAACCCAAGAGGAAATCCGCATCAGTCAGCCCTAAATCGCGTCGCCCATTGTGACGGGCATCAGCATCCCGATGGAATTCTTCCAGATGGATGGGATTCAGGAGTACTTCTACCCGCTCCGGAGGAATGCCCTGTTCTATCAGACGACGACGCAAGTATTCGGATATGGCGAAAAGCCGCAAGGGCCAGCGGGATAAAAGCCAGCGGGTGCTGGGTCTGAGGCGCAAATCCATATGCCGGAACAATACCAGAGGACATCCACTCATCCGACTGAGTATGGCCAACGGCCAGTATTCCTTGCTGAAACTCCCGATCAACCAATCGGGCTGGACACTGCGAATTGTCTTCCATAGCTTGCGCATGGCGGGCACATCGGCACTGTTACGGAACATCCCATAGTGCAACTTGACCAAACTATCTGACAGCGCCTCGGCAATACGTCCTCGTGGATGCACGAAGGCATGCATATCCACACCGGCATCCGCCAAGGCGCGACACATGGTGATCATATGGGTTTCTGTTCCCCCTCCCCCCGGATTTGTGCCTACCCAGAGCAAACGCCGCCCGTTGCTCAATGCCGATCCTCATGTGCTGTCCAGATCTGCATGGGGAATACGTGGGGACCATGATGTCCGCCAACCATGACCCGGGGAAGGTCAAAAGGGTCCTCCTCCCCCGCTCGGGCGCGCCCCCGACGTACGGTTACCGCCGCCAAAAATCCGGCCTGTTTTGCCGCTTCCCGTTCGCGTTGTCCTGCGGCTCCGTAGGGATAACAAAATTGCGTGACGGGAACATCCAACAATTCTTCCAGATCCTGTCGGGAACCGGTCATTTCGTTCAGCAGATCCGCTTCCGTCAGATCCGGCAGACGGGGATGATGACGACTATGGGCGCCGACCTCCATCCCGGCTGCTTGCCATTGCCGCAACTCTGTTGCGGACATCAACGGCTTGTGTACACCCAGTTCTGCCGCATCCCAGGCATTGTCCGCACCCAGGGCTGCGCTGACCATGTAACAGGTCGCCGTAAATCCATAATGCTGCAAAACCGGCAAGGCATTTTCCAGATTATCCCGATAGCCATCATCAAAGGTAATGGCAACCACTTTTCCTTTGGCTTCGCCATGAATATAGGGCAGGGCCGCAGACATGGACAAACCCTGATAACCGAAGCGATGCAGCAAGGCCATCTGGCGTCGGAATCGTTCTGGAGAAACGTAAAGACCGCGCAATTTCACCCCTTTGGGTGCGCGGTCAATATTGTGATACATCAAAATAGGAATGGGCATCAGGGTTCGGCACCCGGATCGAGATGCACCGTATGGCGAATCACATAAGTCTTTTTATCCTGGGATTCATGATATATCCGCGACAACATCTCCCCGACAATACCCGTATTCAAAAACTGCAGCCCTCCCAGAAAAAACAGGACACCCGCAATGAGCATGGGCCGACCGGAAATCTCTGCACCTTCGGCGAATTTATCAATAAACAGATAAATCAGCATGCCGGAACCTATAAACAACGAAAACAGCCCGACAGTACCAAAAAAATGCATGGGTTTCTGACTGTAACCCAGAAAAAACTTGACGAACAACAAGTCTACCAACACCCGAAAAGTTCGGGAAATCCCGTACTTGCTCTTGCCTGCCACACGCGCATGATGACGCACGGGCACTTCCACAATCCGATCCGTGTAAGTCAGGGTCGATAACCAGGCTGGAATAAAACGGTGCATTTCTCCATAAAGGCGCACGCCCTTGAGCACCGAAGCCCGATAGGCTTTGAGCGTGCAGCCGTAATCATGCAAACGCACCCCCGTAAAGCGGCGAATGAGTCGATTGGCAATACGCGAAGGTATTTTGCGCAAAAACAGACCATCCTGGCGATTTTTGCGCCAACCCGCTACCACATCCAGATTTTCAGCCAGCAAGCGCTCGGCCAAAGGGAGAATATCCTGGGGATCATTTTGCAGGTCCGCATCCAGGGTCACGATGACCTCCCCCTGAGCCGCATCAATTCCCGCCTGCATGGCCGCTGTCTGGCCAAAATTTCTTTGCAGATGAATCATCTTGAAATGCTCTCCGCGTGCTGCGGCTTCCCGGTCCAGGGCCGCCGCACTGCCATCACGACTACCATCATCGACAATGATGATTTCAGCATCTGCTCCCGCCAGCGCCGCACTCAGGGCATCACAAAGCGGGGTAACGTTGTCGATTTCGTTGTACAGCGGGATCACGACGGAAATTCGGGGCACTCAGGGTCTCCAATAGCGCAGAAAATCACTGGTGGTAGCAAAAGGATCAGGAGCTTCGAGAATTCCCGAGAGGATGGCAACCCCACTGGCCCCGGCAGCCATTGCCGCAGGAACACGCTCTGCCGTTAGCCCACCCAGGGCAATAAGCGGTATGGCCGATGTTTCCACCAGTTCGGCAAATGCTTTTTCGCCCAAAGGCAGTGTATCCGGATGGGAGCGGGTGGAAAACAATGGGGAAAGCAAGGCATAACGGGCTCCCGCCTGAGCTGCCTGGTGGATTTCCCCGGCATTGTGACAGGAAGCAGCAAAGGGCTCCGAAGGGTGCAAGCCGGCTTCCAGTTGTGCGTAGGTCAAGTGACGACCGGTTCGCGGCCAGTCCGGCAGGGGTTCAGCATGATTCAGCCAGACCTGCGCACCAACGGCCAGGGATTCTGCGCAAAGGGATTTCAACAAGTTCGCGCGCTCTTCATCCACAGCGCTTTTGCAACGCAGGATCACCCATTGCAGGCCGGCTCTCAGCGCTTCCCGCCAGGCATGAGCGAAGACCTGGGGCTCCACACGGGCCGGATCGGCAATCAGGCACAGTGGCGGGTGCGGCAGAGATTCTTCCAGTACGGCTGCCGTCATCCGCAGGTTGGCGGGCAGACACTCCAACGCCGGAATTTCCCAAGGGTACAACCAGCGAATCTGCTGCCCTTCCTTACCATGAGCCGCACCATCCCAGCGTCGCACCCGGTAAAAATGCAGGCGCACCGTCCGCTCGGGATAGGTGTAATCCAGGGTCCGGAATGGCTCTGCATCCTGCACCCGGATGCCAATCTCTTCCCATAACTCGCGATGCAGGGCTTCCTCAGGCGTTTCACCCGGGTCCACCTTGCCACCGGGAAACTCCCAAAACCCCGGCCAGGGTTTGCCTTCAGGGCGCAAGGAAACAAGCAGACGACCTTTTTCGTCCTCAAGAATGCCCGTGGCTACCGGAACGACGTTCATCAGCTGCGATAATCGGCGTTAATACGCACGTAGTCATAGGATAAATCACAGGTCCAGATCGTCGCGCTCGCCTGCCCGCGACCCAAATCCACCCGCACCGGGATTTCTGCCTCGGCCATCACCGCCTGCCCGGCAGCCTCGCTGTAATCAGGATCGCGGGCCCCATCCCGGACGATTTGCGTGTTCCCCAGACTGACCTGAACCTTATCCACTTCCAGATCATCCACCCCCGCTGAACCAATGGCGGCCAGCAAGCGCCCCCAGTTGGGGTCTGAAGCAAAAAAGGCCGTCTTGATCAGAGGACTGTGCGCCATGCGATAAGCCACCTGCAGACATTCCTCCTCATTGCGTCCCCCCGCAATGTGGATAGGAATAAATTTGCTGGCACCCTCGCCATCCCGAACAATGGCCTGGGCCAAAAATTGGGCCACCTCGGTGATCGCTGCACAGAGCGGCGCATAGCGCGGATCTTCGGCACTGCTGATGGGCGCAACGGCAATTTTGCCCGTCGCCATCAACATACAGGCGTCATTGGTAGAAGTGTCTCCATCTACCGTAATCCGATTGAACGATTGCGCCATGGCGTCCTGCAGACACTGCTGCAAGGCTTCTCCCTGCAGGGGGGCATCGGTAGCCAGATAGGCCAGCATGGTCGCCATATCTGGACGAATCATGCCAGAACCCTTGGCCATGCCCGTTACCGTTACCCGCTCACCATCCAGTTCAATCTGCCGCGAGCAGGCCTTGGGGATAGTATCGGTGGTCATGATGGCCGCAGCAGCAATTTCCCAATGATTTTCATCGAGATGTATTTTCAAGGCGGGAAGCGCAGCAGAGATTTTTCCGGCCAGATCCACCGGCTCGCCGATCACCCCGGTGGAAAAGGGCAGCACCGACTGGCAAGGACAATCCAAAGCGACAGCAACAACCCGGCAGGAATCTTCTGCCGCCTGCAAGCCTGCAGCCCCCGTACCCGCATTGGCATTACCCGTGTTGATGACCAGCGCCCGGATGGGGGTTCCCGAGGACAAATGCCGCTGGGCCACCAATACCGGCGCCGCCGAGAAGCGGTTCCGCGTAAACACTCCCGCTACCTGAGTGCCTTCATCCACAACAATCAGGGTGAGGTCACGGCGTCCGGCATAGCGGATGCCCGCTTCGGTGACCGCCAGCCGCAAACCGGCGACAGGCAGCAAATCGTGGGGAGGAAGAAGGCCAACAGCCATAGCAGCTCCTTATTGTAAGCGTCCGTGACAATGCTTGTATTTTTTGCCGGAGCCACAGGGGCAGGGCTGATTCCGGCCAATTTTGTCATCGCCAATCAGGGGGGATTGCGCAGGAGAACGGGTGGACGAATTTGCCAGATGTTCTCCGAGGACCCCCCCGGCTAATGCGCTCAGACCCGGATTTTCAGCCAGCGGCTCACCCGCAAAATCAGGGTGAGAAAACTGTATGTGCTGCGGCGCGGCAGCGCGCGCCAGGGCGTCCCAATCCATGGTTTCCGCCGCCGGACTGACATGCAGACGCGACAAGGTACTGATGACCTCTTCGCGCATGCGCGCCAACATGCTGTTGAACATCGCCAAGGACTCTTTTTTATATTCCTGCTTGGGATTTTTTTGCGCATAACCGCGCAAATGAATCCCTTCACGCAAATGATCCATACTGGCCAAATGATCTTTCCACTGGCTGTCCAGCACCTGCAGCATGACGGATTTTTCAAAATGACGTGCCATTTCGCTGCCCATCAAGGCTTCTTTCTCCGCATAAGACGTCAGCACCATCTCCATGATCCTGCTGCGCAGACCTTCGTAATTCAGGCGTTTGTCCTGTTCCAGCCACTGCTCAACGGGGGCTTCCAGCCCAAAAACCCGCTGCAGGGCCGACTCCAGACCCGGAAGATCCCACTCTTCTTCCATGACTCCGGCAGGGCTGTAATCTGCCAGTACTGCATCCAGTACATCTTCACGCAACAACTGGATTTCCTCGCTGACATCATCCGCCTCCATAAAGGCGTTGCGCTGCTGATAAATGATTTTGCGCTGCTCGTTGGCCACATCATCATATTCCAGCAGTTGCTTGCGAATATCGAAATTGCGACTTTCGACCTTGCGCTGTGCATTTTCAATGGATTTAGTGACCCAGGGATGTTCGATGGCCTCGCCCTCTTTCATCCCCAGTTTCTGCATCAGTCCACCCAAACGGTCACTACCGAAAATCCGCATCAGCGGATCTTCCAGACACAGATAAAAACGGGTAGTACCCGGATCGCCCTGCCGGCCGGAACGACCCCGCAACTGATTATCCACACGCCGGGATTCATGACGTTCGGTACCAATAACGTGCAGACCACCCGCTTCGACTGCCCGGTCATGCAGGCTTTGCCATCCATTTTTCAGGGCTTCGGCACGCTCGCTTTTACGTTCTTCATCCATATCCGGATCTGCCAGCACCATATCTATCTGATGACCAACATTCCCACCCAACACAATATCCGTGCCCCGACCGGCCATGTTGGTGGCAATGGTCACCGCTCCGGGCGTACCCGCCTGGGCGATAATTTCTGCCTCCCTTTGGTGTTGCTTGGCGTTCAACACTTCATGGGGAATTTTTGCCTGCTTGAGCAGATGCGAGAGAAACTCGTTGTGCTCAATGGAGGTTGTACCCACCAATACCGGTTGTCCACGCTGATGACAATCACGAATATCCTCAACAATGGCCGTCCATTTTTCCTGCGCCGTGCGATAAATAAGATCCGCCATATCCAGACGCCGAACGGGCTTGTGGGTCGGGATAACCACCACTTCCAGATTGTAAATCTGATTCAGTTCAAACGCTTCGGTATCTGCCGTACCAGTCATTCCGGAAAGCTTGTCGTACATTCGGAAATAATTCTGGAAGGTAATGGAAGCCAGCGTCTGATTTTCATTCTGGACCTCGACCCCTTCCTTGGCCTCCACCGCCTGATGCAATCCGTCGGACCAGCGCCGCCCGGTCATCATCCGGCCGGTAAATTCATCCACAATGCAAACTTCACCATCACGGACAATGTAGTCGGTTTCGCGATGATAAATGACATGCGCCCGTAGCGCCTGATTCAGATGATGCACCAGGGTGACATTAGCCAGATCGTAAAGATTACCTTCAGTCAGCAGGCCATGTTCAGCCATGAGCCTTTCAGCCTTTTCGATCCCTTCCTCGGTGAGCATCACCTGCTTGGCTTTTTCGTCAACCGTGTAATCTTCCTCGACGACAAATTGCCCTACCAGCTTGTCTACCCGGAAATACAAATCCGTATTTTCTTCGGTAGGGCCACTGATGATCAGGGGAGTCCGCGCTTCATCAATGAGGATGGAGTCCACTTCGTCAATAATCGCATAATGCAACCCACGCTGGACCCGGTCAGCAGGCGAGAATACCATATTGTCGCGCAAATAATCGAAGCCGAATTCGTTATTGGTACCATAGGTAATATCGGCTGCATAAGCCGCACGCCGGTCTTCCGTAGCCAGATCGGAAATGATGGTACCCACACTAAGACCCAGAAAATTATGTATTTTGGCAACCCACTGGGCATCACGGCTGGCCAGATAATCATTGACGGTAATTACGTGCACGCCCTTGCCCGACAAGGCATTCAGGTAGGCGGGCAGCGTAGCGACCAGTGTCTTGCCTTCGCCGGTCCGCATTTCTGCGATTTTGCCTTCATGCAGCATATATCCGCCAATCAGCTGCACGTCATAGTGGCGCATGCCTATCACCCGCCGGGTAGCTTCGCGAACCACGGCAAAAGCTTCGGGCAGCACGGCATCCAGGCTTTCACCCCGGGCGATACGCTCTTTGAAAATAGCTGTCTGCCCGGCCAGACTGGTATCGTCCATGGCCTGGTATTGCTCTTCCAGCGCATTGATCCTGGCCACTACAGCACGGGCTTTCTTGATTAGACGCTCATTGCGACTACCAACCACATGACGGATGATGGTTCCAAACATGAATAGACAAACCTAGGTAAAAAATATTTTGCAGGTTAGCATGAAAGCCCATGAATGATAAACGACAGCGACCACAACGCCCATTTACACTACGCCACTCAGGACATGTCGGCAGCATCGTTCAGCATGCCCGACTGCTGCGGGAACGTCAGCCTGCCTGGAATGCCCTGCTCGATCTGGAAATTCAGGACCACACCTGGCTGGTGGCCTGGTCGGATAACACTTTACAGGTGCTTTGCCAAAGTCCGGTCTGGCACGCCTGGTTACGGCGCAATGAAAAAAAAGTGATCAAGCGTTGGAATAAGGCATTTCCCGAAGATCCGGTGCAACACATTCAGTCCAGCATCAGGCCCTGGCAGGCCCGGCTCCCGGTGCAGGACAGACCAGCGAAAAAAACGCCAAGCTACGCGGAAGCGGCTGCCCCGACCCTCAGAGAATGGGGCAGGCAAATGCCGCCCGCCATTGCCAAAGCCATGCTGCGCCTGGCAGAGACCCTGGAAAAAGCTCAGGCGGGAGAAGCCACCAGGGTTTCTGCAAAGGAAAAGGGCGCAGAGTTTTCGGAATAATCCGCAAATTCCCAGGCATCCTGACGCTGCAACAAGGCCCGCAACAGGCTGTTATTGAGGGCATGACCCGCCTTGTGCCCGGAAAAATGTCCCACCAGAGGATGTCCCAGCAGATACAAATCACCAATGGAATCAAGAACCTTATGACGGACAAATTCATTGGTGTAACGCAGACCCTCTTCATTGAGGATGCGATAATCATCGACCACAATGGCGTTATCCAGATTACCACCCAAAGCCAGGCCCATTTTGCGGAGGGTTTCCACTTCCCGCATGAAACCAAAAGTCCGGGCCCGCGCCACTTCTTTCAGGTAAGAGGTGCGTGAAAAATCCACTGTCACGTCCTGGCCACCGTTCTTGACAACCGGATGGTCAAAATCAATGGTGAAACTCACCTTGAATCCATCAAAAGGTTCCAGACGCACCCAACGATCACCGTCTTCGGCAAGCAGTGGCTTGGTGATACGGATGAAACGCTTGGGTGCATTCTGCTCTTCAATGCCCGCGCATTGAATCAAAAAAACAAAAGGTGCAGCGCTACCATCCATAATCGGCACTTCCGGACCATCCAGGTCTATATAGGCATTATCAATACCCAAGCCCGCCAGAGCCGACATCAGATGTTCAATGGTGCCCACACGAATCTGGCCGTCGCCAATATTGGTGGAAAGACGGGTATCCACCACATGGAGAGGATCAGCCTTGATCCAGGCGCCCCCTTCGATGTCACTCCGGTGAAAAACAATGCCGGTGTTAATCGGGGCAGGACGAAGGCCCAGATAAACCTTGCGGCCGCTGTGCAGGCCGATTCCGGTGCCCCAAATCATATTTTTAAGTGTGCGCTGACGGATCATGATTTTAATTCCTATGCGATCCTCAGGACCGCCCTCCCATACAGTTGTGGTTTAGGTTACAACCTTTGTTGTCTCTATACAACCAACCGACTGGTCAGGCAGTTTACAGCGACCCTCAGTCCTCGACAAGACCTATTGACACTCATTAACAAATGACACTTTCCCATCAGACACTCTATCCTTATGGAAATACCCCAACAATGCGGTACTCATGTATAATCAGCGAGCCGATGAAATCCCCTAGGGGTTTCATGCTGAAGATATACTCTACTTGCGATCAAGGAAGTTCAAATATGGCCACGCCCAGCAGCAAAAAAACTCTGATGACACTGTATTCCAGCGACGATTGCGTGTTTGCCCACCGCGTGCGTTTTGTTCTGGAAGAAAAGGCAATGGAATACCAGATCATTGAAGTTGACCTCGCCCACAAGCCTGAAGAACTCGCTGAACTCAATTCTTATAATCAGGTTCCCACCCTCCTGGACCGGGACCTCGCCATCCATGAATCGGTGTTGATTATGGAGTATCTGGACGAGCGTTTTCCTCACCCTCCCCTTATTCCTGTTGATCCCATTTCCCGGGCAAAAGTTCGTCTGGGGCTGCTGCGCTTTGACCAGGACTGGTTCGCGCCGCTTTTCCAGCCCGGCTTCAGTCCGGAACAAATCAAGACCGCCAAAGAACAAATCCGCAGTACCATGGCGGGACTCAGCACCATTTTTACGCAACAGCGTTTTCTTTTTGGCGATGATCTGTCCATTCTTGATTGTGCCATTGCCCCCCTGCTCTGGCGCCTTCCCATACTCGACATCAGCCTGCCAGCAGCGGCCAAGGCTACCCAGGAATATATGGACCGCCTGTTTCAAATGGAAAGTTTCAAACGCAGCCTGACCCCTACCGAGAAGGCCATGCGCTGAAATGGTGGCAGACCTTGAACGTTTTCGGAGTCTGCCCGAAGGGCTGTTCGCCCGTTGCACACTGGATCCAGATGGCTGTATTGCCCTGGAGCGCCAGCCCCAGGGCTTCCAGAAAGTCAGTGCCGCCCATTTTCAGGACCGGGTACAGGGGCGTGCCGAAGGTTTGCTGCGCTTAGGCGTCAAAAGGGGAGAAAGAGTCATATTGATGGCGCCCAACTCCATGGACTGGGCCATCATGGATTTCGCCATTCTCAGCATTGGCGCCATCACGGTTCCTCTTTATCCCAGTTTTAGTCCCCGGGAAATTCACTACGTTCTGGGGGATAGTGGTGCCGGACTGGTATTGCTGGAGGGCAGTAATGAGTGGAAAAAAATGGGTGGCGAGGGTTGGGGGGTCCCGCATGAACGCATATTACTCAGAAATCCTGAGGCAGCCCAACGCGCCGGCCTGAAAAACTGGGCACAACTCGAACAGGACAATACCGCGCTGCACAAACAGGAGCTGGCAGAACGTCTTGGCGCATTGCAGCGTGAGCAGATTGCCAGCATTGTTTACACCTCCGGAACAACCGGATGGCCCAAGGGCGTCATGCTCAGTCATGGCAACATTCTCAGCAACATTGCCGGTTTTTTGCCTTTAGTCCCCTTGCGGCGCGGCCAGCGACTGCTGTCCATCCTGCCGCTGTCACATGTGTTTGAGCGGGGGACCGGGCATTTTGGTGCTTACCTGCTCGGACTGGAAGTTGCCTATGCTGAACGCCCCGACACCGTCCTGCGCGATATGGAAGCGGCTCATCCTGATATCGTCATTGCTGTTCCCAGAGTCTTTCAGTTGCTTTACAGCCGGGTCCGGCGTGGTATCGAAGAACGCCATGGCCTGCTGGGTCGTTTCATCCAGCGCGGCGCCGGATTCAGTGCCGGCACTCGCCCTGCCCCGCAATGGCAACGCCTCATAACCCGCCGGCTGCTGGTCTCGGGACTGCGCAAAAAATTGGGAGGACGCTTGCGTTTTTTTGTCTCCGGAGGCGCTCCGCTGGACGCAGATATCACCCGTTTTTTTCTGGACATCGGCCTGCCAGTGGTGGAAGGATACGGCATGACCGAAGCCAGCCCGGTCATTGCTGCCAATCCACTCAATGCCATCCGGGCAGGAACCGTCGGCCGCTTCCTGCCCAACTTGCAAGGGCGTATTGCCGCCGATGGCGAAATCCTGGTACGCGGGCCATCCATCATGTCCGGCTACTGGAATAATGACAGTGCCACCCGGGAAACCATCGTGGATGGCTGGTTACACACCGGTGATGTCGGCAGCCTGGATGAAAATGGATACCTGACTATTTATGATCGCAAAAAAGATCTGATCGTCAATTCGGCGGGTGAAAACATTCCTCCACAAAAAATTGAAATGCGCCTGATGGCCCAGGCGCTTATCAGTCAGGCCGTCGTTTTCGGAGACCGCCTTCCCTACCTGAGCGCCCTGATTTTCCCCAACCCGGAACAGGTGCAGGCGCGTTTTGGCGCGAAGCCGGACAGCAGTGTCCTGCGCAAGGCCCTTCAGGAAAGCATTCATACCGCCCTGCAGGATCTGCCTTCCTACGAACAGGTACGGCGCTTTGCCGTTTTGCCGGAAGCACTGAGCGAAGCGCATGGTGAAGTAACACCCACCCTGAAAATCAAACGTCGGGTGGTGGCCGAACGCTACGCCGAATTGTTAACCGAGATGCGCAAAAACTAGGGTTATGGAAATATCCATCCCGCCAAAACTGACGCTCATAATCAATGCGTTGGAACGTGCGGGGGCAAGGACGCTGCTGGTCGGCGGTGCGGTTCGCGACAGCCTGTTAGGTCTGCCCGTCCATGACTGGGATATGGAAATCCATGCGCTGAATGAAGCGCGCCTGGAAGAATGCCTGGCGCCTTTTGCCGCGCATCGGGTGGGTGGCCGCTGTGCAGTCTGGGTCGCTGGCGGTGCAGAGTTTACCCTGCCCCAAACACGCGGCGAGACCGACCCGCACCTGCCCTGGCCCATTGCTGTCCAGCGTCGTGATTTTACGGTCAATGCCCTGGCCTGGGACTGGCGCTCCGGACAACTACTGGATGCTGTGGGCGGGCTGCATGATCTGCAGAAAAAACGACTGCGCATCGTGAATCCCGGCACCTTTGCGGATGACCCTCTCAGAGCATTCCGGGCGGCGCGTTTGGTCGGGCAACTGGATTTTCATCTCGAAGCAAGCAGTGTCCCACATTGCCAAAAACTGGCCGAGCACCTGTCGGAAATCCCTGGCGAACGGCTGCGCAAGGAATGGGAGGCGTTCCTGCTGCGTGGCTGCAACCTGCGGGCAGCCTGGGATGCACTGGCACTCACCGGTAGCATCCGCGCATTCCCGGACCTCGAAGCGCTGCAGGCCGTGCCTCAGCGTCCGGATGCGCATCCTGAAGGAGATGTCTGGATACATACGGGAAAAGTGCTTGTCGAAGCCGCCAACCTGCGCCAGGGTCTGCCCGCACGCGACCTCATCCTGATGCTGGCAGCGCTCTTGCATGATCTGGGTAAAGCCGACAGCACCCGGCGCGACCCACACAATCGCTGGCGGGCCATAGGGCATGAGCATTCCCTTGCCCGGGCACGCGACTTCCTGAATCGTTATTTTCCCGGACAGCATTTGCAGCAACAGATTTTACCATTACTGCGTTGGCACGGGGCCCCCCACGCCCTGTTTCGGGATCGGGCCGGGCAACAGGCCTATGCGCGTCTGGCTCTACGCGTTCCCGACCGCAGCCTGCTTCTGGACATTGCCCAGGCCGATGCGCGTGGCGCCGGTCACATTGATCTGACACCCATCACTCATGCCCGCGACATCTGGCAGAAACTGGGACTCTGGAAAACGCTTCCCGAGGCGCTGATTCGTGGCGAAGATCTCATGAATCTTGGCGTTCTTCCGGGACCAGAACTCGGCAAGGCCCTGCGCAGCGCCTACCAGAGACAGGTTTTGGGCAACCATCAAGACAAGGAAACCCTACTCAGGGCACTACATGGCCTGATCCCCGCCATCAATCTCCCAAACGACCCCGCTTGTTGACCGCCGTGGTATTACCCCATTGGCTCAGGTCCTGCACCTGCACACCAACCCACCAATAAGGAGCCACACTGTCCTGACCGTGCCCACCGACCAGCGCCTGCCCGGGCGCCAAATGCACATGGTCGAGCAGTTTCCTGGCGTCCTCCCGACTGCGGAAAATGGACCAGGCCACCACCCTTTCCATCGGCGTGGTTGAGGGGACATCGCGTGCTTCATCCAGAAAATTGTCAGTAATCATCATATTCACTCCTTCAGTAAACAGTACCGGTTACCCGGACACCCGATACACCACCCATGCTTATGAGCAGAGTATAGTTCGCAAAACCGATGGTTTTTCTTCTGACAGTCCGGTTGAAAACGCGTATGATCCGCCTCGGAGTGGGCCAGACGACCGCTGCGGATTTATCCGGGGAGGAAAGTCCGGGCTCCATAGGGCAAGGCGCCGGTTAACGGCCGGGGGGCGTGAGCCTACGGAAAGTGCCACAGAAAATATACCGCCAAGCGCGCAAGCGCCGGTAAGGGTGAAAAGGTGCGGTAAGAGCGCACCGCATTTCCGGTAACGGAAATGGCAGGGAAAACCCCGCCTGGAGCAAGATCAAATAGGCATGCGATACCGTGGTCCGCGGTGCATGCGGGTAGATTGCTGGAGCCTGTGCGTAAGTGCAGGCCTAGAGGAATGGTCGTCCACGACAGAACCCGGCTTATCGGCCCACTCCAATTTTTATTTCTTGCGTCATCTGCTTCCGGCAGAAATACCGACACAACGACCCAACCTAACCTAATGAAACAAATAGAAACTTTCTTGGCTTCATGATGCATACAGCCGATCTTCCGATTTTCCGGAAAGCACGTTAAAAATCACTTTGTACTGCATAATCCAATAATTACAAGAACCCTTTAAAGTGTTTTATAGCACTTTATCAACATGCTCTAACATGCCGTAATTATTCAATATTTCTCCTTGACAGTCCGATGTGCGCCCTCTATTCTTCAGCTTGTGGGGGAAAGTGGGTCAAAGTGGAAGTTTTTGGAGAGTAGGATACCAAATGTTTAGGGGAACGCACCGGCACAATCTCGACAGCAAGGGACGCATGAACGTCCCGGCGCGCTTCCGCGACTGGCTGAATGCCCATTGCGACGGTCAGATTGTGGTTACCATCGATGTGCAAAGCCGCCCGGGGGAACATTGTCTGGTGGCCTACCCTCTTCCCACCTGGGAAAAAGTGGAAGCCCGAGTGGCCGAACTCCCCAGCAACAACCCTGCAGCCCGCCAGTTTCAGCGGATGTTTGTCGGGCAATCAGAAGAAATGCGCCTCGACAGTCAGGCCCGCATCCTGCTTTCACCCAATCTGCGCCGCTTCGCAGAAATCGACAAGGAACTGGTCGTCGTCGGTCAAATCAACAAATTCGAGATCTGGGATGCCCAATGCTGGGATCGTTACCAGGAAAACAGTCTGAACAACAACGATGGATTTGCCAGCCTGGGAGATCTCATCCTGTGAACATACCCGCGTCCGGATCTCACATTACGGTACTTCTGCAGGAAAGCGTCGCCATGCTCCAGCCCGCCCTCAGCGAGGGCCCGGCCCGACGTTGTGTGGATGTGACCGGAGGACGTGGCGGGCATAGTGCGGCGTTGCTGGAAAAGCTTCAGCATCAGGATATGTTGTTGATCCTCGATCGCGACCCCAGCGCCATCGCGGCACTGCAAGACCGCTTTGCCAACGATGACCGGGTACTGATCCGCCAGGCGCGCTTCAGTGAAATCCGCAGCGTTGTGGAAAGTCTTGGCTGGGAAAATGTGGATGCGATTCTCGCTGATCTGGGCGTCTCTTCCCCGCAACTCGACGAAGCCGAACGTGGCTTCAGCTTCCTCCGTGACGGCCCTCTGGACATGCGCATGGATCCCGGCAGCGGCATCAGTGCCGCCGAATGGCTGAACAGTGCTCCTGAAGCAGAAATCAGCCAGGTGCTGAAAAATTACGGCGAAGAACGATTTGCCCGCGCGATTGCCCGCAAAATCGTCAAATATCGCGAACAGACCCCCTTGCAGCGAACCAGTCAGCTTGCCGAACTCATCGCCGGGGTCGTCCCCCGTCACGACTCCGGATTGAATCCGGCGACGCGCAGTTTTCAGGGCATCCGTATTTTTATCAACCATGAACTGAAAGAGCTGGAACTGTTTCTTCCCGAGGCCATGGCGGTACTGCGTGCTGGCGGACGCCTGGCCATCATCAGCTTTCATTCTTTGGAAGATCGCATGGTCAAACGCTTTTTCCGGGCAGATGCGTTTCGGGTCAGCAGCGACCTGCCCTTGCGCGCAGCGGAAATCCCCCCCTTACCATGGCGTGCGGTCGGCAAGGCCATTCATGCCAGTACGGAAGAAATTCAGATGAACCCCCGTTCTCGTTCAGCGGTACTCAGAGTGGCCGAAAGGAGTGAACGTCATGCGGCGTAATACGGTAATTCTCGCCATTCTCATCATGGTAACCCTGCTCGGTATAGTAGCTGCACGCGAAAGCACCCGCAGCCAGTTTATTGCCTTGCAGGAAGCACAGGCGAAACATTTTGCCCTGGATAACCGCTGGGGACAGCTGCAACTGGAGCAGGCCACACTCGCCTCCAATGCGCGGGTCGGGGATATCGCCCGGCAGAAGCTGGGATTGAGCGCCCCCAAAAACAGTCAGATTGTCATGGTGAAAGCGCCGTGACCCGGACTTCTGCCTATCCGGCCAAAATCCCCGCACGCCCATTACCGGCGTGGCGGGCGACGGCCGTTTGGGCAACCGTAACACTCGCCTTTGCTGCAGTCATGGCTCAGGCCTGGCGTGCCCAGGTGGAACATGGTCCATTTTTACGCGACCAGGGAGCCCAACGCTATTTGCGTCATTTTCCGTTGCCGGTGCAACGCGGACCCATTGTTGATCGCGAGGGCAAACCTCTGGCTTTGTCGGTACCGGTCAAAACCCTCTGGGTAGATCCGCAAGTATTCACCCACCAGGAAAGTCAATGGCCGCTTGTGGCTTCCGCCCTGGGAATCAGCGTCAACGAACTGGATGCCCGTGTCCATGCGGGTGGTAGCCACTTTGCCTTTATCGCCCGCCAGATCAGTCCCGAACGGGCCGAAAAAATAACGGCATTGCATATTTCCGGCCTGTATGGCCTCACCGAGAATCGCCGTTATTATCCTGCCGGAAGCATTGCGGCCCCACTGATTGGTTTTACCAATGTAGATGGTAAAGGCATTGAAGGATTGGAGTTGACCTATAACCAGTGGCTAACCGGAAAGGCGGGGGAAGAAACCGGGTTGCGTGACAATTATGGTCACCCACTGAGCTTGCACGGCCCTGCCCGTTCTGCCCAGCCCGGCAAAGTCCTGACTTTGAGCATTGACCGCAATCTCCAGTATGTGGCTTACACCGCTCTGGCCTCGGCCGTACAACGCTTCCAGGCCCGATCCGGGGCAGCGGTGCTCATGAATGCCCGGACCGGTGAAGTGCTGGCCATGGTCAGTTATCCTGCTTTCAACCCCAATAATCGCCATGATTATCAGGCTGGTCTTTATAACAATCGGGCCGTTGCCGACACCTTTGAACCCGGCTCCGTGATGAAACCCTTCACCATTGCAGCGGCACTGGACGATAACAGTATCCAGCCCGACAGTACCTTCAACGTCAACACCAACTGTTTTCGCGTTGCCCGTTTCTGTATCCAGGATGATGTCCGTCACAACAATCTGGATCTGGCGCAAGTCCTTAAATATTCAAGCAATATCGGGGCCGCAAAAATATCCTTGCGCACCCCTCCGGCGGATCTTTTTCAAATGCTCCATCAGGCTGGCTTTGGACAAGGCAGCGGCCTCGGGCTCCCCGGAGAAAGTCCGGGGACGCTGCCGGCCTGGCAGGGTTGGGATATTGCCCGCAGAGCGGCGATGGCTTACGGATATGGTTTGTCGGTAACCCCCCTGCAACTGGCGGCCGCTTATGCGGCAATTGCCAATCAAGGTATTTATGTAGCGCCCACCCTGATCCGCCAGGACACCCGCTCAGTAAACGGAGTTCGGATCATGTCTGCAAGCACTGCCGAACGACTGAGCCGATGGCTGAGCGGCGTTACCAGTCCGGGCGGTACCGGCTTTCTGGCCAGCATCCCGGGTTACAGGGTGGCGGGCAAAACCGGAACTTCCATCATGGCCAACGGTAAAGGCGGCTTCCATAAAAACCAGGTAAACACCAGTTTCGTGGGCTTTGCCCCTGCTCAGGACCCGCGCCTGGTGATGGCTGTCGTGGTCCGCGCCCCGACCCGGGGATGGCGCTATGGTGGAGTCGTGGCAGCACCGGTATTTCGGGTGACCATGGCAGCTGCCCTGCAAAGCATGGGCATTCAGCCAGACCCGAGCCTTCTGAAAACCACTGCCGAACATCCATACCGCACTGTCACCGAGGCCCAGCAGTGGGCAGAAGGAGCTGGTGATGCAGCGCACTGAACCTCTATCCCGATTATTTGATGCCGTACCTGACGCCTTCAGGGAACTGGCTGTAACCGGCATCGAAACAGATACCCGCCGCTTGCAGCCGGGCATGCTCTATGTGGGATTACACAACCATCGTGGCGATGCCGATCAGTTTCTGGCGGAAGCCTGGAAGGCGGGGGCCGTGGCCGCCGTGCTGGAAGCCGGGCACGAAGCCGTCATTCCGCAAGTCAATGGCTCTGCCTGTTGGCAGACTCCCGAGCTTCGCGACAAGCTCGGCCAGGCCCTGCGCCGTTGGCATCGCTGGGATGAAGGGGCAACACCGCTATTGATCGGCGTGACCGGGACCAATGGCAAAAGTAGTGTCACGCGACTGATTGCCGAACTCGCCCCCCAAGCAGCCATGATTATCGGAACCTTGGGCTACGGGCCGGTTGATGCCCTCGTCCCCCATGCCAACACCACCCCGGAAGCCGTTCGTCTCTGGGAAACGCTGGCACTGCTCCGGGACCAGGGTGCCAAAGTCATTGCGCTGGAAGTCTCCTCCCATGCCCTGGCCCTGGGCCGGGTAGCTGCCGTCCCATTTGCTGCGGCAGTGTTTACCAACCTCAGTCGTGATCATCTCGATTTTCATGGCGACATGGATCAATACGGCGCAGCCAAAGCCCGTCTGTTCAAATTTCCCGATCTGAAACTGGCCGTACTGAATCGGGATGATCCCTTTTCTGCACAAATTGCTCAGCAAATCGATCCCTCCGTCAATGTTCTGGGTTTTGGATCGGGGGCCTGGGATTTTCAGGTCCGAGAAATACATGCCGGGGCCAGTGGAACGCTTCTGACTCTGGGCACAAAGGAAGGTCTGCGGCAATTACGCAGCCCGCTCATTGGCCAGAGCAATGTCGAAAACCTCCTGGCCGCCCTGGCCATCGCCCATGGACTGGGCTGGGAAGTCAGTGACGCAGACATTCACCACCTCGATTTGCCCGAGGGACGTTATCAGCGCCTACCGGCGACGTCCGGCAAGGCACAGGTCATGATTGACTATGCACATACTCCGGATGCGTTGGAGCGGGTTTTGAAGGACATTCGCGCCGTCGCCAAAGGACAGGTCCATGTGCTTTTCGGCTGCGGCGGCGATCGGGATCGGGGAAAACGTCCGGAAATGGGAAAAGTTGCCGAACTTCTGGCCGACCGGGTCACGCTTACAGATGATAATCCCCGCAGTGAAAATGCCGACGACATTATCCGCGACATTCTCGCGGGCATGCAGCACCCTGAGGCCGTCGAGGTCATCCATGATCGGGCGGCGGCCATCCACCAGGCCATCCACCGTGCCCAAGCGGGAGATTGGGTGCTGATTGCCGGTAAAGGGCATGAACGCACCCAGGAAATCATGGGTCAGAAAACTCCCTTTCATGACCAGCAGGTAGCAATGGAGGCTCTCCGCCCATGATGCGCTACTCTCTCAACGAAATAGCCCGCATCACCGGTGGCCGACTTCTGCCTGGCAGTCAGGGAAAGGACGAAATACACGGCATTGCCACGGACAGTCGCCAACCCATGATTGGCAAACTGTTTGTTGCACTTGCCGGAGCGCATTTTGATGGGAACGATTTTGTTTCAGAAGCTTTAGCCCAGGGCGCGGCCGCCGTGCTCAGCAACCGTCAGGTGGATGCGCCCGGAGTAGTGGTCAAGGACACTTTGCAAAGCTTGCAAAGCCTGGCACAGCATTGGCGGCAGCGTTTCAACATACCGGTGCTGGCGGTTACCGGCTCCTGTGGCAAAACCACGGTCAAGGAGGTCCTGACAGCCATCCTCGCCGAAAGCGGCCCCGTACTGGCCACTCAGGGCAATCAGAACAACCATATTGGCGTGCCCCTGACCCTGGCGCGACTGGGGGCGGAACATCGTTATGCGGTACTGGAAATGGGCATGAACCATTCCGGCGAACTCGCCCTGCTCAGCGCACTGGCCAAACCAACGTTGGCCCTCATCAACAATGCCGGCCCCGCCCATCTGGCCGGGCTCGGAACTGTGGCGGCCGTCGCTGCTGCCAAGGGAGAAATCCTTTCTGGACTGGACAATCGTGGCATCAGCATTCTGAATGGTGACGATCCCTTTGCCGACTTCTGGGCAGAAAAAGCTCCGGGCGAAGTGTGGCGTTTCAGTCTGAACAATCTCCCGGTACGCGTCCGTGGCCATTGGCAGAATCGTTCAGGGAGCAGCGGCCAACTGGATCTGCGCGCTCCCCAGGGTGAATTCACCCTCGAAGTACCACTGCCCGGAAAACATAATGGTGCCAATGTATTGGCTGCGGTCACCGCCGCACTGGCGCTGGATATCGGCATCCCGCAGATCCAGCGTGCTGTGGCCGGGTTGGAAGCCATTCCCGGGCGCTTGCAATGGCGCAACGGCAGGGGTGGCTGCCGGATTCTGGATGACACCTACAACGCCAATCCCGCTTCATTGGAAGCCGCATTGCGTGTTCTTGCCGCCCAATCCGGCCAGCGTATTCTCGTGCTCGGAGATATGGGTGAACTGGGTCCCGATACGGTAGTTTATCACCGGCAGGCAGGAATCCTGGCCCAACAACTGGGTATTGATGCGGTATATGGATTGGGCCAACTGGCTGCCGAAACCGCCGAAGCGTTTGCAGCCGGTGCAGAGCATTTTATGGAACTGCCCCCCCTGATTGCTGCGCTGCAGCCCCATCTCAATCCGGAAACAGTGGTGCTGGTAAAAGGTTCCAGAGCCGCACACATGGAACGTGTCGTTCAGGCACTCGTGGCAGGAGACGCCTGATGCTTTACGCACTATTCATGCAACTCGGCCATATATACCACGGTTTTTACGTGTTCCAGTATCTGACCCTGCGCGGCGTACTGGCGATACTGACCGCGCTGGTCCTCTCCCTGGTCATTGGTCCCTTTTTCATTGCCCGTCTGCGCTATTACAAAATCGGGCAGATGGTACGCAATGACGGGCCGGAAACCCACTTCAGCAAACAGGGCACGCCGACCATGGGCGGAGCCCTGATTCTGCTGGTCGTCATCATTACCACCCTGCTCTGGTCAGATTTGCGCAATCCTTTGGTCTGGGTGGCAGTCATCACCACCTTTGCCTTTGGCGGCATTGGATTTATTGACGACTGGCGCAAGCTGCGGCGTAAAAACACCAAGGGTTTATCCGCCCGCGCCAAATATGGTTTGCAGTCCTTGTTTGCCCTGGCAGCAGCCGGAGTGTTGTATGGACTGACCAACAAGCCCGTGGAAACCAGCCTGATCATTCCTTTTGTACCTCATGTCCTGATTCCCTTGGGATTCGGCTTCATCATTTTCAGCTACTTCGTCATTGTCGGCACCTCCAACGCCGTCAATTTGACCGATGGCCTGGACGGGCTGGCTATCGTCCCAACTGTCATGGTGGCTGCTGCCCTGGGAATATTTGCCTATGTTTCGGGGAATTCCGTATTCGCCCATTACCTGGACCTGCCCTGGGTGCCGGGTTCCGGACAAATGCTGATTTTCTGCGGATCACTGGTCGGTGCTGGGCTCGGCTTTCTCTGGTTCAACACCTATCCTGCCGAAGTATTCATGGGCGATACCGGCGCGCTGGCGCTCGGTGCCGCCCTGGGCATTGTCGCCATCATCGCCCGACAGGAATTGGTATTGGTCATCATGGGTGGGGTTTTTGTCATGGAAACCCTGTCGGTGATGATTCAGGTGGCTTCCTTCAAGCTGACGGGCAAACGGGTGTTTCGCATGGCGCCCATTCATCATCATTTCGAGAAAAAAGGCTGGCCAGAGCCACGGGTAGCCGTGCGTTTCTGGATTATTACCGTGATTCTCGTGCTCATCGGCCTTTCCAGTCTGAAGATCCGCTGACATGAAACTCGACGGCAAAAAGGTATTCATCCTCGGCTTCGGCAAAACCGGACAATCGCTCCTGAACACCGCCCTGCGCCTGGGTGGACATTGCCAGGTGGCGGATACCCGCCACTTGGAAAATGCTGATACCCTCCGTACACAATATCCCCAAGCCACTTTTCATTTCGGAGCGCTTCCTGAAAATCTGCTGCTCGACAGCGATCTGATTCTGCTCAGCCCCGGTCTTGCTCCTACCCTGCCGGCCTTGCAAAAGGCCAGAAAGGCGGGAATCACCGTCATGGGTGATATTGAATTATTTTCGCGGCTGGCCACGGCACCCATCATTGCCATCACCGGCAGTAACGGCAAAAGCACCGTTACCACGCTAGTCAGCGAAATTGCCCAAAAAGCCGGGATAATGGTTGCGACCGGTGGCAACCTGGGGACCCCGGCCCTGGAATTATTACCAGAATCTGGCCCTGAACCGGCTTGGTATATCCTCGAACTCTCCAGCTTTCAACTGGATGCCTGCACGACTTTTCGACCCCGGGTCGCGGCCATTCTCAACCTCAGTCCCGACCATCTGGACTGGCATGGTGACTACGCGCAGTATGGGGCTGCCAAGGCCCGGATTTTTCAGAACATGAATGCCGGTGATGTCCTGGTTTTGAACGGTGAAGATGCCTTTACGTCGAGCTTGCCCGGACAAGTCCCGGATTCCGTGACCATCCGTTACTTTGCCGTTCATGATGAGCGCAGTGACGCCTACGTATTGGATGACCAGCTCACCCTGCGCAGCAGCGGAGCCCTGCTTGCCATTGCTGATCTGCGTATGCCGGGTGGACATAATATCGAAAATGCCCTGGCAGCAGCGCTCCTGGCCGAAGCTGCACAATTTCCCATCATGGCCATTCAGGAAACACTGCGGCAGTTTTCCGGTCTCCCCCACCGACTGGCCTGGGTTGCCGAGTATCAGGGAGTCAACTATTACAATGATTCCAAGGGAACCAATCTGGGTGCCACGCTCAAGGCCATGAGCGGCTTATCCGGACCGCTGGTGATGATTCTCGGTGGCGATGCCAAGGGGGCGGATCTCAGTCCGTTGCAGCAAGCCTGCCGTGATCAGCGCGCCGCTATCGTGCTCGGCAAGGATGCAAAAAAAATCGCACAACTGCTGGAAAATATCATTCCGGTAGATTATGCCGACAGCATGCAGGATGCGGTTCTCAAAGCCGCATCCAGAGCCATGCCCGGAGATCAGGTTCTGCTTTCACCGGCCTGCGCCAGTACCGATATGTTCCGGGATTATCAGGATCGGGGGCAGCAATTCAGCGCTGCTGTCCAGGACCTGGCGGGAGGGCAATCATGAAACGTCCGAGCTGGTGGCTGGCCGAAAACGGCCCGGCAGATACGGTCTTGTGGTGGATCATTCTAATACTGCTGGGTTTTGGCCTGATCATGGTGTACTCGGCCAGCGCGCCCATTGCCCAGCATGAGACTGGTAATCCGTTCTTTTTTGCCGAACGTCAGGGCCTTTATGTCATTCTGGCCACTGCAGTACTCTATTATTTCAGCCGCATTGATCTCGACTTCTGGGAACGCATGACCTTTCCCCTCATGATCATTTCCCTGATCGCCCTGATGATGGTGTTTTTGCCGGTCATCGGCGTTGCCGTCAACGGCTCGCATCGTTGGATCAATTTCATCATTGTCCGCCTGCAGCCTTCAGAACTGCTGAAATTTGCCCTGCTCTTATTCCTCGCGCGCTATGTGGTGCGCAAAGGCGAACTCCTCGGCAAATTCAAGGAAGGACTCTGGCCGATTTTTGTGGTGCTGGGGTTGCTGGGGTTGCTGCTGTTGCTACAACCCGATTTTGGCTCATTTGCGATGGTGGTACTGCTCACTGGCGTCATGTTGTTCCTGGGCGGATTACCCATTGCTTACGTTCTACTGGCAGGCATTGTTGCCGGTGGCGCGTTGGGAATCCTTGCCGTATCAGCCCCCTACCGGCTTGCCCGCATCACCTCTTTCCAGAATCCCTGGGCAGATCCCTACGGAGCGGGTTTTCAGTTGGTACAGTCCCTGATTGCCTTTGGCCGGGGTGGTATTTTCGGGGTCGGCCTCGGCGATGGCATCATGAAATACTTTTATCTGCCAGAATCCTATACGGATTTCATTCTGGCAGTGATCGGCGAAGAACTGGGCATGATCGGGGTATGGGCACTGGCCATTTTCTACAGTGTGGCCTGCTGGCGTATTTATCGGATCGGACGCCGCGCTGCTGCCGCCGGAGATGCTTTTTTTGCCCTGTTCTGCTATGGCACGCTGACCTGGTTCGGCGGTGAGGCGGTCATGTCCATGGGCGTCAACCTTGGCGCTCTTCCCACCAAGGGTTTTGCCCTGCCACTGATCAGTTACGGCGGTAGTGCGCTGGTGTTTCTCTGCGCCGCACTGGGTGTGGTGTTGGCCGTCAGCCGGCGTTATCCGGCGCTTTCCGTCCAACAAACAGAGCAGATGCAGAAGGAGGCACAGCATGGCTGAACGCGTCCTCATTGCTGCAGGTGGTACTGGCGGGCATGTATTTCCGGCTCTCGCGGTCGCCGACATCTTACGCGATCAGGGGGTGGAAGTGGCCTTTGCCGGAACCGATGCCGGGATGGAAGCGCGTCTGGTCCCCGAACGCGGCTATCCCCTGCATACCATCGACATGCAAGGTGTTCGCGGAAAAGGCGTGGGACGCTGGTTGCGCATGCCCTGGCGGGTCAGCAAGGCCGTTGTTCAGGCCCGGAAAATCATTCAACAAACCCGCAGCCAGGCGGTGCTGGGTATGGGCGGCTATGTGACGGCCCCCGTAGGCCTGGCCGCCTGGAGCATGGGTTGTCCACTGTGCCTGCACGAGCAGAATGCCATCGCCGGGCTGAGCAATCGCCTGCTGGCTCCCCTGGCCAAACATGTTTTTCTGGGATTTCCCGGGGCGCGCTTGCCCGGGGGTGAATGGGTCGGTAACCCGGTACGCCGCAGTATCCGCGAACTCCCCATGCCGCAGGAGCGCTTCGCCAGTCATCAGGGGCCTGCCCGTTTATTGATTATGGGCGGCAGCCAGGGAGCCAAGGCGCTGAATAGCGTCAGTGTCGCCGCCATAGCGGCCATGCCCACGGAACAACGCCCACAAATCTGGCACCAGACCGGCAAGGATCATTGCGAAAGCACCCGAGCGGAATATGCGGCAGCAGGCATCGACGCCCGCGTCGAGCCTTTCATCCAGGACATCAGTGTCGCGTTGGGCTGGGCGGATCTGGCACTATGCCGCGCTGGCGCTGCAACCGTCGCCGAACTGGCAGCGGCAGGGCTGGGAGCCATTCTCGTACCTTTTCCCTTTGCCGTGGATGATCACCAGGCAGCCAACGCGCAGTTTCTGGAAAGCGCTGGGGCCGCCCGAATGCTTCGCCAGGAAAACCTCCATGCTCAGGAATTGCGGGATATTCTCAGCCCCCTGCTCAACGATCCAGCTTTACGCCTGCGCTGGGCAGAAGCGGCCAGACAACAAAGCCGGGGTGACGCGGCAGCCGCCGTCGCCCAAATTTGTATGCACCCGGAAGGAGTAAAGCATGCGTAACTGGGTCAGACAGATTCATATGGTCGGAATAGGTGGCAGCGGCATGCGCGGTATTGCCGAGGTTCTGCTCAATCTGGGCTATGCTGTTTCCGGTTCTGATTTGCAGCCGGGCAGTTCGACTCTGCGCCTTACGGATCTGGGTGCACGGATTTTTTCCGGTCACGAAGCCGCCAATGTGCGCGGCGCTGATGTCGTCGTGATTTCTTCGGCCATTCCCGACAGCAATCCAGAAGTCCAGGCAGCACGGGAATTACGCATTCCCGTGATTCGGCGCGCCGAAATGCTGGCTGAGTTGATGCGCTTCAAACAGGGCATCGCCATTGCCGGAACCCACGGCAAAACGACCACAACCAGCCTGGTCGCCAGTATGCTCGGCGCAGCCGGTCTGGATCCCACATTTGTGATTGGCGGTCGCTTGAAAAGTGCCGGCACCCACGCCGCCCTGGGTAGCGGTGAATACCTGGTAGCGGAAGCCGATGAATCGGACGCCTCCTTTTTGTATCTTGCTCCGGTCATGGCCGTCGTCACCAATATTGATGCCGACCACATGGAAACCTACGGCGGCAACCTCGACAATTTGCGCAATGCCTTTTTGCAGTTTCTGCAGCGCTTGCCTTTCTACGGTCTTGCCGTGCTCTGTACGGACGAGCCCATGGTCGCCGGCCTGATTCCGGAATTACGCACGCCGGTGCTGCGTTATGGATTCGGTGCAGATACGGACCTGCAGGCCCGTAATGTGACCGTCCAGGGAATGGGCAGTCACTTTGAAGTCTGGCGGCGCGTGGATAATGACTATGTACACTGGCTGGATGTAGATCTGGGGATTCCCGGACAGCACAACGTCCTCAACGCCCTTGCCGCCATCGGTATTGCCAGCAAGGTCGGGGTGAGTGAGCAGACCATTCGCAGTGCCCTGGCCGATTTTCGCGGGGTAGGTAGACGCTTCGAACAGGTCGGCGAGTTTGCCGGCATCACCATTGTTGATGATTATGGTCACCACCCCCGCGAACTGAGCGCCACCATCAGTGCCGCCCGGGCCGTATGGCCTGATCGCCCTCTGGTCGTTGCCTTTCAACCCCATCGCTATAGCCGAACCCAGGCCTTGTTTGGCGATTTCGTCCACAGTCTGGCCTCGGCGGATCTGGTCATACTCACCGATATTTACAGTGCGGGCGAAAAAACCTTACCCGGAGTCAGCAGTCAGGCACTCAGCGCAGCCATGCTTGCCCAGGGAATAAGCGTTCATTATTTGCCGGAGCTGCTCAATGCCCCGGCGCAGATTCGCGCACTCCTGCCTGCGAACGCGGTGCTACTCACCATGGGCGCTGGCAGCATTGCCCGTCTGGCTGGTCAATGGGCTGAAGTATTTGCGGAGGTCACCCCATGATGCCGGTCATTGGTGGCCGCCTGCGCCTGGGAGAACCCATGCAGCGCCATACCAGTTGGCGGGTTGGCGGACCGGCTGATCGCTTCTATCTCCCCGGCACCCTGGAAGATCTGCAAGGATTTTTAAGACATTTTGCGGTTCCGCCGCTCACCTGGATAGGGCTGGGCAGTAATGTGCTGGTGCGCGATGCCGGACTGCGCGGGACCACCATCTGCCTCGCCAACACCCTGGATCAGATCGTTCTGGCAGAAAATGATCTGCTGCGGGTCGGCGCCGGTGCGGGTGCGGTAAAAATTGCCCATTTTGCAGCCAAGGCAGGACTTGCCGGCGCAGAGTTTCTGGCAGGCATTCCCGGCACCTTGGGGGGCTGCCTGAGCATGAATGCCGGCGCTCATGGAGGCGATACCTGGAGTCTGGTGGAATGGGTGGAAGTCATGCATCCCCATGGCGAAATCCAGCGACTTACGCCCCAAGATTTCCAGATTGGCTATCGGGAAGTGTACGGCCATGGTGACGCCTGCTTTGTGGCGGCCGGACTCCGCCTGATCCCCGAGGACAGTACGGCAGTCATGCAACGCCTGCGCGCCTGGCAGGAAAAACGCGCTGCCACTCAGCCTCTCGAATGGCCCAGTTGTGGTTCGGTGTTCCGTAACCCGACGGGTGACCACGCGGCCCGCCTGATTGAAGCGGCCGGGTTAAAGGGTAAAGCCCGTGGGCAGGCCGAAGTCAGCAGCCAACATGCCAATTTCATCATCAACCGGGGCGATGCCCGGGCGGCTGACATTGAGTCCCTGGTGGAGGAAGTACAATCAGCGGTCCAGCAACAGTTCGGTATCCGGCTGCAAGCCGAAATGCGCATTCTGGGGGAGGCGAAACATGGCTGAACCCATCCGCATAGCCGTCCTATACGGTGGCCCCTCGGGCGAACGCGAGGTGTCATTGCTCAGTGCCGCAGCAGTCCTCGACGCCCTGCGCAGCAGTGGCATGGAAGCAGTGGGCATGGATATTGAACCAACACGTCTGCAACAGCAGTTGCAGGATGAACGCGTCCGTTTCGCCTTCAATGTTTGCCATGGCGCCATTGGCGAGGATGGCCTCCTCCAGGCCGTCCTCGAAACCCTTGCCATTCCCTACACCGGGAGCGGCGTCTTGAGTTCGGCACTGGCCATGGACAAGTGGCGTTCCAAGCAGATCTGGAAGGCCGCCGGCCTCCCTGTAACGGAAGGGATGCTGATGCGGCGTCACGATCCGCGACCTGATCTCGCGGCAAACTCCACCTGGCCGATTTATATCAAACCCAATCATGGTGGTTCCAGCCTCGGCGTCAGCCGGGTGAATGGGCCGGAAGAACTGGATAAAGCCATGGCGGATGCTTTTGCTCTCGAAGATGAAATCCTCTGCGAAGCGGCGGTCATTGGTCATGAAGCCACAGTCGGAATTGTCGATGGCAAAGCCCTTCCACCCATTGTCATTGAAACCCCACACGCCTTTTATGACTACGATGCCAAATATCTCGCAGAGGATACCCGTTACCTGCTGCCTTCGGGACTGGGGGCCGGCAAAGATGCCGAACTGCAGGCCCTGGCTCTTCGCGCATTCGCCGAACTGGGTGGCAGAGATTGGGGCCGGGTCGATTTCATGATCAGTACATCGGGAAAAATACATATTCTGGAAGTCAACAGTGTTCCCGGCATGACCAGCCACAGCCTGGTACCCATGGCCGCCAAAGCTGTGGGCATGGATTTCCCCGAATTATGCAAGACCATACTGCGTACGGCGCAGAGGAGAGTGAATCATGGTTAGTGTCATGCGTGATTATCGCCACGGACAACAGCCCCAACGGCCAGCAGCCACCCTGAAGGAAAAACCCAAAACCGCTCCCCGGACGGCACCCGTCAAGGCCGCTGCCAAAGCCCATAAGCCCCTACCCTGGAAGCTTTATGGAAAGGTCCTTGCGGGTGGACTGAGTATCAGCATTCTCGCCTGGGGAGGATGGTCCGGATGGCAATGGCTCCAGCAACCCTCCCTGATGCCCATCAACACCCTGACCATTACCGGCAGTTCTCCCAGAATTCCTCTGGCCGAAATCAACGCGGTTCTCAAGCCCTATGCGGCGCGAGGCTTTCTGTGGGCGAACCCCGAACAAATCCGCCATGCTCTGGATGCTCTGCCCTGGGTCGCCGATGCCGAGGTCCGGCGGGTCTGGCCCGACCGCCTGACGGTCAATATCACGCCCTATACGCCGGTCGCCCGCTGGCTGGGTGGTGCCGGGCAAATGGTCGATGCTCAGGGAAAGGTGTTCAGCGTGCCCCCGGCACAAGTACCCAATGGACTCCCCAATCTAGCCGGACCCGCCGATAGTGGCAGCCAACTCCTCGCGCAACTGGCGAAATTCAATACCATTGTTGCCCCACTGGGCCTGAAGGTCGTGTCCCTTCAGGAAGACCAAAGGGGTGGATGGCGCTGCATTCTCAATAATCAGGTCCGCCTGCTGCTGGGCAGCGAGGACGTGATACCCGCTTTAAAACGCTGGGTGGCCGTTGCCCCCCAGGTCAAGGAATACCTGGTAGCCGGAGCCACAATGGATCTTCGCTATACCAATGGTTTTGCGGTCGCCATGCCCTCAGCGACCACCGTCAACAGTCAGTAACGGATCCCGGATCCGAAGGAGAGAAAGCAAATGAAACGTGGACATCAGGAACTCATCGTCGGCCTGGATATTGGTACTTCCAAAGTAGCCTGTATTGTTGCGCAGTCCAAAGGTGGTCGTGAAGCAGAAATCATCGGGGTTGGTCAGCACCCATCCCGGGGCTTGAAAAAAGGCGTTGTCGTGGATATTGAATCCACGGTTCAGGCCATCACCCGTGCCGTGCAGGAAGCCGAGCTCATGGCCGGTGTGCAGATTCATGGCGCAGTGGTCGGCATCGCCGGCGGACACATTCGCGGCTACAACAGTCATGGTATTGTCGCCATCAAAAACAAGGAGGTCAGCAATGATGATGTAGGTCGGGTCATGGACGCGGCGCGCGCCATCGTGATCCCGCAGGATCAGAACGTCATTCATATTTTGCCCCAGGAATTCATGATTGACAGTCAGGAAGGGGTTCGCGAACCGGTCGGCATGTCGGGAGTACGTCTGGAAGCCCGGGTACATATTGTTACGGGTGCAGTCAGTGCCACCCAGAATATCGCCAAATGTGTGGAACGTTGCGGGCTGCAAGTCCAGGATCTGGTCCTCGAACAGCTGGCCTCGGCAGACGCAGTGCTCACCTCGGACGAAAAGGAACTGGGCGTTTGCCTGGTGGATATTGGTGGCGGGACTACCGATATCGCCATTTTCCGCGATGGTGCTGTCCGCCATACGGCCGTCATTCCCATCGCCGGAGATCAGGTGACCAATGACATTGCCCTGGGTCTTCGCACCCCACCCGTCGAAGCTGAGCAAATCAAGAAGCTGTATGGTTGCGCCCTGGGTGATCTCATTCAGCAGGATGATGAAATCTCGGTCCCCAGCGTCGGCACCCGCCCGCCCCGCACCATTTCCCGGCGCATTCTCGGTGACATCATTGAGCCCCGCATCAAGGAACTTTTTGAACTCATCCAGGCAGAACTGCGGCGCACCGGCTATGAAGATTTGATTGCCGCTGGCGTCGTCATTACCGGAGGTTCCAGCCGTCTGGAAGGTATTGCCGAGCTGGCTGAAGAAATCCTCCATCTGCCGGTTCGCGTCGGTGAACCCATGCATTTGCCGGGGATGGAAAATGTGGTTCGGGTGCCCGGACATGCCACGGGCGTAGGCCTGGTCATGTACGGATTACATAATCAACCCGCCGGACAAGGCGAAGCCGCAGTCGTCGTCCAGCCCAGGGCGGCCTATGAAGATCACAGTCAGGGACATGCCGGTATGGACACCAGCTTTGGTGGTGTTTTCCGGAAAATGCGCAACTGGGTCCAGACCAGCTTCGGCTGATCCCCACTTACACCAGAACCCATAGTTAACGAATCAGGAGAAATATCATGTATGAATTGAACGAATGCGAACAGGACGGCGCCGTCATCAAGGTGATCGGCGTCGGTGGTGGTGGTGGTAACGCCATCAACAACATGTGTGGAGCCGGTCTGGAAGGTGTGGAATTCATTAGCGCCAATACGGATGCCCAGGCTTTGCGTCACTCACTGGCCAGTCGCACCATTCAGCTGGGTGCGCAGATTACCCGTGGTCTGGGTGCCGGGGCTGATCCCGAAGTCGGCCGCAAGGCAGCGGAAGAAGGTCGCGATGATATTCGTGCGGCCCTCGAAAAAGCGGATATGGTATTCATCACTACCGGCATGGGCGGCGGAACCGGTACGGGTGCAGCTCCTGTTGTTGCTGCCATTGCCCGGGACATGGGCATTCTGACGGTTGGGGTGGTAACCAAGCCCTTCAATTTTGAAGGCAAAAAACGCCAGCAGCATGCCCTTTCCGGTATCGACGAACTTTCCCAGCATGTCGATTCTCTGGTCATTATTCCCAATGAGAAGCTGCTGGCCGTTCTGGGCACATCCATCAGCCTCAAGGATGCCTATCAGGCAGCAGACAACATTTTGTTGGGAGCGGTGCAGGGTATCTCCGAGCTGGTCACCCGTCCCGGCCTGATGAACCTGGATTTTGCCGATGTGCGTACGGTCATGTCGGACATGGGTCTGGCGATGATGGGTGCCGCCAGTGGCAAGGGTGAAAACCGCGCCAGGGATGCAGCGGCCCGCGCCGCATCCAGCCCGTTACTGGACGACATCAACCTCTCCGGGGCACGCGGTATTCTCGTCAACATCACGGCAGGTATGGACCTGACCCTGGGAGAATTCCAGGAAGTCGGCGAACTGATTCGCGGTTATGCAGCAGATGACGCCAATGTGAAGGTCGGTACAGTGCTGGATCCTGACCTGGATGGGGAATTGCGCGTCACTGTGGTGGCCACGGGTTTGCAACGCGAACCTGTACGTTTGGCCGTGGAGAACATCCGGGGTCGTGGGGCTGCCAGTGCCAGCAATCCGAGCACCCCTTCCGACTGGCGCAATCTCGACATACCCGTGGGCATGCGTCACAACGAACGTCCGGCATCGGTTTCAGCCTCAAACCGCAACAATGGCACCGGTGGGGTTCAGGATTTTGCCGATCTGGATATACCTGCCTTTCTGCGCCGCCAGGCTGACTAAGGTCGGTACCGCCGGGTCAGCGCAGTAACGGCGCCTGACCCGGCCGACAACGTTCCTGACTAGGCCGTGGCCCCTTGGCTGCGGCTGTTCTTACCAGCTCATCCTCATCGGCAAGCAGCCCGGCACGCTGGATGTCCGTCAGCAGGGGATTTCGGGCAATGGCATAACGCACATTGGGATCCCGATCCGTACAAAACTCCGCCACCTGCTCTGCGGATAAATCGGGTCTTTTCGCAATGCACAAGCGGATCACGTAGTCGTCATCCCGAGCCAACGCCGCTACTTCTCCGGGCAGCAAATCCGCGCGTCTGGCAAAGTAACAGCGCGTCTGTACCCACTGCTCCCTCAGCAGGAAGGGACGATAGTGAGCAGGCAGTTCAGGACTCAGTGCCCATTTCAACCTTTCCTCCAGGCTCATACTCCGCCAGGACGCATCTGACATACTTAAACGTCCTGATGTCAGCCAGCGGCCATATGCCCGGATGCTCCGCGATCTGCACTGGACATGGCCTTACGATAACGGCTCAGATCCTTGGCACTCCGGATGGGAACCTCAAGCAGCGTGGAAAGATTGCGCAAAATGCCGTTGATGACCTTGCCTTCCCAGATGGCATCAAAATGAATCTGGGTATCCAGCCATCGCTCCAGCCAACCCGGATCCGGCAGGTGACTCTGGACACTATCCTCAGGGTACATCCCTTTATTCACATGCAAGTTGGTCGGATGCAAAGCCTTTGCTGTCTTGGTATTGGCCATCAATACACCAATCTTGGCGAAAGCCAGACGCGCCGAGTCTCCCAGGCGCTCAATGGCCCGGCGCATATATTTCAGATAAATGCCCGCGTGCCGCGCTTCATCCTTGGACAGCACTTCGTAAATGGAACGAATGACCGGCTCGCTGTGCCACTGCGCCGCGCATTTGTACCAATGCGTCAAACGAATTTCCCCACAGAAATGGAGCATCAGGGTTTCCATGGCGGGGGCAGGATCAAATTCAAATCGCACCTTGTGCAGCTCTTCCTCCGTCGGGAGATACTCGGGGGCAAAGCGGCGCAGGTATTCCATCAAAACCAGTGCATGCTTCTGTTCTTCATAGAACCAGATGGACATGAATGCCGAAAAATCCGAATCATCGCGATTGTCACGCAAAAACATTTCAGTCGCCGGAAGCGCCGACCACTCGGTCACAGCATTCATCTTGATGGTGCGCAGCTGCTCCTCACTCACCAGACTCCGATCAAACTGATCCCAGGGAATATCCGTCGCCATGTTCCAACGCGCGGCCTCCAGGGATTTAAATAATTCAGGGTATAACATGGCAAAGCCACCTCTCTCCGGCGTCGTCAATCACAATAGGTCGCAGCGACCTGTCTGGGCTGCACCATACTGCCAGCAACCCCCATGGACCATATATTGGGTGTATTCTACGTCAAATCAACGCGTGGGGCGATGCCTGCAAAAAGTCATGAGGACCTCGGTGGCGTTTCGACCTAGATTTATGCGCGCATTTGCGGCAGACTTCAGTTTATTCTTGATGTTACGCGGAAGCCATGGCTGTATCTGATCCTCACATATTGGTACTGCACGGACCGAACCTGAACCTTCTGGGTCAGCGTGAGCCGGCACACTACGGCCACAGTACCCTGGCCGACATAGACGCCAAACTGGCCGCCATGGCCAAGGCCTGGGGTTGGGCCTTGAGCAGCTTGCAAAGTAATGCCGAGCACCAACTGATAGATGCCGTGCAGCTTGCCCCCAAGCAGGGTGTCAGCAACATCATCATCAATCCTGCTGCGTTTACCCACACCAGCGTGGCCCTGCGGGATGCCCTGAGTGCCGTGGCGATTCCGTTCATTGAGGTACATTTGTCCAACATTCATGCGCGGGAACCCTTCCGTCAGCATTCCTACTTTTCCGACATGGCCCAAGGAGTCATCGCCGGATTGGGTGCTGATGGCTACTTCCTCGCTCTGGAAGCCATTTACCGGCGTTTCTCACGCCCTGACTAAACGCACAATAAGGAAAAGCATGGATATCCAATTCATTCGTCGCCTTGCCGAATTACTTGAAAAAAGCGCTATTGACGAAATTGAAGTTGTGGAAGGTGAAAGCAAGGTGCGTATTACCCGACATGCAGCACCTGTCGTCCCGCAAAATGTGACCTACCACACGCAGCCAGCCCCGATGCCGATGCCAGCAGCGGAAACACCGCAACCGCCCGCACCAGCGCCATCCCCTGAAGTCGCCCCCCAGGGCTACATGATCAAGTCCCCCATGGTCGGCACCTTCTATCGGGCGCCTTCACCGGAAGCCGCGCCTTTTGTTGAAGAAGGCAGCACCGTCAAGGCTGGTCAGACCCTGTGCATTATCGAAGCCATGAAATTGCTGAATGAAATCGAGGCCGATGTCTCCGGCAAAATCATCAAGGTGCTGGTCAGTAACGGCCAGCCCGTAGAATACGGTGAACCACTCTTTATTATTGCACCAGCGGATTGATATGTTTGAAAAAATCCTCATCGCCAACCGGGGCGAAATTGCCCTGCGCATTCAGCGTGCCTGTCGTGAGCTGGGTATCCGCACGGTAGCCGTACATTCCGAACCCGACCGTGACCTGATGCACGTCAAGCTGGCCGATGAATCAGTCTGTATCGGCCCCGCTCCCAGTGATCAAAGCTATTTGAATGTCCCGGCGGTCATTGCTGCTGCAGAAGTCACCGACGCCGAAGCCATTCATCCCGGCTACGGATTTTTGTCGGAAAATGCCGATTTTGCCGAAAGGGTGGAAAACAGCGGTTTTGCATTTATTGGTCCCCGTGCAGAAACCATTCGTCTGATGGGAGATAAAATCGCGGCCAAGGCCGCCATGATCAAAGCCGGAGTGCCCTGCGTTCCCGGGTCTGATGGTCCCTTACCCGATGACAATGAAGCCCTCAAAAAGCTGGCAAGGGAAATCGGTTATCCCGTCATACTCAAGGCTGCCGGGGGCGGTGGCGGACGCGGCATGCGCGTTGTCCACACCGAGGCACATTTGATCAACGCGGCCAACCTGACCCGGGCAGAAGCAGGCAAGGCTTTTGGCAACCCAACCCTGTATATGGAAAAGTTTCTGGAAACACCCCGCCATATTGAATTCCAGGTACTCTGCGATGCGCACGGCCATTGCGTACACCTCGGTGAACGGGACTGCTCCGTACAACGGCGCCACCAGAAGGTCATTGAGGAAGCACCGGCTCCGGGCATTACCGATCAACAACGCGCCGAAATTGGTGCAGCAGTGGTCAAAGCCTGTTCCGCCATGGGCTATCGCGGTGCCGGAACCATTGAGTTTCTTTACGATCCCGGCAGTAAAACCTTTTACTTTATCGAGATGAACACCCGCGTCCAGGTAGAGCATCCCGTGACTGAAATGATTAGCGGTGTAGATATTGTCAAGGCGCAGATTCTGATTGCGGCAGGCAAGCCTCTCCCTTTCCGGCAGGAAGATGTCCGCTTGCAGGGACATGCCATTGAATGCCGCATCAACGCTGAGGATCCTGAAAAATTCGTGCCCTCACCCGGGCAAATCACGGCCTGGCACCCACCCGGCGGTCCGGGAATTCGGGTAGACAGCCATATATATGCCGGTTATCGGGTACCGCCTTTCTATGATTCCATGATCGGCAAAATCATCGCCTATGGAAATGATCGGGAAGAAGCCCAGATGCGTATGCGCAGCGCCCTGCGGGAAACCAGCATTGAAGGCATCCAGACCAACATTCTTCTGCATCGCCGTATTCTTGAAGAAGCCCAATATGCAGCCGGTGAAGTGAACATCCATTATCTGGAGGCACTGCTCGCGCTATGAACATTGCGTGGTGGCAACTGAGCCTTCAGGTTCCGGCCGACTCTGCCGCACAGGTGGAAACACAATTGCAGGAGGCAGGTGCTGACGCCATCACTTTTTTGGAGCTGGATACCAGCGAAGCACTTTTTATTGAAGGAGAGCTCTGGCAGAAAAGTCGGTGTCAGGCGCTTTTTGCTGCCGAAAACCACAGCGAAGCCAGCATTCATGCCTTAGTAAACCTGGCCGGTTGGCAAAATTACGGAGCCTCCGTCCAGGCTTTGGAAGATCAGGATTGGGTATCCAGTACCCAGGCACAATTTCCGGCCCGTCAGTTTGGAAAACTCTGGGTGGTTCCCAGCTGGGATCAAGCACCACAAGATACCCGCTACGAACTGCACCTCGACCCCGGCCAGGCCTTTGGTACCGGGGCGCATCCTACCACTTCGCGCTGCCTGCACTTTCTGGAAAGCCACATTCAAGGTGGCGAGTGCATTGTGGATTATGGCTGCGGCTCAGGCATTCTCGCTATTGCTGCTTTGCTTTTGGGTGCGAAAGAAGCTTATGGAGTCGATACCGACCCTATTGCGCTGCAAGTAGCCATGGACAACGCCCAACGCAATGGCGTCGCGGAGCGACTGCGACTGTCCCTGCCGGAAGCAACACCACTGCCCCTGGCGGATATTCTGGTTGCCAACATTCTGGCCGGGCCCCTGCTCAGTCTTGCCCCGACGCTGGCTGCATTGACCAGGCCAGGAGGATGGATTGCCCTCTCCGGCATTCTCCACAGCCAGGAAACCGGCATTCAAAATGCCTATGCGCCCTATTTTAATTTAGCCGCCCCGCAACATGAAGAAGACTGGTCCCTGCTGTATGGCCAGCGAAAATCCGGAGACTGAACCATGGAAATAACCTGCCCGCGTTGCGAGTCCACTTTCAGCGTGGAAGCAAAGGCCCTGCAACAACATCACTATCAAGTGAAATGTGGCGTCTGCCAGCACGTCTTCCAGGTAAACCCGGACGAAGAAACCAGTGCAGCCGGCGCCCATCTGGGGCAACGTCTGGGCCGTTATTTACTCCTGTTGATTATTTTCCTGTTGATTTTGGCGCTGATTGGACAAATCCTCTGGTCAACGGACGTCTATAGTTATGCAGCCAACAGTGCGCCCATCCGCCGTGCCATGATCCAGGGTGCCAACATATTAGGTACACAGATTTCCTGGCCGGGACCCAATAGGGAAATGCGCATTGTCGATAGCCATGTCACAGCGCTGGATAATCACCTGGCTGAAATTACCGGAAAAATGGAGAATCTGGCGGGGCACGTGCAGGCGTACCCGGTCATCCAGGTCACGCTGAGCAATGTTTACGGTGCACCCATTGCCCATCTGCAATTCACGCCTAAAGAATATCTGGCAAAGCCGGAAGAGAGCATCTCCGGATTTTTATCCCATGCACCCGTTCAGTTCTCCATCAAGAGTCCGAAACTGATTGCCGCTGCAGGCTATCAGGTCACTCTGCTCAGTCAACCCTGAGGAGCAGGATCATGGCAACAGAATCGATGACTCTGAGTGACTGCGTGGTCATGATCGTGGATCGTTATCTGGACGATCTGCAAGGAGAAGCACCAAACAACCTGCACGCCCGGATTATTGAACAAGTGGAGTGCGCCCTGCTCGAACACACCCTGAAAAAATGTGAGGGTCAACGGGGTATGGCAGCCCAATGGCTGGGTATCAATCGCAATACCTTGCGAAAAAAACTGCAAAACTACGGGCTGGACAGCTGAATAAGCTGCGGAGAGGCTGAAACCGGAGTGGGCAGATGATCAATGACCCCCAGGCTTGGGCCAGAGCTGCTGCCATTGAGATAACGCTGGTAATAAGCCAGCACCCGAGGTACATAGGCCTGGGTTTCGGCAAAGGGAGGAATGCGATAACCCGCCTGAATAACCGCACCGGCACCGGCATTATAGGCGGCCACGGCCAGTTTCAGATCACCGCTGAACTTACGCAGCAGATGGGCCAGATAAGCAGTGCCACCATTGATGTTTTCGGCCGGACTGAAAGAGTTGGAAACCCCGAAACGGGCCGCCGTAGCCGGAATCAACTGCATCAGACCAATGGCTCCCTTGGGTGAAACCGCACCGGCGTTATAACCGGATTCGGCAGAAATGACGGCATTGACCAAAGCCGGACTCACCCCGTAGCGGCTGGCCGCCGCATGAATCAGCGACTGATATTGCTGTTTGGCTGCCCGGTTGAAGTCGGCGCGAGCCGTAGCTACCGGCATTTTCGGGGTGCGCATGACCAGGTGATACGCGCTGTTTCCATCCGGAACATTGGTCAGATGCACGACCCCATGGCTATCTGTATAGGCGTAGATATTTGCCTCGGCCGCCCCCGCAATCAGGAGCAACAGCAGTCCACAGAAACCCGCCTGAATTTTCATTTGATGACCCGCAATGAAGGCCGCTCCGGTTTTTCCTGGGCCTCAGCAGCACGCGCCACACGATCTTCGGGTTCGGCTCCTGGAGGCGGGGCTTCAGGAATCTCCGGCTCCGCAAAACCCATACCCTCCTGGGTTTCTGCTGCATAAATAGCCACCACGGCCGCCATAGGCACATCCACCGTTCGCGCCACACCACCAAAGCGGGCATTAAAGCTGATCCAACCATCGGCCATGCTGAGGTTGTGGCAAGCATTCGGGGAAATATCCAATATTATGCGCCCGTCCTTTTCATAACCGCTGGGAACCGCCACCCCCGGATAGGCAACCACCACCAGAATATATGGCGTATGACCCTGGTCAACACACCATTGATAAATACTATTCAGCAAATAAGGCTTGGCACTTTCAGGCAACAAGTTGCACTCTCCATTCACGCTGGGTCTGGATGACCGTCTTCCAGACTGAACACTGGTGGAACTATATAGCTGAATTTTAGGAATCTTCAAGCTGTTCTGAGCACCAACTTGATCGATACTACATATTTTCAAATGTTTTTTAGTTCTAAATTTGTTTGACTTCTTACACATAAAGGACATCAGATTAAATATGAATGGTAAATATTTCTTGCCTCCTTTACAGTAATCTCTAAAATAGAAACCATAATGTGCGCTTTACGATCATCCCCATTTTGGGATTTATAACTCACCTTCGGAGGAACTCATGCAGTTAGCCACACGTCAACAACTTCGGCTTGTTACTTATACCATCGCCGCTGCCAGTGCCATCGCCCTGTCCGGTTGTGCCGCCACCCAGGTTGCGCTGGAACATAAGGATCTGAGTGTTCAGACCAAAATGTCCAACACCATTTTCCTGAATCCGGTTCCGCCTTCCGAACAGACCGTTTATGTACAGTTCAAGAACACCTCGGACAAAACCCTGAACGTTGCTGCTTTGGAACAGGAAATTGATGCCAACCTGACCAACCAGGGATACCGTATCGTTCCTTACAATCAGGCACATTACATGTTGCAGATTA
This sequence comes from Acidithiobacillus ferrivorans, assembly GCA_020723125.1. GTDB lineage: Bacteria > Pseudomonadota > Gammaproteobacteria > Acidithiobacillales > Acidithiobacillaceae > Acidithiobacillus > Acidithiobacillus ferrivorans_A. The sequence goes on from DYJM01000006.1 coordinate 45,060, forward strand.
ACGTGCTGTCCGTCGGCAAAATGTCCGAAGCCGCCGCTCAAAAATCATTGACCAACGGTTTTGGTGGTGCTGCATTCGGAGCCGCCGCCGGAGCAGTTATTGGCCAGAGCTGGCAGGGCGCAGGAGCGGGTGCGCTGGTCGGTAGTGCCATCGGCCTGGTTGCGGACTCCCTCGTCAAGGATGTGACCTACGCCATGATCACCGACGTTCAGGTGGCAGAACGCAGTAAACAAGCCGTCAACCAGCAGACCAATTCCAGCTTGCAGCAGGGTACCAGCAGCACGACAACCCAGCAGATCAGCGGTACCAATCACTGGATCTATTACCGGACCCGTATTGTTTCCACTGCCAACAAGGTCAACCTGGATTTCAAGGACGCTCTTCCCGTATTGCAGGGTCAGTTGGTTCACAGTCTGTCCGGCATTCTCTAACCCGCCGGTTGCAGTCCGGAACGCTCCGGACCGCTCGCAAAAAAGCTCCCGACCAAACTCGGGAGCTTTTTCAGTTCTGCTGAAAAAAATCAGTGCTGATGGTAACTGAGCACCCGTTCGACTTCATTTTTAGCGCCCAAAATGACGGGAACCCGCTGATGCAGTCCCTCCGGCTGTATTTCCAGAATCCGTGCAGTCCCGGTACTTGCTGCACCACCCGCCTGCTCCACCAGATAGGACATGGGATTGGCTTCATACAACAACCTGAGTTTGCCGGGTTTTTTGGGGTCTTTCTGATCAAAGGGATACAGAAAGATTCCGCCCCGGCAAAGAATGCGGTGAACATCCGCGACCATGGAACCCACCCAGCGCATGTTGAAATTCCGCCCGCGCGGACCTTCTGCACCCTGGTTCAGCTCATCGATATAACGTTGTACCGGTTTCTGCCAGTGCCGATGATTACTCATGTTGATGGCATATTCACTGGTGTCTTCCGGGATGGTCATTTGCCTGTGGGTGAGAATGTATTCGCCGATGGACGGGTCCAGGGTGAAGCCATTGACACCATGCCCCGTACTGTAAACCAGCATGTTACTGGACCCATACAGGGCATAGCCGGCACAGACCTGCTCCACACCCGGCTGCAGGAAATCTTTCATACTGGCATCCCGTCCCGCAACTGGCGCTCTGAGAATGCTGAAAATCGTTCCGACGCTGATCCCAACATCGATATTGCTGGAACCATCCAGAGGATCAAAAAGAAGCAGGTATTTACCTCTGGGAACACTATTGGGGATGGAATAAGGATCATCCATTTCCTCGGAAGCCATACCCGCGAGATGACCCGTCCAGTCCATGGCGTGCAAAATGGCGTCGTTGGAAATAATATCGAGCTTTTTCTGTACCTCGCCCTGGACATTGTCAGTCCCGGCACTTCCCAGGGCCCCTACCAGGGCACCCCGATAAACCTGTGCACCGATAAACTTGCAGGAAACGGCCAGATCATTCAAAAGTGCAGCGAAGTCTCCAGAGGCCTGAGGATGCCGTCGTGTTTCTTCCGTAATGAATTGTGTCAGGGTAGTCCCAATATGCATGCGCCGATCCTTTAATTAAGCAATGAAAATTTGTCTACAGGGCACTCAGACCCAGCCTGAAGGTGATGGTGGATTCTATCGCGCGGCCAGCGCCCTGGTCCAACCATTGCAACCACTGAATGTGAAAACGATGAATACCTCCACTGATTTTGGGGTAACAATCCATATCATCGGCAATTTCCAGACGGATCAATGAGGGCGGTCGACGCGGATCAAGGGCAGAACCATAGCGCCCTTCCTGAGCATCCACGAGTGACCATGCGCAGGAATCCCGCAACAAAGCCAGAATCAAATCCACACTTTGCTGCAATAATTCCAGCCCTTTCTCCCAGCCACCAAGCAGGATTTTCGCACGTTCCGGTGCCTGCTGACTCCAAAAAGCCAACAAGGGTAAATCGCAGTCTGCCAAACCGCCAGCCACCCCCATACGTCCCCGCGCCAACTGAATGATTTCCTGACGTCGCAATAATTCTCCAAAATCTTCCCGATGTTCGCGCAGTAATTTGAGTTGTTGATTGATGCGAAACTGCCAGGCCTGTAGGGGCCGCTCATCCACCTCGGGACTTTGGGACCAGATACTGAGGCTTTGCCCAAGTCGCTCCAGTTCCAGAATCAAGTCCAGACGCAGCTCAGGTCGACTGCAAAAATCCAGCAGTTCATTATATGGACGCAGTGCCTGACGCAAATCTCCCTCATGAATGCGCTGCACCTGCGCAAAAACGCTTTCCAAACGCAATAACAATCGGGCGCGCTCATGGAGGGGATGCTCATAAACTGCCATGCCTGTCCTTTTTTGTCCGTGAAAACCGCTCATGGTAACAGCAAATGATGCACCATTTTCGGGCATTACCTGACAGGTTGCCACAGGCAATTTTTCTAGGCAAATCCACGGGCTTTATGAACGGTGTCCCAGTAAAGCAAAACGGCTTCATGCAAAGCCTGAACGTCTGTTTCATTGCTAATAACGTAATCTGCAGCGGCATTGCGCTCGGCACGCGGAAGTTGCGCCGCCAGAACAGCCTCAATTTGTGTGTTGGACCAGCCGGGACGCGACTGTAATCGTTCAATTTGCAAAGCACTTGGGCAATCAATGACCAGAACCTGGTCCAGCAACGCCTGATAATGGTTTTCGACAAGCAGCGGCACTACCCAGACGATGACCGCTTCGGGCTGGTCCTTTTGCAGGCTTTGACTGCGGTCCAGAAAAAGTTGGCGAATCCGGGGATGCAACAGGGACTCCAGCCATTTTTTGGCGGCCGGATCACCGAAAATCCGCTCCCGCAACAAAGACCGATCCAAACGACCATCCGCCAGCAAATATTGCGGCCCCCAGTGCCGGACAATCGCCGCGTAGGCCGGCTGGCCCGGCTCAACCAGCTCACGGGCCATGAGATCCGCATCCAGAACATGCGCACCCAAGGCCCGCAGCATTTCCGCCACGGTACTTTTACCGCTGGCAACTCCGCCGGTCAGTCCTATGCGCATAATGGATCAGGCTCCCTGCAAATGCAGATAAGCATGGACAATCTCTTCAGGCCAGAGGAGCATGAGCCATCCCCCCAGAGCCAGATAGGGACCGAAGGGAATGGCGTAATCCCGCCCCTTTCCGCCCAGCA
>DYJM01000227.1 GCA_020723125.1 Acidithiobacillus ferrivorans
CCTGCCCTCAACTCAAAAGTTCCCTCTGACGGAAGCCGTACTTTGTACACAGTGACCAAAGGCCGATTGGCTATAAGGTTGACATCTGACCTGGTTCCCTCCCTTATCCACTTTCCTTGATGATCTTCTATAGACATTGGCGGGTAAGAAGTAAGGGAGACTTGCAAATTTGAGACATCCATCTCAGCCGTCACGGTTACGGTGACTACTATTGGTTCTCCCCAACGAATCGGTTCGGCCACTTCAATCTTGACACAAAGGCCTTGATTGCACTGCCCGTCACCGGGTGCAGCACTTCCCCCGCACCCTGCCAGGACAATCATCAAAATCGCAAGGATCCATAGTCGTTTCATCTTTGCCTCCTCTGCCCTTATGGGCTGTTCCTCAAAACAAGGGGCAGAAACACTCGCGCCCGTACCGGCACGACATTGACCCGAAAGGCGTCATCCGCCGTCTTGAGGCTGTCGCTCGCCCGGAGGGTCACATCACAAGTGCCCATCCACCCGGCCTGCGGGTAGATGTCCACATAGCCTCCCGCATCGATCGTCACTCCACATCGCCAGTCGCTGGTGTAGACAATCTGCCAGTCCAGTTCCCGATCGTTGCTTTCCTCGTCAACCGAGTAGGCCGAGAGGTCAATGGCGTTCTCTGGTCAAGGCAAGATAGAAATATCCTAACGCTCTGCGCTTCACCTGCGCCGCGAAGCGGCGACAGGTGCAGGCGCTTGTTGGGCAGCACGCCCCAAAACGTTCTGTAACATCTTCACTGGCAGTGTTCAGCCATCATGCTCAGGCAACTCAACCATATACGCATTGCTTCCCAGGCTTCATGCTCGTCGGTGAGCGGTTCCTCAACGTGAGCAACTCGCGTGTTTCGAAACTCGTTGACACGCTGCAAGATTTTATAAAGACCGCTAAATTCGGGTAATGAAAATCGCCGCCGGACTTCTTGCCAAACTCCACCAACATGCGTTCCCTCCTGTTGGGCATACTCTAGACAGAAAAGCAATGTACCCAAACGTTGGATTGATCGCCCAAAAACCAAATTATCACGAAGGTAACGCTGATGTTTCTCCAACAGTATTTGCTCACGCTGGGATATACCCTGTAAATCAGGGTTGAAGAAGGCGATGGAAGCCTCTTTGTCTGCTGGAACGGCAGGGCGCAGTTGCTTCTCCAAAATGCACAAGGCATATTCATCTAACGGGCCAAGCAGCGGTTGGAAGGCAGCGGATAGCGTTCGATGTTCCGATCGGGCGATATAATCCAACAGCTGTACGGCCTGGCGCATGAGGTCTACGGCTTTTGCCGGGGGATGGATGACGCCCACCTCTTGTAGCACCCGCTCAAAGAGCGCCTCGGCTTGTGATTGGGCAGTGGCTTCTTCCAGGGGCAGGGCCAGTTGTTTACTCTTCCATTCATCGAGCAATCTTTTCAGGCTGGGCTCACAGGCACGGGCCAGCTCGGCGATGCTGATGGCAGCTCCTTGCTGGAAGAGATGATAGGAAACATACAGATAGTGCCAACGCTTCCCCTTGCTCGATGCCGTCTTGCACCATTCCACCGCAGCCGTGGCTTTCA
>DYJM01000228.1 GCA_020723125.1 Acidithiobacillus ferrivorans
TCTGAAACCTACCATTGAACAAGTTCAGGAAGCCATACGGGCTCAATTGCAGGTTACGCCACGCCTCCAACAGGCGAAAAGCAATGTTCTTCAACGACCCGACACCCTTGGGAAACGCCTGCCGAAATAGGCTGCCCTTTTCGAGCAGTTGAAAAATGATGTGGGCTATCTGCAGTAGGTAATAGAAGACCTTGGCGGCCGTCTCGTTTTGGCTATAGGCATGTTCCAACCCGAATCCCCCGTTCTTCTGGGCGTTAAAGCCTTCGTTTTCAATCTTCCAGCGCAATCGGCCTCCTTCATTGGCTAAGATGCTGACGGTCCTGGCCGTCAGGTCAAAATTGGTCAGCCACTTGAATTTGGTGGTCTGTCTCTCGCCCTGAGTATTGGTTTTGGTCTCCAAACACTCCAACACTGAAACGGAATGCTCTTTCCCCTGCGTATCCAGGTAGGCAATCTCCTCCATCCAGCGATACGCTTGCTCAATGTCTTTGCCCAACTCCTGCTGCAACTGATTGTCCGGTGCTATGCGGCACAAGGCCTCAAATTCGCGATTGACCGTCGGTAAGTCATCATCGGTGAGCACAATCAGATACTTCCAGTCGTAGCCCTCACAGCGTTCCAGGGTTGGCCCACCCGCAAACAGCCCATCCAATAACAAGCACATCGGCAGCCGGGGGAAGCCTTGCTTCAGTCGGTCGGCCAAACGGTAAAATGCCTTCAACTCGCAGTCTTGCTTGCTGGCCTGTGGATCACTATTCTCGATGAATTCCGTCATGATCGAGAAAGCAAACCCATTGGCGGTCACCAGTTTGGCTTCCAGGACCGGGTGATAGTACAAAGTCCGACCGTCACTCAGTCTACGCGTCAAACAGTGTTCACAATGGCGCTCCCCAAAGGTTAGCATCCCCGTGCCATCGACCGCCACCAGATAATACCGCTTCAGCAAGCGCCATGCATACAGCACCTTCTTGCGTATCAGCGCCTCGACCATATTACATACCACCGCTTGCATTTCGTCCGGTTCGAGGCGCTTGAAGCCATAATTCAGGCTGTCCCCATGCGGAATGCGCTCCACCCCAAACACAGCCTCAAACTTGGCCTCCGAACGGCGATTACCTCGCAGTTGGGCCTTGATCTGCCGGCGGGATGCCAGGTGGCAGGCATACATCAACACCCCGGTAAACAACAATCCCGCCAACGGATAGGTGATGAAGGCCGCATGACGCGGGTCACGCACCGCCTTAAACAACCGCTCAAAACCACCGAAATAGTGCTTGACCGTCCCTAAAAACGCCTTGAGCATCTGGGCCTGTTTTCGGGCTTCCTCGTCCCATTCCTTGCTCTCGGCAGCCGACTGAGGAGTCTCCTGCTTCTTGCCCATTACGCCAGTTTCCTTTGTGAGGTGGGGGAGAAGTATCTCCCAATATTATGTCTATACTCAACACCTGGAGTATAAACCCCAAATCGGCCTAGCGCAATGCTCACCGCGCAAAAATCTTCTATCTGATTATTTCCAAGCTCCCCCTATAATGAAGCGACCACTCTTCCTTGTGCGAAAAATTCCTATTCGTCAAGGCTG
>DYJM01000229.1 GCA_020723125.1 Acidithiobacillus ferrivorans
GAAGGCCTCGGTCTGTTTTAGCTCGATCACTGGCACAGTGTAGTCAAAAAACTACGATTATTCAACCCACCCCCTACCTGCCGTTCTTGAGTTGAGCAATCCGGGTTTATCGGGCGGCCCAGGGGAACTTCCCCACTGTGCCGCCCGATCTGGGTAATTCAAACTGGCGCATACATTTTCTTCACGGCAAAGATGTTCTCAAAGGAGTATCACTTGTTGGGCATTGCTGAGTGTTACTGAACAGACAACTGGACGTGTTTGCCTGCTCTCGCCAGCATATCCACCAACGCGTCAATGGTGAATTTGATGGCCTTCCTGTTGACTACGTCAGAAACACGCGGACGGGTCACGCCCAGGATTTCCGCCGCTTCAGCTTGCTTGAGCTGCTTCGCTTCAATCCATTCTGCCAGCTCTGTCATCAGTGAATCCTTGATGGCCAGCTTTTCAGAGATGATGCGTTGTGATTCGCTCTTCAGGACTGCCGCTTCTTCTGGTGCAAATCCCAAGTCCGCGAACACGTTGCCGCCGACAGGGGTGATGTGCATGGATTTGGTTTCGATGCTCATTGCTTACTCCTTTCCTGGATAACAGACCTGTAACGCGCAGCCGTGATGTCCTTGTCGTGTTTGCTGGTTGAACTCGTCTTCTTCTTGAAGCAGTGCAACACATAAACCGCCTCCGGGAACTTGGCGATGTACATCACGCGGAACCAACCATCGTCGAGATTGATGCGAATTTCTTTGGTTCCCGCGCCCACCACGTCAAAGGGCTTCCAGTCATCGGGTTCAAGTCCTGCCTGCACCTGACTAAGCTGGTGTCCAGCCTCCTTGCACGCATTAGGGGTGAAGATTCGTCGTCCTTGATGTCTCACAGCGAAGATCCTCGCCAGTCAACCGGTTTTTCGCGCATCCGCCTCCCCGGCGATAATGTATCATATTTTATACACGACGCAAGATAAAGACGCCCGACTGGCTCAGCCGCCGCCAAAACTATAACAAGCCCGCTCCGACATAATGGCCGGACCGACGAGTGACCATGCCCAATACATCATCCATGGTAATGACGGGCAAGTCGTGCCGGGCGGCAAAACGATCAATCTCTGCACCTCGCGCCATACTGCCATCGGGATTCATCAATTCGCAAAGTACAGCAGCCGGGGCCAACCCCGCCAGGCGTGCGAGTTCGACAGAGCCCAGGGATTTCATTAAGCATCGGCGGGAAATCCATGACGAAGCATCTGCCTCCCTTCCATCGTCAAGCTGCGCACGTCGATCCTTTCCATCCTCTATGTATTATCACAGGATGGTCGGGTATTTAAGGACCGGATTAATATATGGACGATACCCGGAATCCGAAGTCGGATGCTCAGCGACAATTATCTTGTCCGGTCGACGACAATTACGATGGCCGGTAGGACCTATCACAGGTGTTTATTTCCCCGACCGATCTACCGTTGGACTCGCCGCTGCCTCTTTTTATGACCAAGAGGAAGTCCCTCGAGGAATTCGACATGAAGTGCAGGAACACGTTGCCCTCCATACGGGCGCTCATGGAGAAAGGCGCACCGTCGTCGTAAGC
>DYJM01000071.1 GCA_020723125.1 Acidithiobacillus ferrivorans
GCGTTCCCGTCCGTTTTCCCATCGAAACGGTGATTATGGCTGTGGGCGTGCGCCCCAACCGCGACCTGGCTGGCGTATTGCAGTATAGTGGGCTGGAAATTCACGTTATTGGAGACGCGTTCCAGCCACGAAAAGCGTTGGAAGCCATTGGGGAGGGCTTCGAAGTCGGATTAAGGATATGATGTTACGCAGTTCACTCGTACCGCAACATTCATGTTGCCTCGCTGGGCGAGATAAATCTCGCGGTACTGCGTAACGTGAGTAAGGATCTAGCCCAGGAAAGGTGGTGAGGATGAACCAAGACAGGTTGGCAGAACTCCAGGAACAGATTGCAGATCTCAAGCAGCGCTGGCCGGCTCATTCAGTCTCACCGACGATGATGGAACAACTGGACGCGCTTGAGGAAGAATTGGCAATGGAGTTGAAAAAAAGGCGCGAGGCGGAGACTTTTCAATTTCGGGCCATTGGGTATGTGGAAAACGAGTTCCAGGAACCGGCCAAACCGGATATTCTGAGCGCCTCGTCCTCGCGCATTGTGCTTGCTCCTGACCTTTTGGATGGCTTAACCGGTTTGGAGCCAGGTATGGCTTTGCTGGTCGTCTTTGTTTTCCACCGCGCCGAGGGTTACGAACTGCTCCAACATCCGCGCGGCGACCGGAGCCGCCCGAAGCGCGGCGTCTTTGCCCTGCGCAGTCCCAACCGTCCGAACCCCATAGGAATCACCGAGGTCGAGTTGTTAGCCATCGAAGGCAACATCCTAACCGTGCGCGGCCTGGATGCCCTCGACGGCACACCGGTGCTTGACTTGAAACTGGTCTCAGGAGGCTTACATGATCCAAGCGGAGAATAAATATCTCAAAGAGGCTTTACACTACGAAATGTATATGAAAGAAAATCGGCTGCAATGAAACTCGCTATTGTGTATCGCTCTTTCTTGCTCCTTGTGATCGGGGTTTCACTCTGCGCTTGTGGTACAGCCTGGCCTGGGAAGCACACGCAGACGGTTCCTATTTCATTGCCACCAATAAACCAGGAGATTCCAACCGCTGTAATTCAGATAACCACGCAGCTTCCAACCGCATCTCCCATCCCAATAGAAAGCGAAACGCCAACCATGAAAACCCAAGTTGATGTGTTGAAGATAACTATCGTCTACGATAATAACGCGTTCGACCCGCGCCTGAAAACTGCCTGGGGCTTCTCAGCCCTGGTCGAGTATCGCGGGCAAATCCTACTCTTCGACACGGGCGGAGACGGGCGCATCCTTTTGGAAAATATGCGGGCGCTGAAAATTGATCCGGCTCGCATCCAGGCGGTTGTCCTTTCCCATGCGCATGGGGATCATACCGGCGGATTGATCGCCCTGTTGAATGGCGGCGACAACCCGCCTGTTTACCTGCTGCCTTCCTTTGCAAATACCTATAAACGCCAGCTTGGGATGATGACGCAGGTAAGCGAAGTTGCACCCGGGCAGGTCATAGCCGATGGTATTTTGACCACCGGAGAGATTGGTGGAAATATACCGGAACAGGCATTGTTGGTTCGGACTGAAAATGGATTGGTGGTCATTACTGGCTGTGCTCATCCTGGCATTGTGCGAATTGTCGAGAGAGCAAAAGAACTCACCAACGATCCAGTGTATCTGGTGTTGGGAGGTTTCCATCTTGGCGACAAAAACAAGACTGAGATTTCAGCCATCATTGCCGATTTCAGGCGGCTGGGGGTGCAGAAAGTGGCTCCCTGTCATTGCACAGGTGAGCGAGCTATCGCCATGTTTGCTGACGAGTACGGACAGTCGTTTATCCGAACTGGGGTTGGCACGCTGATCACAGTCATGCAGGAGGATTAGTTGATGAAAACCCATACATCCAAAATCACTTTAACAATCAATAACGTCAACCGGACATTGTTAGTGGGTCAAGACGAAAGCCTGCTGGATGCCCTTCGCCGCCTCTCCTACTTCAGCGTCAAGCGGGGGTGTGACGACGGCACGTGTGGCGTCTGTGCGGTGCTGCTGGATGGCAAGTCGGTTCGGAGTTGCAAGATCAAAGCTGTAGATGCGGAGGGGAAAGCGATAACAACGGTCGAGGGACTCGGTCAGGACGGTCAGCTGCATCCCATTCAACAGGCCTTTGTCGAGACTGGCGCCATCCAGTGCGGCTTTTGTACACCAGCCCAGGTGCTGACGGCTAAGGCTTTGTTGGATAAAGAGCCTAATCCAACGGAGGCCCAAATCCGCAAAGCGTTGAATGGCGTGCTGTGTCGCTGCACCGGCTACGTGCGCGGGGTGGATGCTGTCCAGCGCGCCGCCGCCGTGCTGCGCGGCGAGACCGTCAAGCTGTACACACATCTCGAACAGACCCTGCCCAAAGAAACCGAGCGCTTCGATTTGCCGGAAGCCTTCTACCGTCGTGATGAGAACCAAAATCCCCTGCCGCCGTTGGTCTTCACGCCGTCAGCGATGGAAAAGACAAAGGTGGTTGGCCAGCCTGAGGTCAAGGTGGATGCGCTGAAGTTAGTCCAGGGACGCGCAGTCTTTACGGATGACTTCCGCCTCGAAGGAATGCTTTACGGCGCGCTGCTTACCAGTCCCCACGCCCATGCCCGTATCAAACGCATTGACGCCAGCCGGGCGCGCGCACTACCGGGTGTTCATGCCGTTCTGACTCACGAAGACCTGCCGCGCATCAAATATTCTTCAGGTGGGCAGAGTTATCCCCAGCCGCTTCCCTATGATCAGGTCTGCCTGGATGACAAAGTGCGGCATGTCGGTGACCGTGTCGCAGTGGTAGCCGCCGAAACGTTGGAGCTGGCGCAACAGGCCTTGAACCTGATCGAGGTCGAATATGAGATATTGCCGGCTGTGGTGGACATGGAAGATGCCATGCAGGAGGGCGCGCCTATCATCCACGACGAGTCCGACACCGAAGGAATTTACGATCCGGGACATAATGTCGTTTACCACATTGATGCCCAGGTTGGGGATGTCGAAACTGCATTCGCCGAGGCCGATCACGTGTTTGAGGGCGCCTATCGCACGCCTCAGCAGCAGCACGTTCATCTGGAGCCGCACGTCTGCATCACGTATTGGGACGAGGATCATCGTCTCGTCATCCGCACCAGCACCCAGGTGCCTTTCCACATCCGGCGGATGGTCGCTCCGCTGATCGGCTTGCCGGTCAAGCAGATCCGGGTCATCAAGCCCCGGATTGGAGGCGGGTTTGGCAACAAGCAGGAGATGATCCTGGAAGACCTGTGCGCCCACCTCACGTTGAGAACAGGGCATCCGGTGCGCATGGAATACACCCGCACCCAGGAATTCACCAGTTCACGCCGGCGGCATGCGAACATTATGCGTTACAGGATTGGCGTCAAAGACGGAGTCGTTACCGCCGCTGACCTGTACCTGATCGGCGATACCGGCGCTTACGGCTGTCACGGCTTGACCGTCAACATGGTCGGTGGATTCAAGGGGCTGACGCTCTACAATCCGCCCAACGCCCGCTTCACCTGCGACGTCGTGTACACCAACACGCCGCCGGCCGGTGCGTTTCGCGGCTACGGCGCGATGCAATGCCAGTTTGGCATCGAGACGCTGATGGAAGAGAGCGCCGAACAATTAGGCTTGGACGTTGTCAAGTTCAAGCAAGCCAACTGGCTTAAAGTAGGAGAGGCGATGCATCTCTCCAAAGCGCTGGGGGAGGGGCGCGAGGGTTTCGAGCAGACCTTACAAAGCAGCGCCCTGGAGCAATGTGTGGCAATCGGCCTTCAAGCCACCGACTTTTACGCAAAACGCGAGAAACATCGTAATCAAAATGGCCGCCTGCGGCACGGCATTGGGATGGCCGTTGTGATGCACGGCAGCGGCATTGCCGGGCTGGACATGGCCTCCGCCACTTTGAAGATGAACGACGACGGCTCATTCAACCTGCTCATTGGCGCCACCGACCTGGGCACCGGTTCCGATACCATCCTGGCGCAAATGGCGGCAGAGATCCTCGGGATTCCGTTGGACGACATCGTTGTTTACTCATCGGATACGGATTTCACCCCCTTCGACAAAGGCGCGTATGCCAGCAGTACCACGTATATCAGCGGCGGGGCGGTTCGCAAGGCGGCGCTGCAAATTCGCGACCAGGTTCTGGAACACGCCGCGCGGATGTTGGCTGTGAATGATTCCCAGAGCCTGAAACTGGAAGATCGCAAAGTGATTGCCCCTGACGGTCGTTCCGTCACCCTGGCAGAGGTGGCGCTGAGCAGCCTGCACCAGCGGGACCAGCACCAGATCATGGCGACCGCCTCCCACACCAGCCAGATCAGCCCGCCGCCGACCGCGGCCCAGTTCGCCGAGATTATAGTAGATACCGCGAGCGGCCGGATCGAAGTCGAGCGGCTGCTGATGGTTGTGGATTGCGGGCGGGTAATCAACCCGATCACCGCCGCCGGTCAGGTGGAAGGGGGCATGGCTCAGGCCCTCGGCTTCGCGTTGAGCGAAGAGATGCTCTACGACAAAGATGGCAATCTTCTTAACCCAAGCCTGAGCGACTACCACATTCCCAGGGCAGCCAAGATGCCAGCGCTGGACGTGATCTTCGTCCAGACCGAGGAACCGAGCGGGCCATTCGGCGCCAAGTCGGTGGCTGAAATCTCCATTGATGGCGTGGCGCCGGCAATGGCCAGCGCGATTCATGATGCCACCGGCGTTTGGATGCGCGAAGTACCCTATACACCGGAGCGGGTCAAGCAGGCGTTGCAGCAGATACAACGTAAATGAACATTGTTCCAATCCGGAGAAAACGATGGCTGATCAGAACAAGGATCTTCAAGCGTTAAGTGACTTGCCAACAAAGAGATGTGCCCTCGTGCGGGAGTTGCGAGGCGGAAAAGATTTCGCCAACAGAATGAGCGCGTTAGGCTTTACGCCGGGAACCGTTGTCACGGCGATTCAGAATTATAGTCATGGCCCGGTTTTGGTCACAATAAAAGATGTGCGCATCGCTTTGGGTCGCGGGGAAGCGCTCAAGGTGCTGGTCGAGGTGTTGCCCGATGAACAAGAAGAGCAGGACTAATCCGTCTCAATCGGCTGGCGATCAGAAGTTCGTCACCATAGCCCTGGCCGGGCAGCCTAATGTCGGCAAGTCTACTGTGTTCAACATGCTTACCGGCCTGAGCCAGCACGTGGGCAACTGGCCAGGCAAAACGGTTGAACAGAAGACCGGCAAATTCACTCACAATGGCAATGTCGTTCACCTGGTAGACCTGCCAGGCACTTACAGCCTGACGGCGAATTCGGAAGAGGAACGCATTACCCGCGATTTCATCATCCGTGAAAAACCGGACGCGATTGTGGCAATCGTCAACGCTGCCTCCCTGGAGCGCAATCTGTACCTGGTGGCCGAAATGCTCATGCTGCCGGCACCGGTTGTGATCGGATTGAACATGACCGATGTAGCTGAACAGCATGGCATTCGCGTCGAGCCGCACGTGCTGGAGGCGGCCCTGGGTGCGCCGGTAGTGCCCGTGGTGGCTTCGAAAAACCAGGGATTGCACAAGTTGATAGACGCTGCCGAACGCCTGGCGGCGAATCCTGCCGACTTCGCGCCCATCCGTCCGGCGATCCGCCCCGAACACGAGCCTATCCTGGAACAAATCCGCGCCCTGATTGCCGGACAGGTTCCTTCACCTTACCCGGAAGACTGGGTTGCTTTAAAATTATTGGAGGGCGACACCGAGGTCGCCGCCTTGATTCAGCAGGCTGCGCCGCAGGCCTGGGAGCGCGTCCACGCCCTGCTGATGCAGCATGAAGATGCCTACCTGGACATCGCTGGCGGGCGCTACGAATGGATCGAGCGCATGGTGCGGGCGGCAGTTTCGAAGCCAAGGGCGGGAGTGATCACCCTCACTGACCGCCTGGATCGGGTGGCCACGCATCCGTTTTGGGGGCTTGTAGTGCTGCTGGCGATTTTTGGACTGGTTTTCTGGCTTACCTATACGGTTGCCATGCCGATAGTGGATTGGCTGGACACAGTTGCGATTTTCTGGATCGCAGAGGGCGCACGCGGGATTCTAAACTTTATGCCGCAATGGCTGATTAGCCTGGTAGTGGACGGTTTGATCAGCGGTGTGGGGATGGTGCTGGCGCTCATGCCTGTCCTCGTGGTTTTCTTTGCCGTTCTCGGTTTGCTGGAAGATGTTGGATACCTGGCGCGCTCGGCCTATGTCATGGACCGCTTCATGCACTGGATGGGTCTCCATGGCCGTTCTTTCCTGCCGCTCTTCATTGGGTTTGGCTGCAATGTACCGGCCGTGATGGGCGCGCGCATTGTGGAAGAACGCCGCGCCCGCCTGCTGACCATCCTGCTTACCCCTTTGGTGCCTTGCACAGCGCGGATGGCTGTCATTGCCTTCCTGGCTCCAGCCTTCTTCGGCGAACGGGCTACGCTCATCACATGGGGACTTGTCACAATCAACATGGTCCTCTTGGCGTTAACCGGCATTGTCATCAACCGGACTGTCTTCAAGGGGGCACATGTTGCCTTCATCATGGAAATGCCGCTCTACCACTTGCCCAACGCTCGCACGATCGGTTTGTTTGTCTGGAACAATACCTGGGCTTTCATAAAAAAGGCAGGGACGATCATCTTGTTCGTCTCAGTCATTGTCTGGGCGCTCGCTTACTTTCCGGCGGGCGATATTCAGACCAGTCTGTTGGCCCGGATGGGACGATGGTTGGAGCCGCTTGGACGGCCAATGGGCCTGGCTGACTGGCGTCTGGTTGTTGCGCTTCTGTCCAGCTTCATCGCGAAAGAGAATACGATTGCTGTGCTTGGCATCTTGTACGGTGCAGAGTCTGAGCTGGGGCTGGCGCAGCAAGTCTCCGGTGCTTTATCTCCAGCGGCAGCGCTGGCATTTCTGGTTATTCAGATGACTTTTATTCCATGTGTTGCGACGGTGGCGGCCATCAAACAGGAAACCGGTTGGCGGTGGACAGGTTTCAGCGTCGGATTGCTGCTCATTCTCTCGTTATGTATTGGAATACTCACCTATCAGGTAGCGTGCCTGGCGGGACTATGAGTACAAATTTCTGTGAAAGGTGCAACATCTCTCACCAGACTATGAGTGAAACCCAAGCCAATCTTTGCCCAACAAGAGCCGATTTTAATATCCAATAACTACTATAACCCTTGCTGAATCTGTGCGCCTGGCCTAAATTTGCGCCAAACATCTTGACAAATCTATCGTCTGGGTGGATAATTAGAACAAGTATTCTAATGAACACGAAACTATCCACTACCGGACGCATCACCATCCTTTTGGGCAAACAGCAGGCTGAAACAGGTCAACGCATCTCGCCGCGTAAACTGGCTGAAATTGCGGGCGTACCCAAGGATTTCATCTACCGCCTCGATGCCGGCACTGCGCGCCATATTGACCTGGACGCGCTCGCCCGCCTGTGCGCGGCCCTCCACTGCCAGCCGCAAGACCTGCTGGTCTGGGACACAAACCATGTCGAATCCGTTTGACATCCTGCCGCTCAACCTGTTCAACCTGTTCAGCACGCAAGGTTACGTCAGCCTCCAGCGGCACTACATGGCCATTCTCCTGCGCCTGTATGCCCTGGCCGAGTTCAACCGCTTTGGCTTGGCGCGAGAAGTTGTGGTGGATGAGATTGTCCATTACCTGAAAGAATCCAACGCCGAGGGGGAAATCGCCGCTGAAATGGCGACCCAGCCTACGGGTGAGCCGGATTCCGCTTCGATAACGGGTCAAAAATCCGAGCAGGATTACGCCTCTTACCTCATCCGCCGCCTGGCTGACACTGGCTGGATCGAGCGCGAACAGCATGCCGACTATTCCGAAACCATCATCCTGCCCGATTACGCTTTCACCCTGCTCGAAGCTTTGCGCACCATCCAGGAACAAAAACCGCGTGAGTTTACCGGCCAGCTTTACGCCGCTCACCAATTGATTACCTCCGCCAACACCAACAAGGATTTTTCGCCCCCGTTGGCGGTTTCGCAAGCCTATGAAAACGTGCGCCAGGTGGTGCGTGGCCTGAGCGAACTGAACCAGAATATCCGCCGCTACGTGGAGCGCGCCACCAAACAGACCGGCATCGCCGACCTGCTGCGCTTGCAATTTGATGACTACACCCAGACCCTTGGCCCGGCCTACCATGCCTTGAAAACATCCGACCATGTTTCACGCTATCGCCGCGACATCATCAACCAGCTCCAGTCCTGGCAATTGGATGCCGGCTGGCTGACCCAAACCGCCGAGGCGTTGGCAGCGCAGAGCAAACTTTCCCCGGCCCAGGCCGAAGCGGAAATCAGCCATGCCATGCAGTTTATCGTTCACCAGCTTGAGGGGCTGGACCCGCTCCTGAGCGACATTGACAGCCGCCATGCCCAATACCTGCGCACCTCCCTGCGGCAGGTGCGTTACCAACTCGGCAGCGCCGATGGCAGTTTCAAAGATAAACTGGTTTCCCTGGCCAAAGGCATTGCGTCCCTGCGCGAGGCCGGGCTGACCGAACTGCCTGATGATGCCCCCGGTTTTCTCGGTTCGCCAGTCGCCGTTCCCGACAGCCATAGTTTTTATACCCCGCCCCAGCGCCGTGCTCCATTTACCCCAGATAACATCATCGTACCGGTTCTAAGTCCAGATGACCTGCTCAACCTGCGCGCTGTCACCATGCAAGATGTGACCCAGGCCTTCTCGCCCGATAAAGTCAATCGCAAAGTCATTGGCTTTTTCAATGGTCACAAGCGCCTGTCCCTGGCCGAAATCCCCGCCGACGTGCGCCACGATCTGCATTGGCTGACCACCATCATTGCATACGCCCATCATCCCGATGTGGCATACGGGTTGGAACGGACGGATGGCGAACCGGTGGTGGTTGGCGAATACAAGGTGGCAGCGTTCGATTTGGTGCGGTTGTGATGGCGCGTTCGTCATTTCACCGGTTGTGCCGGGGGATGAATCCCCCGGCTACGAAGTAGCGCCCGGTAAACCGGGCTGTTCCATGGAAAAAATTGCGTATGGCATTCTCTACCGATAGTTTGTTAACCGAAATCCCCGAAAAATCACGCCGTGATGTGCCCCGGGTGGTCAACCGCCTGCTTGGGCAGACTTTTCTTTACCAGGACGTAGACACCGACAAAGATGATTATTACTTCGTCTATCGCCATCGTGCAGTTTTCGAGGGACTGCTCTCGCTGGCGGGTTTCAACCTGCTCCACGACGACTATCACCGCATCTTTCAGGTGGTTTCACAGTACAGCTACACGCGCGCCCGTTACAAACTGGACGAAAGCCTGATGATCCTTGTCCTGCGCAAACTCTACGAGGAGAGACTCGAACATCTCAGCCTGACCAGTGATCCGGTGGTGACGATTGGCGAAGTACGCGAGGAGTACCGTACCATCACGGGCAAAGAACGCGACCTCCCAATGGGACAATACGAAGGCTTGTTACGTCGCCTGCGCTCTCTCGGCCTGATTGATACGATTGATGGGCGTAACATTGACGTAAAAGACGCCGATGCCCGCCTGCGCCTGCGCGGCTCGGTACGGATGATACTCCCCATCCAAACTGCTGATGAGATGGAGGCCTGGCTGAGAAAATACCAGACAGGCGGGGAGGCTGAGCCGGATTCATCCGGCGATGTTGAGTAGCCCGGATGTTTACGTCCGGGCGGATTAACCGCAAAAAACACCTTTGCCGAATCGCCCGCCGGGGATACCATTTCATGGCACGCGTAAACCCCTTGGCTATAGAACAGCGCCGGACACCCGCACCACCGCCAGGTGCGTGTAAACCCGGCGCAGGAAGGAAACATCCATGCCCTATTCACAATTGTTCTACCATATCGTCTGGACGACCAAAAACCGCGAACCGCTCCTGACCCCCAAAGTGGAACCCGTCATTTACGGATTTTTGCGCAGCAAAGCCATCGGGCTGGGAGCGACCCTCTTTGCCCTGAACGGAACCGCTGACCATGTTCACATGGTTGCCTCCATCCCGCCCAAAATTGCAGTGGCGACCTTTATTGGGCAGGTTAAAGGGGTGGCCTCCACCAAATTCAACAAGTCAGGCCTGAGCGAAACGCCCTTTTTCTGGCAGGAGGAATATGGTGTCTTTTCGTTTGATGGCAAACGCCTGCCCAATTACATTGCCTATGTTGAAAACCAGAAAAAACACCACGCTGAAAATAACATCCTGCGCATCCTGGAACGCTCCGATGATGGCATAGTTCAAATGGTGCGCGAATCCCAGGCGCAATATGTGACCCGCGCCGATGATTGGTGGCGCGAAATGCAAGTCAACAATGCTTAGCCGGACTCGTCCGGCGCCGCTCAATAGCCCGGATGTTTACATCCGGGCGGACATGGCCGATAAAATGCTCCTGTTTTTGCCAGACTATTCCATCTTTGCCCAATTCCGCCCGGCGATAAATCGCCTCCTGCTTTTGCCGGACTATTCCCTCTTTGCCCAATTCCGCC
>DYJM01000230.1 GCA_020723125.1 Acidithiobacillus ferrivorans
TATTGGTCTGCTGCGCCTTTGGAGCAGCCATAGGGGCTGTGGAAGTCCAGGGGAGTGCCCTCATTGAAACCGTTTGGTAAATCGGGTGTTATATAGCGGGTCTCGGTTTCCTCATAGCGCACCCAGGCCAGGTCGCCATAGACTTTGTTGGTCGATGAGTAGAGCACAATCGTCTCCGGGGAGTGCAAGCGCACTGCCTCCAGTACGTTCAGTGAGCCCAAGGCGTTGATCTCAAAGTCCAGCCGTGGGTTCTGCAGGCTAGTGGTCATGGCGACCTGGCCCGCCAGGTGGGCCAGCGCATCGGGCCGAAACTCTCTGACTAGATTGGCTACAGCTTCGGCGTTGCGGATGTCCTCCTCGACGAAGCGCCAGTCAGTCCCATGGCGTTGTCGTAGCCACGCCAGGTTTTCGCGCGATCCGACCCGGCTGAGATTATCCAGGATCACGACTTCATTTCCCTGACCCAGCAGCGCATCAGCCAGATTGGTACCGACAAAACCGCATCCTCCGGTAATCAACCATTTCATAAAGTACTCCACTCCTTGTGGGAAAGTCGTTCTTGGATGAACTTGCCAAACATGTCGACCACATATCCGATCATCTCTTCTGTCAGCCCAGGATAAACACCAATCCAAAAAGTCCGATTCATCACCACATCAGTATTGGTAAGATGACCCACCACCCGATAGGGCACATTCTGATAGGCAGGTTGACGAATCAAATTACCGCCAAAGAGCAGACGGGTACCGATCTTATGGCTTTCCAAGAATTGTATGATCTGATTACGAGAGAAAGGAGCGTCTTCACGCACGGTGAGCAAAAAGCCAAACCAACTAGGATCGCTGTTCGGCGTTGCTTCCGGCAAAATCAAAAACTCCTCATACGGCTTCAGGCGCTCGTATAATAGTTGCCAATTGCGTTTACGGATCTCGATAAAGGCAGGTAATTTTTTCAGTTGGGCCACCCCCACGGCAGCTTGCATGTCGGTCAGTTTCAAATTGTAGCCAATATGGGAGTAGGTATATTTGTGGTCATATCCATAGGGCAGGTCACCCAACTGCCATTCGAAACGTTTGCCGCAGGTATTGTCCTTGCCCGGCGCACACCAGCAATCTCGTCCCCAATCCCGGAAGGACTCTACCAGTTTCTTCAACAACGGGCGGTTCGTAAGCACCGCTCCGCCTTCGCCCATGGTAATGTGATGAGCCGGATAGAAACTAACCGTGGCCAGGTCGCCAAAGGTGCCGGTCAGTTGCCCCTTATAAGTAGACCCCAGGGCGTCGCAGTTGTCCTCAATCACCCACAGATTATGCGCTTTAGCCACCGACATCACCGCTTCCAGGTCGAAAGGGTTGCCCAAGGTGTGGGGCAACATGATGGCGCGGGATCGAGAGCTTACCGCTTCTTCCAGGTAGCGCACGTCTACGTTATAAGTGGGCAAAGTGACATCCAGAAAGACCGGTATCAGACCATTTTGCACAATAGGGTTGACCGTGGTGGGGAAGCCGGCCGCCACGGTAATGACCTCATCGCCGGGATGCAGTTGACGTTCGCCAAGTTTAG
>DYJM01000231.1 GCA_020723125.1 Acidithiobacillus ferrivorans
TTTGCAAGTTTTCCGATAAAATCTTTTGCCTGAGTTGATCGAGTATTTGTCTTGATGTCATTTTTCGCCCCAACGTTACCGCCTGTTTTCACCCAAACGTTACCATCCATTTGCGGCCAAAGTTTACCACCCTGCGAATAGGGAGGCTCCTCAAAATCCGGTATCCTCACGGCAAAAATGCCGGAGAGGATCATGCCGAACAGGAGCAAAAAACTTATGGACGTCCGAGAAATTCTCATCCAGTTGCGCGCCGGAGCCAGCAACCGGCAGATCAGCCGGGATATGGGCATCGCCCGGCAGACTGCGCAACGCTATCGCCACTGGGCTGAAACGCACGGACTGCTTGCGGGCGCAATGCCAGACCTGGAGACCCTGCGCAGCCTGCTAGTCAAAACTCTGCCCGAAAAGAGCCCGCCGCAAAACACATCCTCGGTAGAAAACTACCGCTCTGTCGTTGAGCCGCTGGTAAAGGCCGAAGTGGAAACCACCGCCATCTGGGAACGGCTGAAAGAGCGCGGACCAAACCTGGGGAACGCCGCACCCACCCCGCTCACCTGCCGCCAGAAAAGCTGCCCGGTCTATTGCTCGATCGGGAAACCTGCCTGCAAGAAGCCCGCACTATCGGCTCCGGAACGGTCCAGGTCATCGAAGATATTCTCTCCGAGCCGGTCATGGAACGCCTGCCTTCCGCTGGACGGCTGTTACGCTTGCGCAATCGCTTTGGCGACGAGCGGCTGGAAGCCGCCTGCCAGCGCGCCCTGACCTTTGGCGACCCTGGCTATAAAACCGTGAAAAGGATCCTCACACAAGGCCTTGAGCAACAACCTGTTCCCATCCCGGTGGAGCTGCCCCCGGCAAAAACCTTTGCCCGCCGCACAGAAGAGTTGGTGGGCGCACTGGCGGAGGTGGACGCATGGAACTGAAACACCAACTCGCCGGGCAGCTGCGCCAACTGCGCCTTTCGGGCGTACTCGAAACTCTTGAAACCCGCCACCGCCAGGCCATCGATAGCCAGTGGAGCCACATCGAATTCCTCAGCCGCCTGCTCGAAGACGAAATCGAGCGCCGCAGCCAGAAGCAACTTACCCTGCGCCTACGCCGGGCCACCCTGAATGCGGCCAAAACCCTCGAAGGCTTCGACTTCACCTTCAACCCGGCCATCAACCGCCAGCAAATCCTGCACCTGGCAGAGTGCGACTACATCCGCGAAAAACGCAACCTGCTGTTATGCGGCCCGACCGGGGTGGGGAAGACTCATCTCAGCCAGGCCCTTGCCCAGGAAGCGGCACGGCAGGGTTTCGATGTGTTATTTGTGAGTGTCCAGAAAATGCTCTCCCATCTCAACGGTGGCCGCGCAGACGGCAGTTATGACCGCCGCTTTGCCAGCTACCTGCGCCCCGATTTACTCATCCTGGATGACTTCGGCATCAAACCCATCCAACCGCCTGGGCCGGAAGACCTGTACGACATCATCAACGAACGCTACGAAAAGGGCAGCATCTTGCTGACATCCAATCGTGCCCCCAGCGAATGGCCGGAGGTCTT
>DYJM01000072.1 GCA_020723125.1 Acidithiobacillus ferrivorans
GTCGCCGGATATGGAATTGGTCCAGCAGGAGGATGTGGACAAGGAGGGGAGTAAGGCAGCCGCTCAGGCTTCATCCGCAGCAAAAACCGACCCGACTGTGGAGGCCAGCCCAGATGCCTTGCCCCGCTGAACCGCGATTGCTCTTGCGTGGTCCCTTGATGGTGGATATTGCGGGTCTGTGGCCAACCCCCGAAGAGTGCGAGCTGCTCCGCCAGCCGGCAGTGGGTGGCGTCATCCTGTTCGCCCGTAACTGTGAAGATGCGCAACAGGTGCAGGCGCTTTGCCAGGAAATTCATGCGCTGCGCAGTCCCCCACTCCTGATTGGCATCGACCAGGAAGGTGGTCGGGTGCAACGTCTCAAAAAGGGCGTGACACGCTTTCCACCCATGGCCAGGCTGGGTCAAAAGGCCGAAGCTCTGGGTCTGGAGGCGGCGCAATCCCTGGCTTATGACTGGGGGCGTCTGCTGGCCACTGAATTGCGGGAAATCGGCGTGGATTTCAGCTTCACGCCTTGTGTCGATCTGGATCGCGGTATTTCCCGGGTGATTGGTGATCGCGCCATTCACCGTAATCCAGATTGGGTAGGTGCCATTGCGGCGCGTCTTTGGCAGGGGATGTCTGATTCCGGTCTGCAGGGAGTGGCCAAGCATTTTCCTGGCCATGGTGCTGTGGCAGCCGACTCGCATCTGACTTTGCCTCGCGATGATCGACCACTTGTCGCCATCGAGGAAGACTTGCAGCCTTTCCGCTCTATGATTCAGGCAGCCATTCCGGCGATCATGCCGGCCCATTGTCTGTATCCGCAAATAGACCCCGAACAGCCCGCCGGATTTTCATCGCGTTGGCTTAACGGCGTGTTGCGTGGAGCAATGGGTTTCACAGGTGTTATTGTCAGTGACGATTTGAGCATGGTGGGTGCCCATGTGGCGGGAGACATGGCTGCAAGGGTGGATGCGGCACAGGCTGCGGGTGCGGATCTGCTCCTGGTTTGCAATGATCCTGATGCTGCCCATGCAGCCATTGAGCACCTGCAAAATCAGGGAATGCAGACCGGGACCAACACGCTTGCCGCTCTTGCTGGAGACGCCGGAATTCCCCTGTCGGCCCCTGAGCGTGCCCGCTGTATGCGCGAAATCACCGAATTATCCTGTTAAGCTCTTGTTTTTCCCGCGTCGCGTATTAGAATACGCCCTCACCATTTTTTACTCCTTGTTCGGGCGATGGGCGTCCGGACTCCGCAGTGAACCATAAGGAGCAACGTTTGCGTCATTATGAAATCGTGTTTCTGGTCCATCCTGATCAGAGTGAACAAGTCCCCCAGATGATTGAACGCTATCGCGGCATGATCGAAGGCGATGGCGGTCGTTTCCATCGCCTGGAGGATTGGGGTCGTCGGCAACTGGCTTATCCTATCAAAAAGGCTCATAAGGCTCATTATGTGCTGATGAATGTGGAATGCAGCGCTGCTGCCCTGGCCGAAGTGGAAGATGCCTTCCGCTTTAATGATGCGGTACTGCGGCATCTGATTCTGGCGCGTAAAGAAGCGATCACCGAAGCCTCTTTCCTGGCCCGAGACGAAAATGATCGTCGGGAACGCGTCGAAACCGACAGCGAAGAAGGCGAAAGCGAATCCATTCACAGTGATAATGAAGCCGTTGTAACGGCCTGATTCTTAAGGAGCAGACAAGATGGCATTTAATCGGGATAGAGATCGGGACGGTGACGGTGATAAACGTGGCGGCGGAAATTTTGCCCGGCGTCGCAAGTTCTGTCGTTTCAAGGCAGAAGGCGTCAAGGAAATTGACTACAAGGATCTGAAAACCCTGCAGGCTTATGTGGGCGAGACCGGTAAAATTGTCCCCAGCCGGATCACGGGCACCAGTAATTTGTATCAGCGGCAGTTGACCACAGCCATCAAGCGTGCGCGCTTTCTGGCCCTGTTACCTTACGTCGTGCGTTAAGGCGCTGACGGAGCGGTGACGGCGCAGCCACAGGGCGGAGTTCTGCGCTGGTTTCTCAGCGGACGCTGGCAAGCCGGTTTAAGTATTGCTGTCCTGTTCAGTCTGGCCGGGTTGGTACCCTTTCTGGCTGCACCCCTCTTCTTGAACTGTGTGGCTTTGGTGGCTCTGGTCACTTTACAGGCAGGACGCAAGGAAAGTCTGGAAGTGCTGGTCATCGCCGGTATCGCCAGTATGCTCTTTACCTTTAACCCCTGGTTCGGGGTGCTATTTGCACTGGTGGCCTGGTTGCCGGGGCGACTGTTGGGTGAGGGGCTGCATTGGGACACACAGTGGAATGGTGTGGTCTGGGTGTTGATTGGCTTGTCACTGCTGACCCTGGTGCTGATGTTGTGGGTAGTCCCGCAGGGGGGCGGGCCGGATTTCTGGCAGACCCAGATGACGCAGACGCTGAAACCCCTGAACAAGGATATCAGCAAGGGGCAGATGGCGGCAGTTTTGCATATGGCCCCCTTGTTGCCCGGTTTCGTGGCAGCGGGTTTGGTTTTGCTATGGACCCTTGCGGCATTGCTGGCCAGTCGTTGGTACGAGCGATATCAAGGTCTGGACCGGCCGCAGCGGGTTTATGGCAGCCTGGAATTGCCGGACGTGCTGATCTGGCTGCTGGTGGCTGTTTTGCTGGGCATCAGCCTGCTCCACGGGGCATTGGCCTGGCCACTGCAAAATCTGGCAGTGCTGGTCGGGACCTGGTACCTCCTACAGGGCTTGAGCTTTGTGCATTTGTGGTTTGCTGCCAAAGGCTGGCCCAGCATGGCCCTGGTGGGGTTGTATATTGCCCTGATTTTGTTGTCACAGTTGCTGTTGGTGCTGAGTGTGCTGGGAATTCTGGACAGGGTGTTTCACCTGCGGCAAAGACTATTGAGACCACGTTCCTGAGGAGCGTTTTGCAAGGATTTTTGGGAGGAATTGAACATGAAAGTGATTTTGCTGGAACGTATTAACAAACTGGGTCGCCTGGGTGATGTCGTCGACGTCAAACCCGGTTATGGCCGCAACTTTTTGGTGCCCCAGGGCAAGGCCGTAGTCGCCAATCAACGGAATCTGGAAGAATTTGCCGCGCGCAAGGCGGCTTTGGAGCAGGTCGAAATGGAACGCCTGCAGGCCGCCCAGCAGCGTGCCGCCGCTCTGGCTGATGCCGTTGTGAAAATTGCCCTGCAGGCGGGTGAAGACGGCCGTCTGTTCGGTTCTGTGGGTTTGCGTGATATCAGCGCAGCCCTCAAGTCTCAGGGTCACGAAGTGGCGCATACCGAAATTCGTCTGGTAGATGGCCCCATCAAGCGGATTGGTGAATTCCCCGCCCGTATACATCTGCACCCTGAAGTCGAGCTGGATGTCATGGTTTTTGTCGAGCGTGCCTGATTACCGGGCACGCTGAGACGCGACCTTGTACGAAGAGGATGACTACGGCGGCGGGGTGAAAGCTCCGCCGCATTCCATTGAGGCCGAGCAATCGGTGATCGGCGCCTTGCTGATTGACCCGGAATCTGCGGATCAGGTCATGGAAGTGGTCGCCGCAGAAGATTTTTATGAGCGTCGGCATCGTCTGATCTTTGAGACGATCAGTAGCATGCTTAACGCCGGTCGTGTCGTGGATGCGGTCACGGTGTCAGAAACCCTGCAGGATCATGAGCATCTCGCTGATGCCGGCGGTGTGCAGTATTTGCTCCTGCTGGCCAATGAAACGCCCTCTGCAGCCAATGTGCTGGCTTATGCCCGCATTGTGCGTGAGCGGGCCACCCTGCGCCAACTGATTAGGGTAGGCCGGGAAATTGCCGAGTTGGCTTACCGGCCTGACGGGCGCGAAGCGCGGATGCTTCTGGATGAAGCCGAAAGTCGGGTTTTCCAACTGGCAGAAGGACAGCAGCGCTCAGGCAAAGCCTTTAAACAGTTGAATGAAGTCTTGCCCGCCGTGATTGATCGTATTGAGGCGGTCGCCCGTGACAAAAAAGGGGTTACCGGTCTGCCTACGGGTTTTGCTGATCTGGATGAAAAAACTTCGGGTTTGCATCCGGGCCAACTGGTGATTGTGGCAGGTCGTCCCAGTATGGGAAAAACATCCTTTGCCATGAATGTAGCCGAGCACGTTGCCTGCGTTGAAGGTAAAAATGTGCTGGTGTTCAGCATGGAAATGCCGACGGACGAAATTGTTTTGCGGGCCTTGTCATCACGGGGTCGGGTCGATCAGCACCGTCTGCGTAACGGCACTCTGGGAAATGATGATTGGCCACGACTGGCCCATGCCATTGGCGAATTGGGCAGCGCCCCACTTTTTGCCGATGATTCTGCGGCCTTGTCGCCTGCCGACCTGCGTTCCCGGGCACGCCGTCTGAAGCGCGAACAGGGCCTGGATTTGATTGTGGTCGATTATCTGCAGCTCATGCAGGTTCCGGGTAGAGGCGATAACCGGGTGGCCGAAATTTCCGAAATCAGTCGTTCATTGAAAGCCCTTGCCAAGGAGTTGTCCATTCCGGTAATCGCCTTGTCCCAGCTCAATCGTAGTCTGGAAAACCGTACTGAAAAGCGTCCACAAATGTCGGACCTGCGCGAGTCCGGGGCCATCGAACAGGACGCCGATCTGATCCTGTTTTTGTATCGGGACGAGGTGTACAACAAGGATAATGAAGAGGTAAAAGGCATTGCCGAAGTCATTATCGGCAAGCAGCGCAATGGTCCCATCGGAACTGTGCGGATGAGCTTTTTCGGTGAATATACCCGCTTCGAAAATTATGCGCCAACGGGCGGCGAATACGGTCACTAGATGACCCGCCCCATCATCGCCGAAATTTCTCCTTCAGCCTTGTGCCATAATCTTCATGTGGCTCGTAATCATGCGCCTCAGGCCAGAATCATGGCGGCGGTCAAGGCCAACGCCTATGGTCATGATCTGCGTGTTTGTGCTCCGGTTCTGGCCGCCGCCGGTGTGGATGCTTTTGCCGTGGCCTCTCTGGAAGAAGCCGAAACGCTGCACGCTTTGGCATTGAACAAGCCCATTTGTCTGTTGGGCGGTCCTTTTACAGCGGATGAAGTACTGCTCGCCACCGAACGCGCTTACTGGCTGGTCATTCATGAAGATCGCCAACTGGCCTGGCTCGAAAGCCAGGTCCCGCATCATGCTCTGCAAATTTTCATCAAGGTGGATACGGGCATGCACCGTCTGGGCTTTGCCCCGGAACGATTGGGGGAAGTTTTTGCAAAACTGCAGCTCTATCCGCACTGGCAGGTGCTGGGCCTGATGAGCCATCTGGCGCGTTCTGATTGCCCGCAAGATCCATTCAATGATCAACAGATAGCGGTATTTGAACGCATGGTCAAAGCGTATGCAGGTCGCACGCTGGGCCAGCATAGTCTGGCCAATTCCGGGGCTGTTCTGAGTCTGCCTGCGGCCCAGCAATATTGGGTGCGCCCGGGTTTGATGCTGTACGGATTATCGCCCTTCACCGGTAAAAATGGTGTGGATCTGGGCCTGCAACCGGTGCTTTCCTGGCAAAGTGAAATCGTCGCGACGCGCCATCTTCAGGCCGGCGACTGGCTGGGTTATGGCGCCACCTGGCAGGCACCAGAAGCCTGTCGGGTGGGGGTTGTCGCAGCAGGTTATGGCGATGGCTATCCGCGTCAGTTGGGATCAGGTGCTGCCATCAGGGTGGCCGGTCAGGAAACCCGTACTCTGGCGCGGGTCAGTATGGATATGCTGTTTGTAGATATTACCCATATTCAGGCAGACATCGGCAGCAAGGTGACGCTGATGGGTGGCGAAGGACCTACTCTGGAGACGCTCGCTCAGCAGCTGGATACCATCCCTTATGAAATGAGTTGCCGCATCCAGATGCGCGTTCCCAGGAGGCTGCGGGCATGAGTCGCGATAAAAATGTATTCGTGTGCCAGGATTGCGGGAGCAGCAGCAGCAAATGGCTGGGCCGCTGTCCGGATTGCGGGGCCTGGAACAGCTTTGTGGAACAGCGTGTCGAAAAAAACAGTCCGCGCTCGCAGACCGCTTTTGCCAATGCGAGTCCGCCCCAGTTTCTCCATGCGGTACCTTTGGAAGATGTTGGCCGAAGAACGACCGGGTTGTCAGAGCTGGATCGGGTACTGGGCGGTGGGCAAGTGCCCGGCGCGGCTATTTTGCTGGGGGGTGAACCCGGAATCGGCAAATCGACCCTGCTTCTCCAGACGGCCCATCACCTCAGTCTGAGTAGCAAAGTGCTCTATGTGACGGGTGAAGAATCGGCGGCTCAGGTGGCCATGCGCGCCCAGCGTTTGAGCCTCGGGAAAAGTCCGGTGCGGGTTTTGGCTGAAAACCATCTGGAAGCCATCGAAGCACTACTGCAGGCTGAAAACCCCGATTTGTTGCTGATTGATTCCATACAGACCTTGTATACGGATAGCCTGCAGTCGGCACCCGGATCTGTAGCCCAGGTGCGTGAATGTGCTGCCCGTCTGGTGCGTTTTGCCAAGGCCAGTGCAAGCACCGTCTGGCTGGTTGGGCATGTGACCAAGGAAGGCGCAATTGCCGGTCCGCGTGTTCTCGAACACATGGTCGATACGGTGCTGTATTTTGAGGGAGAAGCTGGCAGCCCCTACCGGATTGTGCGCGCCATCAAAAATCGTTTTGGTGCAGCCAATGAGTTGGGCGTATTCCAGATGCAGGAAGCCGGATTGAGTGAGGTGGCCAATCCTTCGCAGTTGTTTCTCTCCCAGCATGAAAAACCGGTACCCGGCAGTGTGGTGCTGGCAACGCAGGAGGGTACACGGCCGCTGCTCGTCGAGGTGCAGGCACTGGTGACCCCCAGCCCATTGGCTAATCCCCGCCGCGTCGCCATTGGCTTGGATCCCAATCGCCTGTCTTTGTTGCTGGCGGTATTGCATCGGCATGGGGACAGCATGTTTTTTGATCAGGACGTATTTGTGAATGTTGCCGGGGGAATCCGGGTCAATGAACCCGCCGCCGATCTGGCTGTGGCATTGGCCTTGTTGAGTAGTTTTCGCAACAAGGCGTTGACGGGAAGACGAGTGGTGTTTGGAGAACTGGGTCTGGCGGGAGAGGTGCGACCCGTAGCCGATGCCCAGGGACGTATTCGCGAAGCGGTCAAACTGGGCTTTAAGGGCGCGATCACTCCGCGTGGAGATCAGTTGCAGGCTCCCGGCACCTTCCAAATCACTTCGGTACTGCGCCTGGGTGATGCTATGGATGATGCTTTTTCAGGATCTTAATGCGAAAGAAATGGAACCATTTTCTTTCATTCTCCGGGGTGGCGCGAGTCGCAATGGACGTTAGAGAGATTTTCCCCAACGGGTTTTCATGGCTTGCAAAATCTTCAAGGAGTCGTTACGGTAGCGACTGTATACTCGTCAATCTGTCACATAATATACTGATATATATGGTTTATTTTTGATTTACAGGAGGAGGGACACCATGAAAACATCGTTGGGTCATTCTGTTAAATTCGGACTTGTCGTGTTGGCGCTGGGAGGATTGGGCCTTTCTCAAACAGGTTGAAGCGGCGATGCACTAAAATCCAGGTTGGTGCGGCAAAGCCTTCAGGCCAACTGTCGTTTTCAGGGTTATTTATGTGATAATAGGGGCATAGGAGGCCTGCCTTATGCCCATACTTGATTTACCTACTCCCGATTATCCATTCCGACGCCGTCAGCTCATGCAGAAAATGCATGACTCTGCCGTTGCCATTATTCCTACGGCTGTCCCCAAACAGCGTAATAGTGATGTGCAATATCCGTTTCGCGGCGACAGCGACTTTTTATACCTCACCGGATTTGCGGAGCCTGAGGCCGTCCTCGTCCTGATTCCTGGACATTCTGAGGGAGAGCAAATTCTGTTCTGTCGTCCTCGTGATCCGGCTCGGGAAACCTGGGATGGGCGCAGGGCGGGTCTGGAGGGGGCGCTGGCCCAATGCCAGGTGGATCGCTGTTATTCCATTCATGACCTGAATGAGCAAATACCGGCGCTTCTGGAAGGCCGGGAGCTTCTGTTTTATCCCATGGGACAAAACAGTGATTTTGACGCCAGAGTCATGCATTGGCGAAATCTGGCGAAAAGCAAGATTCGTCAGGGTATTCGTTATCCGCAGGAAGTAGTGGATGTCGGTGGTCTGGTTCATGAAATGCGTCTATTCAAGGATCCTGCCGAACTGGAGTGCATGCGGGCCGCTGTCGGCATCAGTGGAGCCGGACATCGTCATGCCATGCGCCAGTGTCGGCCGGGAATGATGGAATATGCCCTGTGTTCGGAAATTGAACATGTTTTTCGGCGCCTGGGTTCACCGAGTGTGGCCTATCCCAGTATTGTCGGCGGCGGTGAAAATGCCTGTATTCTTCACTACACGGAAAATAATGCGGAATTACGCGACGGCGATCTGGTTCTGATTGATGCCGGGGCAGAAGTTGCCGGATATGCGGGGGATATTACCCGTACTTTCCCGGTGAATGGCGTGTATAGTCCTGCCCAGCGGGAAATCTACGAAATCGTCCTGGCTGCTCAGGAGGCTGGAATTGCTGCGGTGCAGGCTGGGAGGCCAGTCTCTGATTATCATGATGAGGCGGTCAAGGTTTTGGTAGATGGCCTGCGTGATCTGAAAATCCTCTCAGGCAGTCGTGATGACCTGATTGAGCAGGGAGCCTACAAAGCTTTTTATATGCATGGTACCGGTCACTGGTTGGGCCTGGACGTGCACGATGTGGGACATTATCGCAATAAAGACAAGACCTCGCGCAAACTGGAACCGGGAATGGTATTGACGGTAGAGCCGGGTCTGTACTTTGCTCCAGCGAATCTTTCGGTACCGGAAAGGTGGCGGGGAATCGGCATTCGGATCGAAGACGATGTGCTGGTAACAGCGGCCGACCCCGAGATTCTTTCGCAAAATGTCCCTAAAAAAGTGGCAGACATTGAGGCCATGATGGCTGCGGGGCCGGCCTGAACGGAAGTGTTCAGATGCCGCTGGTACTGGGTTTGCTGGAATGCACAAAACGCAAGCGGGCTTTGCGAACACCAAAGTCCATGGCTTGCTGGACGCTGCCCATCAGAATATCGGCAGCCATGTGGTAACGGGGATTCATGGTGTCCCATACGATGCCATGAATGATTTTTCCCGAAGAGAGAACGATGTTGATTTGTTCTCCACAGCGATTGCTGCCATTGCTGCGAAAGAAAAGATCGGGTGACAGGGCGATCTGATCAGGCCGGGTGGGTCCGCAGGCTGACATGCCAGGATTGCTGTTGGTCTGGCTGGGTAAAGCATTATATGCCGTAACCCGGCGCAAATAAAAAACTTGATGGTAAATGATGAGGGCGCCATCATCTTGTCCAGTAGTAGATTCATTGCGGGTGTTACTACCTTGATCACTGGTTTTTTCCAGGGAACCAGATCGAGAAGGGTTCACGACAATGGCTGTTTGCGGAGTGAGTTGAGTGAGCATCCCGGCTGGCAATCCTGAAGAATTGAATGCCAGCGCATTCGGTAATAATAAAGCCACCAGGGCAACGCCCATTCCTGCAGACAGACTTTTGATCATAGGGTTCTCCCGCTTTGAGCTGGCATTCTGGAGCCGGTTCCCAGTCGAAACACAGACGGGTATTGTTCTCAAATCATGAAAAGGAACAACATTCTATAAAAAATCTGGAAAAAATCAAGGAGATAAATTAGTTTTATTAAAAACAATTGGTTGCGATTGCAGCCGAGCTTGTGCGTGGTGGTGTGCTGCCTTTATTGTCAGATAAATTGAAAAATAATGGTACCCATTGAGACGTGGATGCTGGCGTATGGTTATTTTTTTGGTTATGATTCATCTGCTCGTTTTCCAACCCAACAAAGGAGACTGCTATGAGCAAGTTTACCACAGCTTTGAAAGTGACTGCGCTGATTTTGCCCTTGGGCCTGGCCGGTTGCGCTACCAGTTCTGACCTCGCTAAAGTTTCTGCCAAGGCTGATGCCGCGCAGTCCACCGCCAACGAGGCTCTTGCCAAGGCCAATGCCGCACAGAGCACTGCTACTGACGCTTTGAGCAAGGCTAACGCCGCGCAGAGCACGGCTGATCAGGCCATGAGCACTGCCAATGCTGCCAACCAGAAGGCTGAAGAAGCCAATGAGAAGGTAGAGCGCATGTTCAAAAAGGCGATGATGAAATAATTTTATCGTCGTACTGGATGTGCAAAGGCCCCGCCGGTTTCCGGCGGGGCCTTTGGTTTTTGGTGCTTACATGAGGCTATAGAAAGTTTGGTGTGGTCTTGA
>DYJM01000232.1 GCA_020723125.1 Acidithiobacillus ferrivorans
TAAAGCCGCCGCTCATCGGGGTTTCAAAAGGGGCTTGCCCCTTTGCCTGCTAAGCGAAAACCGAACAAGAGCTTACAGCGAATTGTAAGGTTATCGCTTAGTAGGTTATGTTCGTTTTCGGATACCCTGCTATAATCGGTCAGCCATACCCTGTAGGAGATCGCCATGAGCCTGACCGTCAGCATCCGTATCCGACGATTAACGGCCTCGAAAGCCATCGGGCAAAACCGCCATGACTTGCGGCAGGCGATCCCCGGATACGTGAACCAGGAACGCACCGCAGACAACGACATCATCCTCGCGCCGGCCACTCCGACCACACTGCGCCAGACCTGCTCAGAACGCCGGGCACAACGGCATTGCCAACGTATCCTGAAAAGCAATGCGGCCATTGCCATGGGGGGCATCATTACGTTTGGCACCGAAGCCCAGGCGGTCATTCAGGCCTTGTCGAAAGCCGACCAGCGGGCTATGTATCTGTCGGTCGGGCAGCAGCTGGCCAAGCGGCTCAATACGACCCTGACGGGGTTGGTGGTACACAACGACGAGGCGGCACCGCATGCCCATTTCCAGATGCCGGGATATGACCTGGACGGCGTACCGCTGTCCAAGACGGTAACCCGGGAGGTCACCAGCGAGTTACAGGATATTGCAGGCCAGGTCCTGGCCGCGCAGGGGCTGAATATCACGCGCGGGAAAGCGAAGCAGGAACGGGTGAAAGACGATGAGGATTGGTCAAAAATCATCCATCGTTCGGTGCAACAGCTCCATGAGGATCTGCCTGCCGAGATAGCCGCTGCAGAGCAGCGCCGGACGGAAGCCGAACGGGAAGCCGAGGAAGCCGAAAAGAAACGGGAGAAGAACGCCCGTCTGGCTGCCAAGGCCAAGGAAGACCTGGAAGCGGGTCGGGGCGACGTGGAAAAGGTCCAGAAACGGCTAAAAGCCTATGAACGCCGCCAGGCGGAGGCGGAAAAGCAGATAAAGGCCCTGGAACAGGAACAGGCTGATCTGGAGGTGGCCATCGCCCGGAAACAGAAAACGGCAGGGCACATCCAGGGAGAGATGCCCCAGCTGGTCTCGGCCAAAAAGCTGTTATCGAAAAACCTGACAGTCGCACCGGAGGACCTGGCGGATTATCACCAGCAAGTAGCGGAGTACATTCGGGATACGATAGCGGCAAAGGTGGAAAGCGCGGTCCAGTCGGAAAAGGCCCGTATTGTGCAGCGGGAACAGGCGGTCCGCGCCAAGGAAAGCCAGCTGAATGGACAGGAGGCAGAACTGCAAGAATGGCATGAAACCCTGAATACCCGAGAAAACCGACTGAAAAACCACGATGACGTTTATGCCGAGAACACCCGGCTCAGGCAGCGCCTGGAAACGGTGGGGATGCATGTCGGGAGTATTCTGGGCATCCAGAATGCGAGTATGAACCGGGGCAAAGTGTTGAGGGCCGTTGAATCGGCCTCCTCGATGGCGAGTTTTCAAAAGGCGTTGGACGAACAGAAGCTGAGCCTGGGGGTGAATCGTCGGAATGGACCGGG
>DYJM01000233.1 GCA_020723125.1 Acidithiobacillus ferrivorans
CGAAAACCCGTTTATTATCACATTATCAGGGCAAAATGGCAAGTTAATCAGTGGGAGGCTGACATGGAATCAACTATGGAAATAAAGGAAATATTGAAAGAGTATTGGTGGTTATCAATAATAACAATACCAGTGTTCTCTTTTATTTTATGGCTAATTGTTAAGAAAGCCCTAGGCGAACCTATTCAAGTTGGATTTGATGGAAATCGGTCGAATTTGGTTAAGGGGATAGTGCTATGTATTATACTTCTTAACTTTGGCGTATGGGGGGTTGGAACGGTTGCCCTTGGTGGCGATGCATTCAGTGGAATTACTGCCCAATAACAACGTGCTCGTGCTCAACGGCGCCCATTAAAGGCCGCGTGATTGAGTGGGATCCGAAGCAGGAGAAAGTTATCTGGAGTTATCCCGCCCAAAACTGGCGGCATGGCGGCCCTTATTACTTTGTTCGCGCAGCCCACCGTCTGCCGAACGGGAACACCTTTCTCATTGATCCCCTCGGCCAATTCGTGGAGGTGGCTCTCAATGGCGAAATTGTCTGGCAGGCTCAGCTGGCTGATTATACAAGCCGTAGCGCCCCTCCTGAAAAAGGGGAAATAAACAAAGCACCCTGTTTTAATGCCGACCGCCGCTGCATGACTTATTACGGTGGGCGTTGAGCCCTCTCTGCCTCGCGGAAGCTTCGGACGATGACAGGGAAGACAAGCCAACAAGTCATCCACTCGAGGCGACGGCAGATAGCCGCGCCTCAGTGGCAACGTTAGGCTGCCAAGGAACCATTTCATAAGCAATGTACGCAATAGTGCAAAGGGGAAATTTGAATGGCCAAAGGCAATAACAACGGCGCGAATCTCGGCTTCGAATCTGAGCTCTGGCGTGCCGCCGACGCGCTCCGCTCCAACATGGACGCCGCCGAGTACAAGCACGTCGTACTCGGTTTGATCTTCCTCAAATACATCTCAGACGCCTTCGAAGAGCAGCGAGCGAAGCTCGAAGCGGACAGAGCCCAGGGAGCCGACCCGGAAGACCCTGACGAGTACCGGGCCGTTAACATATTTTGGGTGCCCAAAGAGGCGCGCTGGTCCAAGCTCAAATCCGAGGCCAAGCAGCCGACCATCGGCAAGGTCATCGACGACGCCATGCTCGCCATCGAGCGCGATA
Organism: Acidithiobacillus ferrivorans; assembly: GCA_020723125.1. GTDB lineage: Bacteria > Pseudomonadota > Gammaproteobacteria > Acidithiobacillales > Acidithiobacillaceae > Acidithiobacillus > Acidithiobacillus ferrivorans_A. The sequence goes on from DYJM01000233.1 coordinate 1,162, forward strand.
ACCCATCACTCAAGGGCGTGCTGCCCAAGGACTACGCCCACCCCCGTCTCGACAAGCAGAGGCTCGGTCAGCTCATCGACATGGTCGGCAACATCGGTCTGGGAGATAAGGCCAACCGTTCCAAGGATATTCTCGGCCGGGTCTATGAGTATTTTCTCTCTCAGTTCGCCAGTGCAGAAGGCAAGAAGGGTGGCCAGTTCTACACACCCCGCTGCGTTGTCCGTGTCCTGGTCGAGATGCTGGCCCCTTACAAGGGCCGCGTCTATGACCCCTGCTGCGGTTCCGGAGGTATGTTCGTCCAGTCGGTTGAATTCGTGAAGGCTCACGCCAACGGAAACGGAAATGAAAATGGTAGGGGCGCGTCGCGACGCGCCC
>DYJM01000234.1 GCA_020723125.1 Acidithiobacillus ferrivorans
TATGGTGCTGCTGGCATATTTCCTGTTCCCATCCACGCGCAGGATGATCGAAGCGCGGAACGCGACGGCATAGCGAATGGCAGGGAATTGGACATACCCGCCTCAGTTTATGGAAGCCCCTGCGGGGCTGGACGGTCAGTCCGAAGGACTTCCATGAACTGAGCAAGGGCTTTAGCCCAGCGGTTGTTTGGGGAGTGGAAGATGCCCGAGAACGGCGCGCCCGCTCATCACGTCCGCAAATTGCGCCAGCGATTCTCAATATGAAATAACCGTATAGCCAGCTTGTTTGCTGGTTGTATTCGGGATAAATCCCCGCCTTAGTTCATGGAAGTCGGCTAAAGCCGACTCGTATTGCAGCCCGAAGGGCTTCCATGGCCTGAGGCAGGGCTTCAGCCCGCCGAACTTGGCAGAAAATAGCCAGCCTGAATAGTTACAATCTGAATTAACAATTAAACGTCTCGTATTCAATACTGGATAGATTACGCTAAAGTTCTCAGTATGTAATAACCGTTCAGCCAGATTGTTTGCTGGGTATAATCGGCGGGATAAATCCCCGCCTTAGTTCATGGAAGTCGGCTAAAGCCGACTGGCTGGACAGCCCGAAGGGCTTTTTTGTACTGAGGCAGGGCTTCCAGCCCGCCGAATTTGGCAGAACATAGCCAGCCGGAAAAGTTACAATCTGAATTACCAAGTGAAAGTTTCCAATTCGGCGCGCGCCGGATAGGTTTTGCTAAAGCCCTCAGGATGATTTCAAGGCAAATTGAGAATTGCTGAAATTGCACCTCCCCAGGGACACTATAAGGTATAATAAATTTAATCCATACTATCTGTGGAGGTGAGCGATAAAACTTGATACTAAACGACGGTTCGGTATCATCATCTTTACCCTGCTCATTCCGGCGACCGCGCCGCTGGTGCAGTATATTCCCAACCCGATGGTGCCGGGGGCCATTGTCAGCTTGAATATGATTTTGCCCATCCTGGCAGGTTATTTCTTTGGACCCATGAGCGGGCTGACAGCGGGCGGTGCGGGCTTCTGGCTGTCGGCGTTGCTGCTATCCAACCAGTTCTACCTGGCGAGCGTGTTTTCACTGGCGCTGGCCGGCGCGCTGGCTGGCTGGATCGGGCGCAATCGCCGCGCCGAAATCCCTGCCGCCGCTACAATTATCCTGGCTCACGCCATCAATATTTTCGTGCTGATGCGCGTGGGCCTGCTGGTCATCCCAGCGGAACGGGTGGGCGTCACCCTGCTGGGACTGGCGGCCGAGTCTGTGATTGATATCATCGCCACCGTATTGGTCATCGTCGCCCTCAAACAATGGCTGTATCAATCAGAGAGATGGTAACTGAGATTAGTACCACGAGATTTATCTCGCATCTGCAGGGCGACATGAATGTCGCGGTACTGTGTATGGCGAGATTTATCTCGCCCTGCAAATGCGGCATGAATGTCGCGGTACTGTGTAAGGTGAGATCGTGAATAAACGTTTGCGCGATGGGCTGATCATCCTTGGTCTTGCCGCCTGGTTCGGGG